>JBDSNC010000155.1:0-32212 GCA_039915545.1 Luteolibacter sp.
TGGGAAAATTCCTGAGTCCTGCGGGTGATCATGTGATCGAGAGCTTTGTTGATGCCAACCAAGGGCTCTTCGCCCATTCGTCGGCAGTCCTGAAACCCGGAAACTCCCGCGTCACCCGCGAGGACACGTCGGCCCACAACGGGATGAAAACGCTGGTTTGGCAGCAGGAACTCGACGGCATTCCGTTTTTCCAAACGATCCTGCGCGCGAACCTGACCCGCGACGGCGCGCTGATCACGATGGGAGGAAATTTCCTCGCTGATCCCGAAACCGCTGCGGAAGGTGGAGTGGTGAAGCGGGCCGCGTTGATCGCGAATCCGCCGGTCAGCGCTGCGAAAGCGGTTGCCCTCGCTGCGGAAAATATCGGGACGCCACTGGACGAAAGCGCCGTCACCACCGTCGGCGGCGGACAGGGAACGGAGCGGAAACAGAAGCTCGAAGCGCCGTCGATCAGCGACACCAGCGCGGGCCTGGCCTGGGTGCCGATGAGCGAGATTTCCGCCGAGCTCGCCTGGGACGTCACCGTCATGAGCACCGCGCGCGGCGAAATGTTCCGCGTGCTGGTGGATGCGGAAAATGGCGAGGTCCTCGTCCGCCAGTCGCTCACGAACTACATCAGTCCGGCGACCTTCCGGGTCCATGCGAGGTACTCGGACAAGCAGCCCTACGACAGCCCCACGCCGTTTTCGCCCGGCCACGATTCGCCGCTGGCCGCGCAGCCTGCGGAAACCCTGTCCGAGCTGGTGACCCTGGACGCGCTCAACACCACCGCCTCACCCAACGGATGGATCGACGACGGCGGCACCGAGACGCTCGGCAACAACGTGGACGCGCATGCCGACTCCGACGCATTCCCGAACGTCCCCGATCTCCCCCGCCCCACCTCGGCCACGCGCCAGTTCGATTTTCCCGTCAATTTCGCGAGTCCGCCGTCCGCCTACAAGGACGCGGCGGTGACGAACCTCTTCTATCTGAACAACTGGGTTCACGACAAACTCTACGAACTGGGATTCACCGAGTCCGCCGGAAATTTCCAGAGCAACAACTTCGGACGCGGCGGTTTCGGCTCGGACGCGGTGCAGGCGGACGCGCAGGACGGCAGCGGCACCAACAACGCGAATTTCTCGACGCCGTCCGACGGCTCTCCCGGACGCATGCAGATGTACGTGTTCACCGGCCCGACGCCGGACATCGACGGCGATCTGGACAGTGAGATCGTCATCCACGAATACGTCCACGGCCTCAGCAACCGCCTCGTCGGCGGCGGCGCGGGCATCAGCGCGAGCCAGACGCAGGGCATGGGCGAGGGTTGGTCCGATTTCTACGCGTTGTCCCTGCTCAGCGAATCCGGCGACACTCCTAACGGCTGCTATGCCGCGGGAGCCTACGCGACGAGATCCTACTCGGGCCTGGGCACAAATTACTACTACGGCATCCGCCGCTATCCCTACTCGACGGAACTGTCGAAAAATCCGCTCACTTTCAAGGACATCGATCCCGCGCAAGCCAGCCTGCACGCGGGCGTGCCGCGCAGCCCGATCATCGGCAACGTGGCCAACGAGGTTCACAACGTGGGCGAGGTCTGGTGTGCCACGCTGTGGGACCTGCGCGCCAATTTGATAGAAAAACACGGTTACGGCATCGGCAATCCGCTCGCACTCCAACTGGTGACGGACGCGATGAAACTGAGCCCGCTCAATCCGAATTTCCTGCAATCCCGCGACGCCATCATCCAGGCGGATCTGGTCAACAACGCCGGAGACAACATGAGCGAGCTGTGGGCGGCCTTCGCCAAACGCGGCATGGGGGCTGGCGCGACCTCACCCGCCAGCACCACCACGACCGGACTAACCGAAGCCTACGACGTCCCCGACAACCTGGGCGTCACCCCGCTGGGCACCTTCACAGCGAACGGGCAGACAAGCGGCGCGATTTCGCCGGCCTCGCAAGTATTCACGCTCCATAACAGCGGAGGGTCGCCGCTCAACTGGACCGCCGCGAAAACCCAGCCGTGGCTCACCCTATCAAATGCTGGCGGCACGCTCGCCGCCGGAGCCAGCACGACCGTCACAGCGTCGTTCAACGCCGCCGCCTCGTCCCTGATCCCGGGAAACTACTCGGATACGATCACCTTCACCAACAGCGCAACCGCCGCCGCGCTGCCGAGGAACGTCAGCCTGACCATCGAGCCCTACTTCCTCCCGATCTTCTGGGAGCCCTTCGAAAGCGGAGGACTTGCCAGCGCCTGGACGATCACCGGCACGGGCAACCACCGCACCGTTGTCACCACCGCGAACTCGCCGCACGCTGGAAACTATCACCTCACCATGGATTCCGGCGTGGACGGCAATTATTCCCGCAACGAGGCAACGCTGACCCTCAATCTCGCGAGCCGCTCGAACGTGACCCTCAGTTTCTGGGTGAAGATGTTCAACGACGAGCCCCACGCCCCCCCGTCCAATCCGTTCGCCAACGGAGCCGACTTCGACGGCGTGGCCGTGAGCGCCGACGGTGGCACGACGTGGCATGAAATCCGAGACCTCCGCTCGATCAGCAACTCCTGGCAGAAAATCAGCCTCAACCTGGATGCAGCGGTCGTCGCCCGCGGACTGGCCTACACTTCGAATTTCAAAATCCGCTTCAACCACTACGACAACTACTCCATCAGCACCGACGGATTCGCCTTCGACGACATCCTCGTGGCGGAAAGTTTCAACAGCTCGCTCACCCTCGCGGCTCCCGGTTCCGCCACCGAGGGCGACGCGCCCGTCACGGCGACGATCACCGCGAATCCCGTTCCCGCCGCCGATCTGGTCGTCGCCCTGCTTTCCAACAGCACCGACGCCACAGTCCCTGCCAGTGTGACCATTCCGGCGGGCTCGGCTTCCGTGAATTTCCAGATCACTCCCGTCAATGACAACCTGCTCGACGGATCGCAGGTCGCCACCATCACGGCATCGGCAGCGACGTTTCCGGATGCGTCCAAACCCTTCACCGTTCACGACAACGAAACCGCTGTCATCGGTCTGGACATTCCCAACAGCGCGACCGAGGGCAGCTCGCCGCTGACAGGACTGATCATGCTCAACGCGCCGCCGGACAAGGATGTCGTGGTGACGTTGGCGAGCGATAATCCGTCCGTCCAGGTCCCGCACACCGTCACGCTCCCGGCAGGATCGACCTCCACGACGTTCAGCCTGCTCCCGGTCAACGACAACCGGATCAACGGCGACCGGGCGGTCGGCATCAGCGCGTCGGTCGTCGGCTGGACTCCGGCCAACAGCTCGATGACCATCCTCGATGATGAAACCAGCCTCATCACCCTCACCCTTCCCACCCTGCGCGAGGGCGACTCCGGGAAGTCCGGGGCGGTGACCATCTCCGGCACGCTCGCGTCCGATCTAACTATCTCCCTCGGATGCGACGATCTGTCCGAACTCACGGTTCCCGCCACCGTGACCATCGCCGCCGGCCAGACGCAGGCAGCCATTCCCCTGACCGTCATCGACGACGGGGAAACCGACGGAGCCCAACCGGTCACGATGACCGCAACGGCAGCCGGATTTCCCGCTTCCTCGGTCTCCGGCAGCGTCGCGGACAACGACGCCCATCATTTCGAACTCACACCGGTTCCACCGACGGTTCTGCGCAATAGCCCTCTCGGATTGAGCGTGACCGCGATGGATGTGAACGACGTGATCATCACGAACTACACCGGAGCCGTCACGTTCGGCGCGCTCGACGAATCAACGACCGATGTCCCGCTGACCAGCTCCCCGCCGGATGTTTTTCAAAACGGAGTGCTTGCCACCAATGTCACATTTTCCGCCTACGCCAACGGAGTGACGCTTCATGCCGACGACGGATCGGGTCACGCCGGCTACAGCGACCTGTTCGACGTTGTGAGCGGACCACTGGATCATTTCAGTTGGAGCCCCGTCGCATCGCCCCAACACGTCGACGCGCCGTTCCAGGCGACGCTTCAGGCTCTCGACTCCGCGGAAAATCCGGTGGAATCCTTCACCGGCCCCGCCGCGCTGTCCGCGATTCTATCAGCGAAGGTCGAGGTCCTGACCTGGACCGCCTATGCGGACACCAGCGTGTCCGGAGAATACGCCCAGACAAAGCAGGCGATTTCCTCTTACTTCACCAACTACAATGAAACCACCACGACCACCAGCGACCCCACCGCTCTCGCCGCCGCGCTGGTAGGCAAAAACGTGTTCCTGATCGTCGAACAGGAGAACGCCAACTCGACCACGCTCGGCGCGCTCGGCACGGCATGGGCACCGGTGCTGAACGCCTTCGTCGGCAACGGCGGCACGGTCATCGCCTGCTCCAACACCACCTCCGAACACCTGGTCCTAACCAACAGCGGCCTGGTGAACCTCACACCGCTCTCCTCCCCGACCACCGCCTCCCTTACCAAAACCGCGGACACTCCTCTGAACGCCGGTGTCACCGTGCCTTTCACGGGTTCCTATCTGCACACCTACTCCACCACCAACGGCACCGCCGACCTGCTGACGGCGACGAACGAACCGGTGGTGATCAGCCGCAACATCGGTGCCGGACGTGCCGTGATGATCGGAACCGACTACTATACGTTGGGCACCGGGATGGACCGCATCGTCGCCAACGCCGTGGCCCAGGCCCAACCCGCTGCTTTCAACAATCTCCCCTTGAGCCCCGCCACCGCGCTCCCGTTTGTGAACGGCACGTGGACGGGGGCGGTCATCGTGCCTTTCACCGCACCCGCCGTGAGAATCCGCGCGACGGTCGGAGCGGAAACCTGCGACTCCAACTCATTCGCCGTGCAATCGGTGGCTCCTCCCTCCAACAGAACCACGCTCTTCGTGGAAACCTTCGAGAGCGGAAGTTTGAATCCCGCTTACTGGGTCTCCACCGGCACCGGTAATTTCCGCACGCAGGTGACATCGTCCTATTCCCCGCACGCGGGAAGCCGCCACATGACGATGGACAGCACTGCGAACCTCGCACGCAACGAGGCAACGCTGGCGCTCGACCTGACAGGGAAAACCGGAGTGATGCTCGAATTCTGGGCGGTGGGTTTCAACGACGAGCCCAACGGTCCGCCGCCCGCCCCCTTCATTGGCGGGGCGGATTTCGACGGCGTGGCAATCAGCGCGGACGGAACCACGTGGTGGGAAGTCCAGGGACTGCGGTCGCTGCCTGGCACCTATGGCAAGTTCACTGTGGATCTCGATGCCGCCATCGCCGCCCACGGACTCACTTACAATCCGGCATTCAAAATCCGCTTCAACCAATACGACGACTTCCCGCTCACCACCGACGGCATCGCGATCGACGACATCACCGTCACCGCAGCCGCACCGCCATCCGGCATCGTGCTAACGGTTCCCACGGAGGCGGTGGAAGGCTCCGGCATCCTCAGTGGAACCGTTTCTCTGGCAGCTTCCCCGCCCGTCGATCTAACCATCAATCTTGCGTCCACGGCCGCTGGAAAAGTCACGGTTCAGCCGGCGGTGACCATCCACGCCGGTCAGAATTCCGCACCATTCAACCTCACCGTTCTTGATGAAGCGTTCATCGACGGCGACAAAATAGTGGGCATCACCGCGGATGCCGCTGGTTATACCGAGGCTTTCACCAGCATCCGGGTGGTCGACAACGACGGCGGCACGATCACACTCTCGCTGCCTGCCTCCACCTCCGAGAATTCCGGCAGCGTGACAGGTTCGCTCACCCTGAGCATTCCGGCGCTGACGTCCCTCACCTTCGAACTGACCTCCAATTCGCCGCTGGTCGCACAGCCGCAACCGACCATCACCTTGCCGCGCGGTGCCACTACGGCGATGTTCCAGGTGGCCATTCCCGACGACGCGATCGTCGACGGCGACCAAACCGCCCACATTGTAGCCAGTCTGGAGGCATGGACTTCCGGAGAAAGCAACCTGCTTGTCGAAGACGACGAAAACCGCGATCTGACACTATCAATCCCCACAAGCTATCGCGAGTCGGACCCTCCCAAAACCGGCACCGTCAGCCTGAGCGGACTGGCCGCCTCGGATGTCGTGATCGCACTCCAGTCGGACCGGGTTTCAGAAATCACGGTGCCCGCCGCAGTCACCATTCCCGCAGGACAAAATTCCGCCACCTTCGCCCTAACCGTTCAGGACGATCCGGTCGCCGACGGCCCCCAACCTTTCTCCATCATCGCCAGCGCGGGCACATTCAGCGATGCCCTCGCCAGCGGCACCGTGCGCGACAACGAAGCCCATCACTTCACTTTCACCGCGATCGGATCGAGCCAACTGAAAAACGCCCCCGTCCCCGCGATCATCACCGCACGCGATTCGTCCGATGCGGTCATCACGGACTATGATTCCGCAGTCAGCCTCAGTGCCTCAGGTGACAGCGGTTCTCTAACCACCACCCCTGCGGTGGCCGGGCGTTTCATCAACGGCGTGTGGAACGGAAGCGTGCAGATCGATGCGCTCGGCACGAACGTGGTCATCCTGGCTGAAGACGGACTCGGGCATGCCGGTTCCAGCAATCCCTTCAATCTCGTTGCCGGCCAGATCCATCATTTCGCCTGGGACACCATACCATCGCCCCAGACGATGGACACGCCCTTCAGTGCGACAGTCCGCGCGGTAGATGAAAATGGAGGCACTGTCGGTGGCTATAACGGAATTGCCAATCTCTTCGTGCTGGCGGACGGGCCCAACTCGCCGGTGGGAACCGGCAGCATTCCATTGAGCCAACCGATTTCCAGCTATGCCCACGACTCGCGCTGCACCGTGCTTTACAAGGCGAACGAAATCGGCGGCACGTCGAGGATCACCGCGCTGGCACTGGATCTGGCAAGTGTGCCGACCGTCGGAGAAACGCTCAACAACTGGACCATCCGCATCAAACACAGCACGCTGGCGAACCTGAACTATGGAGCGCCATGGGACAACACCGGCTGGATCACGGTCTATCAGGCAAGTCCGGTGGTCACTTCCACCGGCTGGATGACCTTTGTCTTCTCAACGCCTTTTGACTTCAACGGAACGGCCAATCTGCTCGTGGACTTCAGCATGGACCGCACCGCTTCGGCGGGTTCCGGAGTGCAGGTCCGGGGCACCGGCACTGATGGAGTTTCCGTCCTCTCCGCAGTCAGCAACAGCGGCTACGGCAATCCGCTGACCTGGTCGGGAACCACGCCGTTTGCCAACGGTTCTTCCGACCGCCCCAACGTGATCTTCAGCAGCGTGAAGGAAATCCCCATCCGCCCTTCACAAAGCGAATCATTTTCCAACGGCGTCTGGAGTGGAGAAATCTCGGTTCCCGTTTCAGGAAACGGGCTCAAGCTCCGGGCGAAGGCAGGAAGCCTGTCCGGCACTTCAAACGCGTTTGATGCCAACGGGCCGACCGCGCCGCCGTCCGACATGGAGACGGTGTTCTCGGAACCGTTTGAAAGCGACACACTCGATCCCGCATTCTGGACGTCCACCGGCACCGGCAATTTCCGCACCCAGGTGACGTCCGCGTATTCGCCACACGCAGGGTTCAGCCACCTGGCGATGGACTCCACGTCCGCCGCCGCGCGGAATGAAGCCACCGTCACGCTGGACCTGACAGACCGGACCGGCGTGGTGCTGAATTTCTGGGCCGCCGGCTTCAGCGACGAACCTAACGGACCACCGCCCGCGCCTTTCACGGGCGGGGCCGACTTCGACGGTGTGGCGATCAGCGCGGATGGAAACACTTGGTGGGAAGTGCAGGGACTGCGTTCGCTGCCAAGCACCTATGGCGAGTTCACGGTGGATCTCGATGCAGCCATCGCCGCCCACGGTCTCACCTACAATTCGGCATTCAAAATCCGCTTCAACCAATACGACGATTTCCCGCTCACCACCGACGGCATCGTGATCGACGACATCACAGTCAGTGCCAGCCCCGCGACCGGCTTTGCTTTCAACACACCCTTGCAGGTCACCGAAGGAGCCGGTGCGGTGACCGCAAGCGTCACGCTCAACGAAGTAGCGGCATTTGACACCGTCATCAGCCTCGCCTCGTCCGCTCCGGCCAAAATTTCCATCCCCCCGTCCGTCACCGTGCCAGCAGGAGCCACCAGCGCGGATTTCGTTCTGAATGTGGCGGACGACACCATCACGGACGGTGACCGGACGGTTGCCATCACGGGTGTGATTACCGACAAGGCGCCACGGGCTGCCAACGTCGTGGTCATCGATGACGAAACCCTGCCGATCGACCTGATTGCGCCTGCCACGGTCGCCGAGGGCAGCACCGGCCAATCCGCCACCGTCAGCTTGCCCGTCGCACCGTCAGGAATGGTGACGGTGCATCTGTCATCGAGCGATCCGGGTGAGTTCACCGTTCCCGCGAGCATCACTTTCCAACCGGGACAAACCCATGCGAGCTTCCCGATCACCGTGATCAATGATTCGGAAATCGACGGCACGCAATCGGTCACCCTGACCGCGAGCGTGGACAGCTGGACGGATGCGAGCGCGACCATTCTCGTCACCGACAATGAGAACCACTTCCTAACTCTCTCAGGTCCCTATCCGGGCTACGAAGGGACCACCACCACCGGGACGGTCCAGATTTCAGGAACCCTCCCGACCGCCCTCACCGTCACACTCGCTTCGTCCGATCCCACACAGTTCGCAGTTCCCGCCAGCGTCGTCATTCCCGCGGGAAGCACCGGCGTATCATTCACCGCCACACCGGTGGACGACACCGCCACGGACGGCACGCGCAACGTCACCATCACCGCCTTGGCCGCCGGTTTCCAGAACGCCACCGCTGACTCAGCCGCCTACGACAACGACGTGCACCACTTCTCCATCAGCCCGATCCCGGCGACGATCATCCGCGGGGCTCCGGTGGGCGTCACTATTTCCGCGAGGGACGTGGACGATTCCACCATCGCTGTTTTCAGCGGAACCGCCGGACTGGCCACCATCGCGGGCGGCAATCCCGTCGCCATGACTCCGGTCGTCACCGGCAGTTTCTCCTCAGGATCGTGGACGGGAAATCTGACGTTCAACACGCAGGCGGGCGGCGCAATCCTAACTGCAAGTGATTCCTCCGGGCATACCGGCGCCAGCAACAGCTTCAACATCGGCGTAGGTGCGGCGACGGCGCTCAATTGGGATCCTGTTCCATCCTTCATTGAGACCAACAGTCCCATCAGCGCCACCCTCCGTGCCAGCGATGATTATGGGAACCCGGTCACAAGTTTCAACGGCAGCGCCAGCGTGTCGCTCGGTGCCTCGCAGCGCACGACGGGAACAGGTACCAACACCTCCAGCCAGCCGCTCTACACACTCGCCCAGGAATCGCGCTGCCAGACG
The DNA here is from genome assembly GCA_039915545.1 of Luteolibacter sp. Taxonomy (GTDB): domain Bacteria; phylum Verrucomicrobiota; class Verrucomicrobiia; order Verrucomicrobiales; family Akkermansiaceae; genus Luteolibacter. The sequence continues at coordinate 9,354 of JBDSNC010000155.1, forward strand.
ATCTACACGGCCGCTGAATTGGGAGGCACGGGGAAACTGCCCGGGCTCGCCCTCGACGTCGCGCAGGTCCCGGGACTGTCCCTCACCCGCTTCACCATCCGCATCAGGCCCACGTCCCTCTCCACCTACGCCAGTCCGATCTCATGGGAAAACTCCGGCTGGACCACCGTTTTCCAATCCAACGTCGCCATCACCCACACCGGCTGGCTTTTCCTGCCGTTCAGCGTGCCCTATCAGTACAACGGCAGCGGAAACCTGATGGTGGATTTCAGCTTCGACAATGCCGCCAGCGGCACCGGCGGGCTGGTGAGGGGATCGTCCTCCGGTTCCACTAGGACTTATTACTTCTATTCCTACGGAACCAATGGCGATCCGCTGAACTGGTCCGGCACCTCACCCGCCGGTTATACCTCCGCCACCGTGCCCAATCTCCGTCTGCGGGTCGAGCGGGCACTCGCCGTCAGTCCCTCCACGGTGGTGTTGGAAAACGGCATGTGGAGCGGCTCCATCAGCACCACCGCCGCCGGCTCCGGACTCACCCTAACTGCGGATGCCGCCGGCGGGCTGACGGGAGAGAGCAATGTTTTCACGTCGGTCCCGAGTGCGATCATGACGGTCACCCCGACATCACCGCTGAGCGCTTCCGGCCCGTATCTCGGCCCGTTCGCTCCTGGCGGAAAAACCTACACTCTCACCAATTCCGGCGACGCCCCCCTCTTCTGGACGGCTGACAAATCGTCCGCATGGCTCGGCATTTCCAACACCAACGGCACCCTCGCGCCCGGTGCGAGCATCACGGTCGAGGCGACCGTCGCGGCCAATACGCTCCATCCCGGCACCTACTACGACACGATCGCCTTCACCAACACCACCAACGGACGCGGCAACACCAACAGCAATGTTTCGCTCGACGTCGTCCTGCCCGCTCCGGTCATTGCACCGGAGCCGGATTTCAGCGCCAACTCGGAGAACACCATCACCTGGCTCCCGGTAAACGGCGCGGCTTCTTACGAGATCCAATGCTCCGGCGATGTCGATTTCACCAGCCCGCAGAGCAGTGGATGGATCAACGGCAGCAGCCATACGTTCACCAACCTGCAGGACGACGCCGCCGTATTCTATCGGGTCCGGTGCAGGCTGATTCCCACCACCATCGAAAGCGGCTGGAGCTCCACCGTAACTTCCACCCAGGACGCGAGTCCCCCGGAGATCATACGGAACACGCCCCTCGTCACGGATGATCCGATCCTCGTCGCACAGGGCGGCACTTTCGACGTCACGTCCGGCGTGTCCGCCGTTTCAGTCAACGGCCGGGCGGTGATCAGCACGGACGATCTGGCCACCTGGAACACGCTGCCGATGTTGCTCGTTCCGGGTGACAATGTCATTTCCATCACCGCCGCCGACAACGTCAACCCCGCTAACAGCACCGCGGAAAACTGGCTGGTCACTTACACCGGCCCCGCCACCACCGATGCGGATGGTGACGGGCTTCCCGACGTTTGGGAATCCACCCACGGCCTCAACCCCGCTGACGGCGGCGGCACCGATCCCCTCCAAGGCAGTGCCGGAGATCCGGATCGCGACGGCATTTCCAACCTGCTCGAATACGCCCTCGACCTCAATCCGGCGGCCGCGGATCCGAGCGGCCTGCCCACCACCGCGCTCCTGATCAAACCTGCGGACGGACTGAAATACCTCACGTTCCACTACCGCCGCCGCATCGAGAGGGACGGACTGCAATACATCGTCGAGACCAGCCTGGGCTTGGGTAATCCAGCGTGGGACAGCAGCGGTACGGACGTTGAGGAAATCAGCGCAACCCCGAACGGCGACGGCATCACCGAGGACTGCATCGTTAGAATCCTGCCATCGGCCGGCAGCACGCCTCACAAGTTCGTGCGCCTGCGCGTGCTGGCCGATTGAGTCCATCAGAAATCATGTCAGGCATTCGAAAAATCGCGCTCTTCGGCGGCACCTTCGATCCGGTCCACCTCGGCCACCTTCATCTTGCGTCGCTGGCGAAAGACGCACTGGCGCTCGATGAAATCCGTTTCCTGCCCTGCCGGATTTCCCCCCACAAGACGGAAGCAAGTCCTGCCAGCGGAGTAGACCGCTGTGAAATGCTGCGCCTCGCCACGGCCGATCTGCCGTGGGCGGTGGTGGATGATTTCGAACTCCACCAGCCGGCACCCTCGTTCTCCTGGCAGACTGCGGAGGCGATGATGGCGGGGTTTCCCGGCTCTCGTCTGTTCTGGATCATGGGCGGCGACCAGTGGGAAGCGCTGCCAAGATGGAGTCATCCGGAACGCCTTGCAGGTTGCGTGGAGTTCATCGTGCTGGCACGGGGAGAGCAAATCCAGCCGCGGGAGGGATACCGGCTGCATGTGGTGCACGGCGAACATCCGGCGTCCGCTACGGACATCCGGCGTTCGATTGCCAACGGAGATCCAGCGCATCCGTGGCTGGCTCCGGCCGTCGCAAGATACATCGCAGGAAATCGGCTTTACGGGGCGGAGGAGTGAATTACCAAACTCACACTTACACTTCTCGCTTTTCCTGCGAGAGTCCGAATCTCCACAGCCACACAACCGTCAGCAGCAGCGCGGCAAGGCCGACGTGGACGACCTGCACCCAGTTATAAATGTGGATGCGGGCCATGATCAGCCCTAGCAGCATTTGGGCGGTCACGATTCCCAACACCATCTTCTCCACCTTGCCCGCTCCGCCCGTGCGGTGGGCTTTCGTCATCTGCCAGGCCCAGATAGAGAAACCCAGCACCGCCCATGAAAAACTGCGATGGACGAGATACATCCACGAGCGTTCCAACTCCGGGATCCAGGATGAGCGCGGCGAGTTGAGGTGGAATTTCGCGAGTTCGTCGGTCATTTCCCGCACTTGGGAACCCATGATGCCCTCGGCCACGATCACCAGAAGCAACACCGTCACCAGCAGCCGCATTTTCGCCAGCGGCGCCGGGTCCATTCGGATGCGCCACACTTGGTCCGTGCCGCGCCACGCGCAGTAGGTGAGCGTGCCGATCAAACTCATCGCCAGCGCCAGGTGGGTCGTCAGCACCGCAGGGGAAAGCCCGCTGTAAACCACCCGCGCCCCCATCCAAGCGTTCACCAGCACCACCACCAGCGAAGTGAATGCCAGCCAGAAAACCAACGGCCGTTTTTCCCTCTGCCAGAAAGCGGCGATGAAGGTGGCCAGCGAGAAAAAGCCGACCGGCAGGCTGAACATCCGGTTGATAAACTCCGTCCACACGTGCCGTGGATTGAACTCCGCCCGCAGCGACTCACGCGTGATTGTCTCCGGATCGCGCCCCATGCGTTTCGCCTTCGCTTGGAATTTTTCCAGCGGCAGCTTGTCGAAATTCACCTGCTCCACTGACGTTGGAGGAATCAGGCAGCCCCAGCAGGTCGGCCAATCCGGGCAGCCCATCCCCGCCCCCGTCACCCGCACGATCGCCCCCACAAACATCAGGGCCAGCACGGAAACCAAGGCGGCGGTGGCCAGTTTTTGAAAGCGCGTCATCGACATGCGCAGACCATGGTGACGGAGCCGGACTTTTCCAGAAAAACCCGATTTCGCATGACCTCCGGGTTTTCGGAATAGATGAAGCACTCCAAAGCGCGCGCCTGATGCAAGTTTCTTGCATATTGAAAAAGACCGGTGCATTTTCGCGGCGTGCGCGGCTCACCACTCATTCGCTTCATCCTTCTCACCATCGCTCTGATCGCGACGGGGATGGGCTTGCAGCGGGTGACTTCGGCGCGGATGACGGCGGACGCGCCGGTGGCTCCGGTGATGTTACGACCTGTGACGACGGCTTTGGTTCCCTTCCGGTTGGTGCTTTCCGCGCCGGCGGGAGAGGTGAAAATCGATACGGGAAAAGCGTTGCCTGTCCTGCCTACGGACGTTTCTCCGATCATCGGGAACCTGGAGCTGGATGAGGCCAACCCGCATGTTTCGCTGATCGTCCGCTGGAAGAATCCGGCGGCAGCGGGTGAGCATCGCTTCGCAAAGCTCACGCTGGAAGCTCCGGGACAAGACACTTTCACCCACGTTTTCGATGCGGATGGCGACATCGACGATTTCCTCGAACTCCCCCTCCCTGCCGCAAAATGAGCGATACGCACCACGATTGCTGTGCCCACCACGGCCATCATCACGAGCTGGTGATCGACCATCTGTCGGTCTGCTACCGGCGGGTGCTGGCGTTGGAGAATGTCTCGCTCGCGACCTCCTGCGGCAACCGAGTGGCGCTCATCGGGCCTAACGGAGCAGGAAAAAGCACACTGCTCAAAGCCATCGCGGGGCTGGTCCCGCGGTCGGCCGGAACCATCCGCTGGCGCGGGACGGCGGTGAAAAAGTGGTCGCGCGAGTTCGCCTATCTGCCGCAGCGCGAGGAGGTGGATTGGTCGTTCCCGATCACCGTGCGCGGACTGGTGGAGATGGGGCGCTACCCGCAGACCGGGTGGTGGCGGAAATTTTCCGACGCCGATTCGCAGGCGGTGGACCGGGCGATCGATTCGCTGAATCTGAACGACCTGCAGAACCGCCAGATCCGCGAGCTGTCCGGCGGGCAGCAGCAGCGGGCCTTCCTCGCGCGGGCGCTGGCACAGGAAGCGCATGTCCTTCTTCTGGACGAGCCGTTCACCGGACTTGATAGAAACGCCTCGCACCTGCTGGGCGATCTGCTGGCAAAGCTCGCCCACGAAGGCAGGCTGGTCATCGCCTCCCACCACGACCTGAACACGGTGCCGCAGTTGTTCGACGAAGCGCTGGTGCTGTCCACCCGCCAGCTCGCCTTCGGGCGGGTGGCGGAAACTCTCACCCCGGAGCTGATCGAAAAAACCTTCCACCAGCCTGCCGGCGCGCATTGATCCATGTTTTCCGATCTTCTCAGCAATCCCTTCTATCAGCGGGCGCTCGCCACCGCCGGTTTCATCGGCTTTGCCAACGGCTTCTTCAGCGGCTTCATCGTCCTGCGGCGGAGCGCGCTCTCGGTATCCGCGCTGTCGCACACGATGCTGCCGGGGATCGCGCTGGCGATTTTCCTAACCGGCGCACTCAGCCAGTGGAACGCGTTCTTCGGCGCGATGTTCGCCGCGCTGCTGGTGGGGCTCGGGTCCGTCGCCGTCGCCCGGGGAAACAGGGTGGAGCAAGGGACCGCGCTGGCGGTGCTTTATACGGCGGCGTTCGCGGCGGGGATCGCCCTGCTGCCGAAGCTCGACACGCGGCAGGAGCTGGAGCACTGGCTTTTCGGCGACATCATCGCGGTGGGTAACGCGGACATCTGGATCGCCTTCGGGATCGGGGCGTTCACGCTGCTGATCACCAACCTGCTGATGCGGCCGATCCTGCTGACGCTTTTCGAACCGAACGTGGCGGCGGCGCAGGGAGTGCCGGTGCGTTTCATCCAGTATCTGATTTTCGCGCTGCTGGTGCTGGCGCTGGTTTCTTCGCTGCAGGCGGTGGGATGCGTGCTGTCGGTAGGACTGTTAGTCACACCGGCGGCGACGGTTTCGCTGCTGACGGACAGAACGTCCGCGTTGTTCTGGGGCGGCGGTTTGATCGGGTGTTTTGGATCGATCGGAGCGGTGCTGCTTTCGGGAAAATTCGGCATCGCACCGGGACCGGCGATTGTGATCGTGCTCGGGCTGTTGTTTGTCGCGGCATATTTGTTCAGTCCGAAGTACGGGCTGCTAGCACCGCGGAGGTGATGGATGTCGAGTGTGGGTCGTAAGCGCGGTTTGCAAACGCGTCGACCGGAGATCGACCCTCCTGATGGAAAAAGCCGCGGCCCGGGATGGGCAGCGGCTTTGAGGGGTAAGGGAAGGACCGGAGGTTAGAACGAGTAGTTCACGCCGATGGAGCCGCCGTTGCTGGTGATGCCATCGTCTGTGGCGATGTCGCCACGGTAGCCGAGATCAAGCGTGAGGGCTTCGGTCAGGGTGTAGGCGGTCCCTGCGGTCAGGATGAATGCGGAGCTCTGATCAGCACCGGAAACGCGGAACGCCACTCCACCGAGAGTGGCGGTGGCGTGGTTCGCGCCATCCTCGAATTCGTGGGCGTAGGCTGCGGAAGCATACGGGCGGAATTTTCCGAACTCAGCATTCACGCGGTAACCGATGAGGGCGCGGAGCGATTCGACATCGTAACTGCCGACATTGATGGCGAGCGGTCCGCCTTGGGTATAACCGTCGACGCTGACTTTCTGATACTCGAAGCCACCGAAGGGTCCGTGTTTCACCTTGGAATCACCCATCGTGTAACCGGCGGTCCACATGGCTTGGAAGCTGTCGGCATCGGTGTTGTTGGAGGTGGAACCGATCAGGACTCCGCTGGCACCGAGTGACGAATCGAGGTTGTGGGTGCCGAAGCCGGCGAGGGCGTCCGAGTAGAAGCCTGTAGCACCGCCGTAGGTGGCGTAGGCAGCGCCGCGGAAGCTGTCGATATCGGAGCTGTAGTTGTCGGCGTCGTAGTTGCCCTTCGAGCCGTCGAGCACGATGCCGGCGACGAATTTCGGAGCGAACAACCAATCAACGCCGGCCGTGAACGCGCCTGCGGTGCCGTCGTAGTCGGCGTTGTTGTCCGCGCCCTCGTTGTCCTGACCGTCATAGGAGAACGAACCCCATGCGTTGCCGCGGCCGGTGCTGTGGACGGTGGAAGCGCCGGGAGTGATGACGCCCTTGGCATCCTTCGAGGATGGCGCGGTGTCGGTGTATTCCCTGCCGTTTCCACGGATGGCGGCGAGGTGTTCCTGGGTGAGGCGGTGGAGGCGGTAGTTGCTGTTCACCACACTGTTAGCCAGGCCGAGGGTGGCGCTGGGATCGAGTGCGGCGAGGGTGGACTGGACACTCGCAAGATCGGAATAATCCAACGCGGCGATGAAGTCCTGCAGGATGGGGCTGGGATTGTTGACCAGTCCGTCGATTGCAGCACCAAGCGCGGCCTGGTTTTTCGTAAGGCCGGGGAGGTTCGCGTAGTCATGCTGGATGTTGACGACGAGGTTGCTGTTGTTCGGATCGAACGCTGCGGCGGTGGCAAGGGCAACTCGCGTGGGCAGCGGGGTATCATCCACCGGATCTTCGGTTTCGATGGTGGTGAAATACTGTGTCAGCACGGTGCTCTGGTCGTTTTCACCACCGCCGGTGGCGCGGAACGGACCGGTATCCGGAACGTTGCTACCGAAGTGCACGCCGACGTTGCCGATGGCATCCACGCCGACGAGCGGGTTCTCGCTGTCCACGATGGTGTATTTCCCTTCGGTGAGGGTCTTGTTGATGTCGGTGGGAGCGAGCTGGATGTCGAGGCCGGTGACATCGAAGGTGTTGCCCGCGCCGGTGTGATAGATGATGTCGCTGTTGACGCCGTTGACGATGTCGGTCTGCGGGTGGATGTCCACACGGAGGTAACCGGCCGACTGGACGGGTGCGGCTGCGGCGGTGACGCCTAAAATCGGCGGATCGATGACAGGCAGCGTCGAGCCGACGTTGCCGTTGATCGTGAGGAAACCGACGGAGGAGGTGGTGTCCACGTCGGGGCCGACCGTCGCGGATTTCAGAGCGGCCGGAGCGTCGCCATCACTGAGGGGGCTGCTCGTAAACCCGGCGCTGAGGCCGCCGGAGCCGATGGCAATATCGGCTTTCCAAGTGCCGGTGCCGTCCAACTTGCCGTCGCCGGTGAGGGTGACCTGGGTCTTTCCTTCGCTCTGCGAGGCGAGGCTGCCATTGATGATGAGACCGCCACCGCTGATGTTGATGGTGTCCGCGAAGACCTCGACGGATTCTCCCGGGCCACCGATGAAGGCGTATCCGGACTCGCTTTTGGTGATGGTTTCAATGCCGAACACGCTGCCGTGGACGATGTTGTCCTGCTGTTTCGGAGTCTCCGAGCCGGAGAGGAAATTGAGGGTGTCGTTTCCTTCGCCGCCGCGGATGTCACCGAGCATGGTGGAACCGAAATCGAGGTTCACGACGTTTTCCCCGTAGCCAAGCAGGATGGCGGACTGGCCACCGGTGATGGTGCCCGAGTTGGTGATGGTGGAGGAGGGAATGATTTCGTTCTCCGCCTGCACGAGGGTGTTGAGAGTGAGGGCCTGTTGGTTGTTGAGGATGATGCCGTATTGGTCGCCGCTGATGGTGCCGGAGTTCAGGATGTTGGCACCGATGAAGGCGCTGACGCCGGCATATCCGCCTTCGGCACTGGTGCCGGAAATCGTGCCGTGGTTGGTGAGGTCCAGATTGCTGCCAGCGGAAATGCCGTTGACCCGGCCGCTGATGCTGCCGGACTTCCGGTTGACGATCACGGCGTTGTCACCGGTGGAAATTCCGTTACCCACGCTAATCAGGGAAAAGAGGGAGATCTTTTCACGGAAATCCTGAATGCCCAAACCGGAGATGGCTCCGGTATTTTCCACGACGAGGCCATCATAGGCATTGATCCCGCTTCCATTGACGCCGGTGATGATGCCTCGGTTGGTGATTTGAGCGTCTGAGCCGGCGGAAATGCCGCTGCCATTGCCGAATCTCAGAGTTTTGAACGTCTCCTCGGTAGCTGTTCCGGCGCTGCCCAGAATGAGGCCGTCATTGGTGACGATCAGGCCGCTTTCGGCCGAAATTCCTGCGCCGGAGTTGCCTGTGATGACGCCGGAAGCGTGGTTTTCCACGGTGAGGGTTGAGCTGCTTTCCGAATAGATTCCGGTTGAGTTACCGAGGATCGAGCCGTCGTTGACCACGGTGTTGCCCGGGATCTCTTCGCTGGCGACAGGCAGGTTCAAGCCAACCGTTTCGATTCTCCCGTTGGTGAAATCAATACCGTTATAGCCGCCCTGGATCACGCCGCCTGTTTGGTTTTGGACCTGCGTGTTGCCGACCGTGGAGAGAATCCCGAACTCGCCGACATCCAGCGAACCTGAGTTCTGGATGGTGTAGCCTTCGGTCGTGACTTCCACGCCGTTCCGCCGGAATTCCTCCCCCGTCAGCGAGGCTCCGGATTTGATTTTCACCGAAAAGGGCGAGGTCGATCCGCCGTTGGCGAGCACCGTCCAATCAGAGCCGTTGATTTCGTCGAAATCGCCGTTCACCACCACATTACCAGCCGTGTCGGGAAGGATGAAATGACTCGCCCCCCCGGCGTGGGCAACTTGCAGCAGCGCGGGGACTACAATCATGGCGGGAAAAACCATTGCGTTGAAACGTTTGGATCTGGGCTTCATTTTGTTCTTGGGAGGCGGTTGGATCAGATTCACTGCAAAGGCTTTGCCGTGAATTAGTCCCGCAGCATGGCGCGGGCTCCATCTGTTACAAGGTCCAATTGCCGCCTGTTGCGATACCATTCCGCTTCCGGAAAAGCCCCTCTTCCGGATTCGCCAACAGGCACTTGCGCTCCGCCAGCTCATCCCTTACAGATTTGCCCGATGAAACGCCGTCTCGCCCTCATTGCCGTCGCCCTTTTCCCAGCCATCGCCCTTTGCGAACCTGCGAAAGAAGCCGAAAAACCCGCCGCTCCAACCGCCGCCAAGGCCAGCAAAGTCCGACTTAAAACCAGTCAGGGCGACATCGTCATCGAGCTGAACGCGGAAAAAGCCCCCGTCACCGTCGCCAATTTCCTCAGCTACGTGAACAAGAAGCACTACGACGGCACGGTTTTCCACCGCGTCATCAACGGCTTCATGATCCAAGGTGGGGGGTTCGCCGTGGAAGGAAAAAGCCTCGTCGAGAAGGAGTCCGGCAAGGGCATCAAAAACGAGGGCCAGAACGGACTTTCGAATGACCGCGGCACCATCGCCATGGCCCGTACCAACGATCCCAACAGCGCCACCGCTCAGTTTTTCATCAACGTGAAGGACAACGCGATGCTCAATTTCCCGAGCAACGGCGGCTACGCGGTGTTCGGCAAGGTCGTCGAAGGCATGGACGTGGTGGACAAGATCAAGGCGGTGGAAACCGGCACCACCACCCTCACCATGCGCCACCCGGCCACCGGCGAGAAACTCGAGGCACCTTCCGAAGACGTACCGAAGGAAAACGTGGTCATCAAGTCCGCCACCGCCGAGTGACGCGCCCTTAATCTCCCACGCATGCAACTCTGGCTCTGTCCCCTCCTCGCGTTCCTGCTAGGCTCGATTCCTTTTGGCCTGATCATTGCGAAGGCGAAAGGAATCAACATCCGCGAACACGGATCCGGGAACATCGGCGCGACCAACGTGCTTCGCGTGATCGGGAAAAAATACGGAATTTCCTGCCTGTTTCTCGATGCTCTCAAAGGCTTCATCCCGGTGGTGATCGCCATCTCGGTGATCCGTTTCGAGGGCATGAAAAACCCGATGAGCATCACCGCGCTCGCACCCTACACGCAGGAGTTCCCGATGTTGACGGCGCAGATGTTCCAGGTGCTCACCGGCCTCTGCGCGGTGCTGGGGCACAATTATTCGCCGTGGGTCGGCTTCAAGGGCGGCAAGGGCATCGCCACCTCCGCCGGGGTGTTCATCGCGCTGATGCCAGCCGCCATCGTGATCCTGATCGCCGTCTGGCTGCTGGTGTTTTTCGTCAGCCGCTACGTTTCGCTCGCCAGCATCATCGCCTCCGCAGTGCTACCGCTGGTGATGCTGTGGGGCTCGTGGTTTCATGGAAAAATCCAGAACGGCACGTGGAACAAGCCGCTGTTCGCATTCACCGTGACCATCGCCGTGCTCGCCGTTTGGAAACACCGCAGCAACATCGGGCGCCTGCGCAACGGCACCGAACACCGTTTCACCCGCAAGCCGAAATCCGCCGATGTCTGACACCCCGCTCACCTCCGCCGCGATCATCGGCTCCGGCTCTTTCGGCATGGCCATGGCCAAGCTTCTCGCCAAAAAACTGGATTCCATCGTCCTCATCGGCCGCGATCCCGTCACCACCGAGACCATCAACCGCGATCACAAGAACCCCCACTATCTCAGCGGAATCACGCTGGATCCGAACGTCAGCGCGTCCTGCCAGCTCACCGACGCCCTCGTCCACCCGCTGGTCCTCTTCGCCGTCCCCACCTCCGCCACCCGGGAAACCGCGCGCACCCTTGCCGCTGCCGGACTTCCCGAAAATGCCATTCTGATTTCCTGCGCGAAAGGCATCGAAAAGCAAACGGGCGACCGGATGAGCCAGCTTCTCCGCGAAGTTTTTCCGAAAAACCCCATCGCCGCGCTCTCCGGACCGAACCACGCCGAGGAAATCGCCACCGGCCTCGCCACCTGCGCCGTGATCGGCTCGGAGGACCAGCTTCTCGCCGTCCAGCTCCAGGAACTCTTCACCTTTCCCAATTTCCGCTCCTACACCAGCGATGACCTCGCCGGCATCGAGTTCGGCGGCGCGGTGAAAAACGTCTATGCCATCGCTGCCGGCATGGCCCACGGCCTCGGCCTCGGGGACAACGCCGTCGCCGCCCTCGTTACCCGCGCCCTCGCGGAAATGACCCGCCTCGGCATCGCCCTCGGTGGTCGGATGGAAACTTTCGCCGGTCTCTCCGGCGTCGGCGACCTGATCGTCACCTGCTTTTCCGAGCATTCGCGGAACCACCGCGTCGGCCTCGCGCTGGGCAGCGGGAAAACCCTGGATGAAGCCGTCGCCGCCCTCGGCATGGTCGCCGAAGGAGTGCCGAACACCCTCTCGATCTACGAAGTCGCCCGCCGCACCGGTGTCCGGACGCCCATCATCGACGGCGTTTACAGCATCCTCTACGAAGGCAAATCCGTCCCCGTCGCCATGCGGGAACTGCTCTCCCGCGACCCTAGACCGGAAAACGGCTGATTTGTCTCAGCCCTTTTTCGACTCTGTCAGGCGCATCCCCACGAAATACAGCACGCAGACCACGGCCACTGCCGCGATCACCCAGATCGCCTCATGCTTCACGGCGTGAATCAGAGCCATCAGGTCAACGCCCTTGCCCATCTTCAGAGCCTCCATCTGCGACGGTTCCAGCTTGTTGCCCACTTTCTGGCCCAACACCGCGAGCACCCCACACCACAGTGCGGAGCCGATCACCGTCAGCACGCTGAATTTCAAAAAGCCCATTCGGATCATGCCCGCCGGGATCGAGATCAGGTGACGGATGACCGGCAGCAGCCGTGCGAAAAAGATCCCCCCACCCTCATACCGATGCATGAACCGCTCCGCCCGCTCCACTTTCGCAGGCGGCATCAGGAAGTATTTGCCGAATTTCATCACCACCGGCCTCCCCACCCACAGCGCCGTCCAATACGTGATCGACGATCCCAGCCACGACCCGAAAGTCCCCGCCAGGATCACCCCAGGCAGCGACATGCTGCCACCCTGCGCCGCCAGAATCGCCGCCGGAGGAATCACCAACTCACTCGGCACGGGGAAAATCGAGCTCTCCATCGCCATTAGAAGAATGACGCCGCCATAGCCCCAGTCGTGAACCCATCCAAACCACGTCTCGATCAGCGTCTGCATCATAAGTGGCCCGGAGAATGCCCTCAAACCAAGCAATGGCAAGCCTATCCCGGTTCACAAAACCTTCCCTCCCACTCTGAAACAAAAAGGCGTGGGCCGCTTCACCGGTCCACGCCTTTTGTTCGATAACACATTCCCCCCAAAGAGTTTCAGCAGGACTCGGCATCAGATTCGATTTCCCCCCGGAATTCGGACCCAACTTATGCTTTCGTCAACTGAAACTCGGAAATGCCAGAAGAGCTGATCTTTCAACAAGGTGAAAAACTCACTCACTGTGATTAAAAACTGCCAAAGACTTTCCGGGATCGCAAGGGAAAATTCCAAAAAATCTCTAATTTTGAGATACCCACGAACTAAAAATCGTACAAAAGCTCCAAAAATTCAACCCACGCTGCGATCCAGTCACCTTTTTTTCAATCTTTGCGAATACCCGAATCATCAGGCAATGACGGCATGAGCTCCGGACCTCACTGCTTCCATTTCCATTCATCGACCTTGGAAATCCAACATCGGTCACCTTCTCATTAAAGCGTTCATCGGGCATGGCTTGAGCGAATCCCCATCAGAAAACCCTCGCCCGAACCGAGTATTTTCAATAGACCTTCGGCGAGTGAATTACAATGCCCGCCTGAATTCCAGACATGACACGAATGAAGCATATCGAATCGGCTTGGTATGAGGCAGCAGCAGCAGCCATAGTCTCGCAGGCGACGGCTTGTCCCAACGAGGAATACTATGCGGCGGCTTTCTGGCTCTGTTATGTGGACTATACCTTGTTTGGCACGCCCTGTTTTGCGATGGGCACTGAATCTCACTATGCTGCGAGTGTTGCCGAGTCGGGCGAGAGTGTGCGTTGGTCACCACCGAATTGGCAATACGATGTCATTGATCAAGCGACTGATGCGATGATTCCCCATTACCAAGCACTCTCCGACTCACTTGCTGGACGGCCTGATACTGTTTGGGACGAGGCCATCGAAGAGCATTGGCGTTTGTTGGCGAGAGTCTGCAGGCGGCTCACCCATGAAGCTCGGCATCGCGAAGGATATTTTAGTGATCTTGTTTTACCATCGGGATTTGTTGTTGCCATCTTTGAGGAGCGCGAAGGTGAGCCCAATTTCAGCCAACTGGTCCACGCCAGCGTTGACTCCGATATTCTATCTACCTTGCCGTCGCCCGTTTGGGAGCCCTGATGAACCGCAACCAACCATGGGCATCACAGTATGCTGGCGACCTTGGTTGCCAGCGGTAAGAACGTTGTGACCAAACCAGCTGTGTATCCTCACCACACCCCAGATGGACATCACCAATCCGAAGATACTGAAATTCAAGGGACTGCTTTTCCTCGTGCTAGGACTCCTGAGCGCGACATGCATCCTGATCCTTTTGCCCGACTGGAAGGTCTTGTTGCTGCTGGCGATCTGCGTTTGGGCTTTTTGCAGATTTTATTATTTCGCATTCTACGTGTTGCACCACTACGCGGATTCCGAATTTCGATACTCCGGCCTGCTCGATTTGTTCAGGTATTTGCTGATGAAGAAAAAGGGATGAATAGCATGAATCCACCCACTCCCATCAAATGCCCGAAGTGTGGCGACCACTCTGGAATCGTCAGCCACGGCAAGCGACACGCGGTTTATCCCGTCGGCTGTCTGGTGATAGGCGGATTTCTCATTGCCACGCTTCACCAGGCGTCGAGCCCGACCGATTTCGAATGCATCGCTTGTGGCGCGAAATTCGGCATCCGCAGTTTCATTGCGAAGCTCTGCCTCGGGATAATTCTCCTGCTGGTTTTGTGGATCATCACTACCGTGGTTTCCGTGTTCATCCACCATTAGTTGGCTTCAGATTCCAAGCCGAACCCCAGGCCTTGAAATGACCACGGGCGTCGGATCCCATTCCGACGCCCGTGGGCCCTTTGGGGGGCTGCCCTTTCGAGGGGGCTTGTTGTGCTATCCCTTACGCGGAGGAGAATGTCATAAATCGGCCACATCGCCATACCGCAATCGCGTAGGGAGCACTTTTTGATAAACGCCTATCTCACTGAGCCATAGTCCTTAAAATGACCACGGGCGCCGGATCCCATTCCGACGCCCGTGGGCCCTTTGGGGGGCTGCCCTTTTGAGGGGGCTTTGTTGTGCTATCCCTTACGCAGGCGAGAATGCCACAAACCGGCCGCAACTCCATACCGTAATCGCGTTATGCAATGTTCACAGCCGGCCCGCCGCCTTGATGTCGAAATACGAGTTTGCAAGGGCCACGGCGAAGTCGTGCGCGGTGGAGTCCAGCGTCAGGATTCCCCGTGCGCCAAGATTCGCGAGGATCTCGCGGCGTTCCTGCATATAGCGGTCCGCGGCGAGGAATTTCAGGGCGGAGGAAAACGATTCCACCGGCTGCGTCGCCGCATCGTCCACCACCCGCTCGCGCATGCTGGCAAGCAGGACGAGGTGGCGGGTTTTCAACACCTGGAGCGCGGGCACCAGTTCCTTGCCATCCTCGCCGCGCAGGTTGGTGAGAAGGATGACCAGCGAGCGGCGGCGCTGGCGGGCCATCAGTTGCTCGACGGCTCCGGTGAAATCGCTGGGCGCGGGCGTGGTCTGATAGTCGTAAAGGTGGTTCAACAACACCGGCATGGCGTGGGAACCCTTCATCGGCGGCAGCCAACGGTCCGTGCCGCCGAAGGATTTCACGGCCACCTGATCGCCCTGGCGCAGGGCCACATGGGCGACGAGGAGGATGGCGTTTAAAATGTGGTCGAACTGCGGCACGCCGCCGTCGAGCGCCCGCATGCGGCGGCCGGTGTCGAGCAGGAAGACCACCGACTGGTTTCTCTGCTCCTGATAGTCGCGGCTGATCAGCACCTGCCGGCGTGACGAAGCCTTCCAATCGATGCGTGCGAGCGGATCGCCGTCCCGATAGTCGCGGAGTTGTTGGAAATCCTGGCTGGCCCCCGCCCGCGCCCGGCGGACGATGCCCATCGGGCTCTCGCGGTGCTGCATGGCGAGCAGGGCGAAGCGGATCACCGGCTCGTAGTTCGGATAGACTTTGACCGTTTCCGGCTTCAAATGCGACGTCTTGCGGGCCCAGAAACCCATCGGAGAAAACCGCCGGATCTGCACCGGGCCGAAAACCGACTCACCCCGGACCAGCAGTTTCACCGGATGAAACACCCGGATCTCCCGCTGTGCAGAAACCTCGCCGGACCACGGTAGCGTCGGTGCCTCCGAACCCGGCGGAATGCCGTCGAACACTTCGATTTTCGCGGGCATCGTCGAAGGATTCCGCAGGATCAACCGGACTTCCCCCGCTTCTCCGAGCGCGAAACGGCCCGGCAGGCGGCGTTCGATTTCCACGGATTTCCGAAACCGGACGACCACCGCATCCGCCACCACGCACAAAGCCAGCACGCCGCCGAGCCACAACCACGGCAGCATCAGCGCTGGCAGCGCCGCCGCCACGGTGGCAAGCAGGAGCCAGACGAACGCAAGCTGGAGCAGTCGGAAGGTGGGACTCATTTGGAAAAAACTTACTGCCGTGGTGCGGGCACGCTGTCGACGATGGCCTGGAGGATTTCATCCACGTCCTGGCCGCTGATGGCGACCTCCGGCGTGAGCTGAACGCGGTGACGGAGCACGGGAAGAGCGGCGCGTTTGATATCGTCCGGGGTGACGAATCCCCTGCCCTCCAACGCGGCGAAGGCCTTGCCAATCCTAACGAGACTGATCGCACCGCGAGTCCCCGCACCGAGCGAGACCGAGCGAGATTCACGGGTCGCCTGGGCAATCGCCACAGCGTATCCGACGACTTCCGGCACCACCTGGATCGCCGCGGTTGCCTGTTGGGCGGCGACGATCTCGCGCGGACCGCAGACGAGGGAAACACCGCTGTCCGGGCCTCCTGGCGTTTCGGACGAGGCACGGGTGACGATCTCGCACTCGGCCTCGCGGCTCGGATACTCGATGAGCACCTTCATGATGAAGCGGTCCAACTGCGCTTCCGGCAGCGGATAGGTTCCCTCGTGTTCCACCGGATTCTGGGTGGCCAGCGTCATGAACGGAGGTGCGAGCCGGAGCGTCTCGCCATCGATGGTGACCTGCATTTCCTGCATCACCTCCAGCAGCGCCGCCTGCGTCTTGGCCGGGGCGCGGTTGATTTCGTCTGCTAACAAAAGATTGGTGAACACCGGACCCTGGCGCAGTTGGAAGGTCTGGCTCTTCATATCGAAAAGGCGGAAACCGGTGACGTCCGAGGGCATCAGGTCCGGCGTGAACTGGATCCGCGCCGAGTGGCCGCCGAAGGTTTTGGCAAGGGTCGTGACGAGATGGGTTTTCCCTAGACCCGGCTTGCCTTCGAGCAGGACGTGGCCGCCTGCCAGAAGTGCGGCGAGCACCTGGTCGATCACCGTTTCCTGTCCGAGAATCACCCGGCGGATCTGCTCGCGCATCCGGTGGATCAACTCCTCCAGGCTGCGGATCTGGGGTATTTCGGATGGATTCTGATAATTTTCCGGATTCATGAGTGGATGATGTTAGTGAAGGACTTGGAGCAGGAGCTGGAGATCGGCGGTGGTGCGGGTGAGGACGGACGCATCGGTGGGAGCGGCCTCGGCGAGGGCGCGGAAAACTCGCTCGCGGGGAATCCCGGAGCGATCGGCGAGGAATTGGAAAAAGTCGTCATCGCGGCGGCCGGAGCGGGCGCACAGGCGCTGGCCGCGTTCGAGAATCTGGGCGCGCAGCGGTGCCAGCAGTCCGGCGGCACGGTCGAGCCGCCATTGGAAATCGCCGAGCGCTTCGAGGTGGTGGTCGTAGCCCCGCAGCGTGGAAGGTCCGGCAGCATCCTCGATGGGACCGAAGCGGGTGAAATTTTTCCACAGCCACAGCACGATCAGCAGCCCGAGCCCGATGAGCACCGGCCACAAATGCTTACCTAACAGATCCCAAAGCGAAATCGAGGAGCCGCGCATGAAGGCGACGTTGCCCTCGTAGTCGGTGACGCGGACCAACGCGTCCAACAGCGCGGCATGATCTTTTTCCCCGATCCAGCGGTTGCGGAAAATGCGGCCGTCGGTCACCACCGTCACCCGCCCTTCACCGCTTGCCACCGAGGCGAAAACACCGGGCCTGCCGTGGTCCGCCGACACCGTGGCTTTGGACATGGCGTCGATTTCGTAGGATTTCCCGTCGAGTTCCACGGTGCCGCCACGCACCTCGTCCTTGCCGGATTCGCGATCTTTCAGGGTGATTCCCATGCCATCCAGCATGTCGGTCAACGCGGGTTCCAGCTCCAGCTCGGGTTCGTTCGCCGACCAGTCGTTGGTTTCCGCATCGGCGTGCTCGACCAATAAAATCAGATGTCCGCCGTCAGCCACCCAGTCCTCCATCTGGCGGGTGAAACTTCCGTTACTGAGGATGGCCGCCGGCATCACCCATACCGCGTCTTCCCAGCCGGGAACCGTCCACGTCACCAGCGAACGCACCTTGTTGTCGGTCTTCGCACAAAACCGCTCGGCGGCGAGCCAGGGATTGATCCGCGCCTTGCCCTTGTAGCCTATCTCGCGCACGACCTCGGTGTAGTCGCAGGACGTCAGGCAGAGCGTCACCAGCAGCATGGCCCACCATTTTTTCACGATGCCCTCCTTTCTCCGAACGGCCATTGCTGGCAGAGCGTGTGAACCTCCGCGTCCGCCGGACTCACACCCGCGTAGGCGAGGCGGATCCAGGCTCCGGTGATACCGCGGAAATAGTCGGGATGCGCCACCGGTCCGGCGGTCTGCACGCGCCGCAGGCAATCGCCTTCGGTGTCGGATTCGTGGATTTCCACGCGTGCGAGTTCGATCACCCGCGAGATCGATCCCCGGTATAACAGGGCGAGCGCCTCCTGATGTTTTCCCTCCTGCCAGAGCGCCCAGGCTGCGGTCGGCACGTCGTCGGGAAGACTGATGGAGGTCACTTCCATGCCCATCACCACGCGGGCGGAGGGTTTGAAACCATCACCGCCGCCGATCAAGCCACGCACTTTGAAAACATGCCGGTATCTCCATAACAGCCAGCCGACGAAACCTATCAGCAGCGTCACCGCGCAGATCTGGAAAACGACGCTCAGCATGCCACCGAGCCCCGCCAGCCAACCTGCCGACACACTGCCCGGCTTTTTCTTCGACACCTTCTCGGTCACCGTGTGCACCTTGAAATCCGGATTCGCCTTCACCTCCTTGATCACCTCGGCGGGTGCTCTGGTTTCCTTGGCGTGGACGTTTCCGCAAATTCCCAAAGCGATGAAGGCGAGGACCAGCACCGCCGCCTTTGTCAGGCGCTGGGCGAGGCGCTTGAACGCCAGTTCCACGTCCCAGCCCTCGATCCACGTCCGGTTGTTGATGTAGATTCCGAAGCCAGCGCCGATCACGAAGATGTCCGTTAGCGAAATCGCCAGCATCGTGCAGACACACGCCGTCCTCAGGATGAGCAGCGGGATATCCATCGGCTCGTCCGGGTTCCAGGTGTCGAGGGCGAGTTGCCATGCGCTGTCCTGGCCATCGGGGATGAGCATGTGCACGAGTGCCAGGATCGCCAGAGTGATCCATGCAGCGACCACTTCGGAGGCGAAATAAACCCACATCACCACGCCCTCGCCACGACGCACGATCTGGCCGCAGCGTTGTTTGTAGGTTTTGCCACGCAGGCCTTCCAGGTCCTCCACCGCCAGCGTCACCGGCAGCCATGGGGAAAACCTGGCCCATAGAAACCGATAGAAAAACCGCCGCGTCCACGCGCGCGGGATCTCCCGCCACATCGAGCGCCACGCCGGTTGCTCGCCGAACAGACGGCGGCTGATTTCAAACAACACCATCCGCGAGCCCGCCGGTTTGCACCACCAGAAGAGCACCAGCAGCAGCAGAGGATGATCCCACAGGAAAAAGCCCGCGATCATCGTGGGCAGCAGCAGCGCCAGCCACCACGTCGTGAAACAACGCCAGAAATCCCTGCGCACCATCGCAAAGCCGAGGTCCACCGCCTCCCAATCGCTGCGCGGGCGAATCTCCGCCGTCACCTCGTCAAGCCGCATCGCCGGATCTCCTTCCCGCCATTGTGAAATAAAGAATGTGCAGTATCCAGCCGATGATCCCCACCGTGTATTTCAGATTCGATGGAATCGCCTGCGCCGACCAGAATCCTTCGACCATCGCCGCCAGCGTGGTCATGACCGCCGCACCGTAAATCAGGGGCATCGCTTGTTTCGAAGCCTCTACCAGCGCCCTCACCCTGGGCAGCCGGCCCGGCCGCAGGATTGCCAGCCCGAGCCGCATCCCGGCCATGCCGGAAACGATCATGCCCAGCAGTTCGAGCGACGAATGCCCGGCCACGAACGACCAGAAAGACTCAGGATTGCACGCGTGGTTCACATAGCCCGCCGACGCACCGATCTGGATCCCGTTGAAGAGCAGATAGAAAAGCGTGCCCAGTCCCGCCAACATGCCGCCGGCGAAGATCCGGAAGTCGATCGCGACGTTGTTATAGATGTAGAAACAGAACATCATGAAATTCGAGCCATACTCGGATCTGAGATGGCTGAGCTGTTCCTCTTTCCCACCGTACATCTGCTCCATCGATGCCATGCCGTCCGCACCGAGCACCGCCTGGATCCAGCGGATGTCATGACCTGCGGAAAGCATCAGCGCGAAGAACGGCAGCCAGAACACCGCGCTGCAAAGCCAGAACAACCGCCACTCCCGGCGCACCGCCTGCGGGAATTTCACCGCGAGGAAGGAAACCACGTTCTCCCAGCTTCCGCGCCGTGTCCGATAGATCACCTCGTAGCCGCGGATCACCAGCGCGTTGAGCCGCTCGGTGATGCGCGAGCCGTACATCCGGGATTCGGCGAGTGACAAATCGATGCACAGTTCGCGGAAACGCCGTGGCAGTTGCTCCGCGCCCGGGTCCGGCCTGCCATTCTCCACCTTTCCCACGAGCCGTTCGTATTCGGCCCAACGCTCGGCGTTCTGATGTTCGAAATCTCCGGACGTCATTTCAATGTTCGTTGCGTTTTTCCTGCACCCAGTGCGCCATCGCCATCAGACGGTGCACTCCATCCGCTCCCGACGCGCCACTCAGCACCGTCGCCTGGTCTGCGATTTCCGCCCGGCGGCCGTCCGACCATAATCCTGCGCGTTCGCGGAACAAGGCCAGCGAGCGCATTTCATCCGCCGTCAGTCCCACCGGCAGCGGCACCGCCGTGATCGGTGGCGGCAGGGCGATCATCGGCATCGGCGCAAGACGGTCGTAAATCACCACCGTCCCGGCTGCGAGATCACCGAGCCGTTGGAAACGCTTCGATGCCAGACAACTCGTCAGCCCGAAGCCGTAGGTGAAAAGCGGCATGCTGTCGATGAACCGCAGGAAATTCCTCACCACGGCCTGTCCCAGCGTGATCGGCGATCCGGTGGACTGCACGACCCGCAGTCCCATCGCCCGTTTTCCCGGGGTGGCACCGCGTTTTCCAGCCTCGAAAAACACCGGATACAGCCAGTCTAGCAGAAACCACGAGAGCAGCATGAGTCCCTGCGCGACACGGTTGCCGATGGCGATGCCCGCGAAGCCGATCGCCATCGCCCCGATGAACAGGACGATCAGGCGGATCAGGAAATCGATGACGTAGGCGCTCGCCCGCAGCATCGGCCCGGCCATCCGCAGACGGATCTCCACACCGTCGGCGAGTTCCACCGATTGCAGGGTATCGAGTTTTTCTGTTTGCGGCGTCATCCTGTGTCGCCCACGAAGCTAACCGGATCGGCGGACAGGTAAACCCGTAAAATCCATCGTCATCGCATTCGATTTTCAAGATCCACCGGAACTCCCGGTTCGGGACTAGACACCGCTCGGTTACACTGGTATTCAACGGTTTCTCCGATTCACGAAACTCACCCGCTTTTCCCGATGGAACCTCAATCCAACCCTCCGCGCGTGAGCCTTCGCGACATCGGAAAACTCCTCGGTGTCAGCCATGTCACCGTCTCGCTCGCTCTACGGAACAACCCGAGAATCTCCGTGGAGGTCAGGGACAAGGTCCACCAGACCGCGGCGGAGCTCGGCTACCAGCCGGATCCGATGCTTGCCGCGCTGGCACAGTATCGGAAAGGACGATCCACCTCGCCGATCACCGCGGCCATCGCCTGGATCAATGCGTGGCAGACTCATGAAAATCTGCGGATTCACCGGGAGTTCGATTTCTACTGGATAGGCGCGGAGAAGGCCGCGAGGAAGTTCGGATACCGGCTGGAGGAATTCCGCGTAGGCAGGGAACTGTCGCCGTCCCGACTCCATCAGATCCTAACTGCCCGCGGCATCACCGGCATCCTGTTGCCACCCCAGTTCCCTCATCCGGATTTCAGCGGTTTCCCGTGGGAGAACTACTCCGCCGTGCGCTTCGGTCGCTCGCTCAAACAACCGCACTGCCACCTCGTCACCGCGGACCAGGTGGCCAACACCATCCTCGCCTACGACGAGATCCAGGCGCTCGGCTACCGGCGGATCGGCTTCGTCACCAACGAAACCAGCCTCGCATACGGGCACCTGTTCGAGGCTGGATACCTGTTAGTCCAGCGATCCTCCGCCGCGAGGGATCGTCTCACCGTTTTCGACGACAGGGAATCCGGATTCGGCTCGGAGGAAAAGCGCAGGCAGGCCTTTCTCGCGTGGCATGAAAAGAACCGGCCCGACGCGATCATCACTGACGTGGCCACCCTGCCTGCCCTTGTCCGCAGTGTGGGACTGCGCATCCCGGAAGACCTCGCCATCGCCGGCACCACCATCATCGACACCTCGATGGACTCGGGCATCGACCAGCACCCGGAGGAAATCGGCCGCGTCGGATTTCTCATGCTCAATTCGCTGATCAACGACGGCTCGCGCGGCATTCCGGCGATTTTCCGGCAGAACCTCGTGGAAGGCTCGTGGATACAGGGCTCCAGCATGCCGCGGAAAGCCTGACGCTATCAGAGCACCTTCTTTACAAAACACGCCTTCAGCCCGATGGAAAGGCCCTCCATCTTGCAATCGATCTCATGATCGCCATCCACCAGGCGGATCGGTTTCGACTTCGTTCCCACCTTGAGGACCTGCGACGAGCCTTTCAAT
Organism: Luteolibacter sp.; assembly: GCA_039915545.1. Lineage (GTDB taxonomy): Bacteria > Verrucomicrobiota > Verrucomicrobiia > Verrucomicrobiales > Akkermansiaceae > Luteolibacter. Next base: position 31,951 of record JBDSNC010000155.1, read on the forward strand.
TTGAGATCCTTGATCATGGCCACGATGTCACCGTTGGCGAGCACGTTGCCGTGGGCGTCCTTGACCACACGGTCCGCGACGGCTTCGTCGGCAGGCTCCTCGATGGGCCATTCATGACCGCAGGTGACGCACTCCAGGTGATCGGAATGGATCTGCACTTCGGTCATTTCGCACATCGGGCAGGCAGGCTCGCTCATGGAGACGAGCTGAAACCACCGGACCGGGGAAAACAAGACCCGTTTCCCGTAATCCGATTGGAATG
>JBDSNC010000171.1:0-23980 GCA_039915545.1 Luteolibacter sp.
CCCCATTCTCGCGACAGAACCTTGTGGGCAACTTTCCTAGCCCAGTGACGCTGGCGCGTGAAAAGCGGCGCTCGGAAAATCCATGCAGTTAGAGCCGGTTCCCACTCTTTTCTCGATTGTGCCGGAAAAACTCTTGTAGTTTCTGAACATTGAAATTCCGAGACGAGCGGATTCAGAGGCACCTGAAAATACCCATCATCAACGAATCGAACAATTCTCAACTTATCAACAGATTGCACTTGCTCAAACTGAAGGTATTTTTAGTTTCCTGCTGTATGATAGTTCCATCCCTGAAAATCCTTCCCTCCTCGATAGCGTTTCGGAACTTTTGGAATCCGCAAGGTCAGGGCGAACCAAACCGGTTTACCTCCCGTTCCTATCTATTCATCATCGCTCTTTCCGCATCGATCTCCTGTCTCCTGCCATCCAGCGCATGGGCGGAAACCGACAGTGTGATTCTTCGGGATTATTTCTACCCGTTCACACGATCAGCAACCTGGACTTATCTGGAGAAAGGTGAAGGAGGTCCGTCAAAGGCCGTTCAAGTTCGCGTATCCAATCCAAAAATCCAACTGACGTCATACGAAGTGAAGGAAGGACTCCCGGCCGGCAAAATCCGGAAGGCAGCGCAACTCACCACCAGCGTGGGCAAATATACAGGGCAGGATCTCAGTTCGGTTCAATATAGTTTTGAATCAAACAGCTACTACGGACTCCAACCCAATTACTCCTACCTCGGATTCGATGATATCGACAGAGGCATCCGGTTCGACACTGAGATCAAATTTCCCGAAAAACTCAAAATCTCAACACCGATTCAAATCATCTCGGAAACCCATGACGGCAACGGCAATCGGAGTTCAAAATTCAAGATCATCGCTGAATTCCTGGATCGTGACACATTGTTCGATTTGCGTCCCCATTATCGGGAAATGATTCATTTGCGATTTATTTTCATCAACGCTGGCGTGCGCGACAAAACAGAAGAGCAATGGTGGGTCAGAGGACTTGGCGTTGTCAAAACCCAATCCGTTGCCTCTGATGGCAAGACCACAATCCGCCGGCTTCACTCGTATTCCATACCCGATTCGAAGCTGGATATTCGGGTGACGGATCTATTTCCAAGTGGGATACTGAAGACATTCCCGCCCACCGTCGTAGGCGGAACCGGCCGCCGCAAGACATTCTCCATCACCAATACCGGAGTTACCACCCTGGTCAACTTGAGAGCCTCAATCAAAGGATCATCCTCGTTCGCCATTGCTCCTTTCACTTGCAAGAATCTGGCTCCAGGGGCGACTGTTAAAATAGTTGTGACATTTGCCCCGAAAAATCTAATTTCGAACGAAGGCTGGATTGAAATCGACAGTATATACTCCCATACCAAACCATTCCTTTTCCCCATCTCGGGATTGGCAATCGAGAAAGCTCACTAATTTTTGCTGCGGAATCACCACTCTGCCCCGGTCAGTTCCTCCCGCATCGGTCATTCGCCGGCAAGTTCGCAGGTTTCGTAGCGTTCGCTGAATTGATCCGAAAGGAAATAGGGCCAGTCGCTAGGCAACATTTTGTTGATTCGGCTAATTTTTTTCAATGTTGAATCTTCAGCAGAACCCTACTGCTGTCACCCTTGCCGAAACCTACCAATTCCTTCGCTGTCTGCGGGAGTCCGTGAGCAATGGCTCTCTCGAACACGAGGTGCCCTGCGTCCCGCAGTTTGGTCGATCACCAGCAGGCGACGGTCGGGCAGACGTCACCACTCGCTGCCGAGCCCATATCTGCCGGCGATTTCCAACAGGTCATCGCGCATCGGCCATTCGTCGGGGCGTTCGCTGGTGGCGTGGCGCTTGCTGGCTCCCTTGAGGGTCATGCAGCCGGTGTTGTTGCCGATCTTTCTGATGGAATCGATTTCTTCGGCGCTAAAACGCACGTCGGGCATTTTTGCGAAGTCGCGGATCTTGTCCTCGATCAGGCGCGCGCCTTCGCCGGCTTCCTGGATAAAGGTCGGCACCACGCTCTCGACGGCGGGGTGGCTGAGATTCCAGATGGAGGCGAATTGCAAAAGAGTGAGACCGTATTTTTCCGCCAGCGGACGCATGCGGTCGGCTTTTTCCATACCGTGTTTTACCCAGCCTTCCGGGCGGTAGGTGCGGTGGTCGCCGGGATTGAAAACGTGCTCGGCCCCGCCGATGTCGTCGTGGAAAACGCCGCCGTAATCAACGACGCGGGTCATCACCTTGACGCCATATTTTTCGCAGGCAGGCAAAGTCAGTCCGACGGGCCACGGCTCCAGAGGGTTGAGGATGAGCATCGACCAATCGATGAGTTCGCCGAATTTTTCGAGGCAGTAGATCAGATCGAGTGAAAAACCGTTCGCCGGTCCGGGAGCGATGCCGAGGCGGTCGGTGAGCCCCTGCTCTCTCGCGGCGGCGAGCGCCTGCCAGAGCGGTTCGCTGGTGTAGCCGAGTTCGTCCGGATTGTGCAGCATCAGCAGGTCGAATTTGTCGACACCGCAGCGCTCCAGCTCCTTGCTGGTGGCCATTTTCACGAAATCCGCGTAGCCGTCCGGGCCGCGCAATGCAGGAGAAGTGAAGCGCGGATAGCCCTGACTCCCCTGCCGCTGGCCTTCGTAAAAATCGTGCCCGATCATCCCGACGAGGCTGTAAGTGCCTCGATCAATCCCTTTCAGCGCCACGCCAAGCAACTCGTCGGCCTTGCCGTTTCCGTAGACATCAGACGTCACGAACGTGCGGATCCCAGCCTCGTAAGCGGTCTCGATGCAGCCGATGAAACGCTCCTCGGAAAGGGTTTCGCCAAAGTGCATGAAGCGTCCGCCGCTCCAAGTGCCGTATGCAGTCGTGGTAAGGTCCATGGTGGGTAAAAAAGTGTCCTCCACTGCCTAAGCCCGCCGCGCCGGGTGGTCAATCTCAAGCGCAGTGCATCTCCTGCGCTTCCCGGCGCATGAAATGTCATGCTTGGGGACATCCGATGCGCCGGATTCATCGGCAGCATGCAGCTTTTTTGACCGATCCACTGGCACGATCCGTGCAGTTTCCCCGCGGGAAATGATCCGCTATTTCGCCAACCTCCCTTGGACACGTCTCGTGTTGTGGTGCTACCTCATGTGGTATTTCGCCATCGTCACGCGCTATTTCGATCCGTCCCTTTCACTCTGGCTGTCGTCGCTTGGTATCAGCGCGATCATCGGCACCGCGCTGATCCTCAGCACCGCATCGGCGAAACACAGGCCGGACGGCTGGACGATCTTCAGGCTCTATCTGATGCCGCTGTGTGTCTCCAGCTACTCGGCGATCATCAAGGGCAAGGGTTTCATCGTTTTGTTCCCGCCGAGCATGTGGGAAAATCTGATAGCGGTGGGGGTTTGTGTGGCGTTTGTGATGTTCCACCATGTTTGCAAGCTGCTGCTGCGTGTCTCGCCGCCGGCACTGGCGAAATGAATTCCGCGGTCCGTTGGGAGTTCAGTTCTCCGCCAGATAACGCGACAGGATCGGAGCCAGATTTTCAGCCGTTTGCGGCGGCCAGATTTTCCTATCAGTGAAAATGGCGGTGTCGAGCGAGCGGTGGCAGGGGCTGACCGGAATTTCCGGGATGTGGGGGATAACGTCGCGGATGATTTTTTTCGCAAGCGCGGTATTGGCGTGGAGGTTTTCAATGACGCCGTGCACATCCACGTCCGCCTCGTCCTCTTTCCAGCAATCGTAGTCAGTGACGAGAGCGAGTGCGGCCGCCGCGATTTCCGCCTCGCGGGCGAGGCGGGCTTCCGGGCCGTTGGTCATGCCAATGATGTCCGCACCGATCATGCGATGGAAATTCGCTTCGGCACGGGTGGAGAAGGCCGGACCGTTCATGCAGAGATAAGTGCCGCCGTCGTGGACCTTCGGCGCGAGCGTGCGCGCGGCTTCCAACAGATTCGTGCGGAGATCACCGCAGTAAGGATCGGCGAATCCGACATGCGCGGCGATGCCATTCCCGAAAAACGTGTGCCTGCCTGCGGTGCCCGTGCGGTCGATGAGCTGGTCCGGCACCACGATGTCGCGCGGCGCGAGTTCCTCCCGCAGGCTGCCGACGGCAGTGACGGAAATCAGCCAGCGCACGCCTAACGAACGCAGCGCCCAGATGTTCGCCTTGTGATTGATCTCATGCGGCAGCACGCGGTGGCCGACACCGTGGCGCGGCAGGAAACACACGCGCCGTCCTGCGATTCTTCCCATGATCACCTTGTCCGACGGATCCCCGAACGGCGTGGAAATGGCCTGCTCGGAGATTTCCCCGAAGCCTTCCATTTCATAAAGCCCGCTGCCGCCGATGATGCCGATCGCCGGCTCGTTGAAAATTTCTGAACTCATGCAGAAGGAAATACGGCAGTTCGGCCCGACAGACAAGCGCACTACGCCACCTGCAAGATTTCATTCCGGCACGGCGTTTCTTGACCTCGCCCTTCCCTGGTTTTCATGAAAATTCCAACAGTCATCGTTTTTCTCGGCCTCTTCACCGCCCTGAATGCGGCCGATGATCAAGCGTTGCAGGCGTATCTCAACCACACCTTTTCCGCGAGTATCGCGAAGGTCTCGGTGGACAACGATCTCGTGCGTATCGAGGGACAGGTCGGAGCGCAGCGCGGCGGACTATTTCTGGCGGATATCCCGATGGATATCGCTACCGATGGCCCGCACGGTTGGGATGGGCTGATCGAAGTAACGCCGGATGCGGATGGAAGTTTCAAAACCAGCGTGCCGCGCCACCGCCAGCGCGATGGGCTGGACTATGACCGCCTCACCTCGCGCTGGCAGCTTGTCCACAGGACGGGACAGGACTTCGAGCCTGTCTCCAAAGCGCGTTACGCTGAATGGGTGGCCTGCCGTTCGCCACAGCTTCCTCCGGCCAAGCCAGCCAGCAAGAAAGGCCTCGGCGGCTGGCATCAGGGACTTCTACCCGACGAACTCGATCAGCTCGGCATTTCGGCTGTCACCGTGAATGTGATGATCCATTCGCTGATCTCGCTCAAGCCCGGACCGGAAACCGTGCCATTCCAATGGCAGGGCCGCGTCTATCAGGCTAACGCAAAGGCGCTGGCGGAACTGGATGCGACCTTCCTCGAAGCACAGAAGCACAAGGTGATGGTCTCCGCCATCCTGCTCCTCGCGAACCCAGCCAAGGACTCGAATCCGGTGGTCAAGTTGATGGGCCATCCCGACGCCACACCGGACGGAATTTTCGCCATGCCGAATGTCACTTCAGCAGAAGGCATTTCCCTGTACGGGGCCGTCCTGAACCTCATGGCCGAGCGCTGGTCACGTCCCGACGGAAAATACGGGCGCGTCCACCATTGGATCATGCACAACGAGGTCGATGCCGGCTGGGTTTGGACCAACGCCGGGGAAAAAACGGCAATCACTTATTTGGACCTCTACCAGCGGTCGGTGCGCCTCATGGACCTCATCGCCCGCCAATATGATCCGAACAGCCGCGCCTTCATCTCCCTCACCCATTTCTGGGCCGGCGCCGGCGACAAGCGCTGGTATGGATCAAAACGGTTGATTGAGTTGCTGGGCGAGTTCACCCGCAGCGAAGGCGACTTCCCCTGGGCTCTCGCGTATCATCCCTATCCACAGGATCTGTTCAATCCACGGACTTGGGAGGACAACGAGGCGACGTTCAGTTCCGACACTCATCTGATCACGCCAAAAAATCTCGAAGTTCTGGACGCTTACATGAAGCAGCCGGCGCTGCTCTATCATGGACAAGTCCGGCCCGTGCATCTCTCGGAAAACGGCTTCAATTCTAAGGACTATACGGCCTCATCCCTCGATGACCAGGCGGCGGGCATGGCACTCGCTTGGAAAAAGATAGAGAATCTCCCATCCATCCAATCGTGGCAATACCATAACTGGATCGACAATCGCGGCGAAGGTGGACTCAAGATCGGCCTGCGGAAATTTCCAGACGAACCCGGCGACCCTCTCGGGAAAAAACCAATCTGGCTTCTCTACAAGGCACTCGGCACGCCGCAGGAAAATACCGTAGCCGCGCCTTACCTGAAAACCATCGGAATCTCCTCCTGGGAGAACATCATCCACCGGGAAACGATCCGGTGACTGGCAATTCGGTGACCTCGGCGGCAACAACCTATCAACATTCGTTTTTTCAGAAATCGAAGTTGTCGATGTTCTCCTTGGTGAAAACGAAGGGCTTGCCGAGGACGATGTTGTCGCCATCGACCTTCATCTTGCCGAGCTTCCCCGCGTTGAATTCCTTGGCTCCGGGAACGAGTTCACCCGTTGCAACCGCAGCACCGGCCATGACGGAAAGGTAGCCGAGATCCTCGACCTTCCAAAGGATGACTGCTTGGGTGACGCCTTCCTTGACATAGGCTTTGTTTTCGCTGGGCAAACCGAGGCCGACGACTTTGACGGCGCCTGTTTTCCCAGCCTGTTTCACCGCTTCCGCGGCACCGGGAACTCCGAGCGAGGTGACGGAAACGATGGCCTTCAGATTCGGATAGGCGCTGAGAAGGTTGGTGGCTTCCTGCTGGGCCTTGTCCTTCTGATCGTCGCACGGCTTGATGTCCACCAGCTTCATGTTGGGGTATTTCGCTGCCTGCTGCGCTTTGACGTATTTGATCCACTCGTTGAGATTCGATGCGGTGAGCGTGCCGGTGATGATGGCGAACTCGCCCTCGCTCCCTGTCAGCGATGCGGCGGAGTCCATGAGCTGCTCGCCGATCGCCTGGGCGGTTGCCTGATTGCAGAAAAACGAACGGGCGTCCGGTTGGGCGTCCGCATCGTAAGTGACGACCTTGATGCCGGCCGCCTGGGCTTTTTTCAGAGCGGTGGAAATCGAGTCCTTGTTCTCACACGCGGCGACGATGACGTCCACGCCATCAGTGATCCAGTTTTCCACAATCTCGTTCTGCTTGGCGGGATCGGAGTTGATGGGGCCATCGAATTTCAGTTCGGCGTTGAGTTCGGTGGCGGCGGCGCGCGCGCCTTTTTCACAGGTGACGAAATATTGGTTGCCCTTGCTCTTCGGCAGCAGAGCGATGGTGAGCCTGCCTTTTGATTCGGATTTGCTGCACGAAACGAAGGGCAGCGTGGCGAGGAGGGCGATTGAGGCGATGAAGGTTTTGCGTTTCATGGGTTGCTTGGGTTTGATGGGATTTTCGAAAGAGATTGGGGGCGCGCGCGGCGCACGGCGAGCGTTTTTGTCGCGGCCCCGATGGCAAGCGCGACCAGCAACAGCAGGCCGGTCAGCATGCCGGACAGCTCGCGGGCGACGCTGGCCACCGGCTGGTCCATGATCCGGTAATCCGAAATTCGGGTGAGCCCGTTGTTCAGGATCGCGAGCGCTATCCAGCCTAGCAGAGTGCCGCTCACGTTGCCGGAACCGCCGAAAATACTGACGCCGCCGAGCACGACCGCAGTGATCGCGAGCAGCTCGTAACCGATCCCCGCGTTCGCCCGGGCTTCTCCCAATCGGGAGACGAGAATCACGGCAGCAAGTCCCGCAACCGCTCCGGCGATGATGTAGGCGAGGCTGGTATTGCGGACAACGGGGATGCCTGCATACCGTGCGCCTTCCGGAGAAAACCCGATGGCACGGAATGACCGGCCTACCGTCGTGCGATGAACTAACAAACAGATCGCGGCGGCGACCATCAGGAAAACCCAGACCTGTGCAGGAAGACCCGCGATGTCGGAATTTCCCAATGCGAGAAACGACGGAGGAAAGCCGGAGTAGGATTCCGCACCCTTGGTGAGCGCTTCGGCGAGTCCGCGGAAAAGTGAGAAAGTGCCGAGCGTCACGATGAGCGGTGGCAGCTTGAGGCGTGTGATGAGCACCGCGTTGATTCCTCCGCCGAATGCTCCGATGGAAATCGCAACAACGGCAGCGAGCCACGGATCGAGGCCGAAGCTTTTCACCATCATACCGAACAGCACCGCACACAGGCCCATCATCGAGCCGACAGAAAGATCGATACCTCCCGTGAGAATCACCGGCGTCATGGCCACGGCTAGCAGGCCGATTTCCACCGAGTGGCGGAAGATGTTCGAGACGTTTCTGCCGACGAGGAAATTTTTCCCGAGCGTCTGGAAAAGCAAAACCTCGACAAGAATCGCCAACACCAGCACCACCTCATGGCGGGCGAGAAGCGATTTGAATGAACTTGGATTGGACATGCTCAGGCTTGGTTTTTGCGGCTGCGGAGCCCGTCCGCCATCACGGCGACGAGGATGACGAGGCCTTGGATGGCCTTTTCCCAATACGGCGGCTGATGGAAATGGGTGAGCGCCGGGTTCACGTTGGCGAGCAGCAGCATTCCCAACAGCACGCCCCAAAGCGTGCCGCGTCCGCCGCTGATTGCCACTCCCCCGACAACGGCAGCGGCGATGGTTTTGAGTTCGAGGCCGTCCCCGCAGTTCGGCTGGATCTGCGGCGACTGGACGAGGTTCAGCACCGCTCCGAGTCCTGCGAGAAGCCCCATCAGAACAAAAACTGCAAAAGTCGTGCGCTGCGGATCGATGCCCGCGAGCCGCGCCGCCTCGGCATCCGTGCCGGTGGCGTAAATGAAACGTCCGGCTGCCAGATTTTTCATCGCCCATGCGGCGGCGATCAGGAGGATGAAAGTGATTGAAATGACAATCGTCTGCCCGGTTAGCTGGTCACAACCGAACCACTTGATGCCAGCCGGAAGTGCCAGCAAGCGGCCCTGCTGCCAAAGCCGCAGCGCTTCCTGCCAGATGACCATCGTTGCCAGCGTGACCACGATGCTCGGCAAGCGGAGATAAGCGACAAGCACACCATTGAGCGCACCCATCACAGCTCCCGCACCAAGCGCTGCCAGAATCGCCACTCCGGGCGGCAGACCGAAAGCAGCGGTGACACCGGCAATGACCGCACACATGCTGAACTGCGCGCCGATGGAGATATCGATCTGCCGCGAAATGATGACCAGTGCGATACCGATCGCCGCCACCAACGCGGGCATCTGCGAGGTGAGACGGGAAATGAACGGCTGGAACTGGAAGAAGTGCGGGGCAAAAAGCGCCAATGCCAACACCAGTAATCCTAGAGCCGCAGCCACGGTGAGTTCTCGGAAATACTTGCTCATCAGGCGGCGTCCTTTCCGTTGGTTCCCAGGGCGGCCGACATCACCGTGTGGGCGTCCGCATTTTCGTGATCGATCATTTCCACCAGCTTTCCTTCCCGCATGACGGCGATGCGATCACTCATGCCGAGCACTTCCGGCAGATCGCTGGAAATCATCAGCACAGCGAGCCCGTCTTTCGCCAAGCCGCGGATGATCTTGTGAATCTCGCTCTTCGCTCCGACATCCACGCCTTGTGTGGGTTCGTCGAGAATCAACAGTTTCGGTTTCGTCGCCAGCCAGCGGGCGACGCTGACTTTCTGCTGGTTTCCACCGCTCAGACTACCGCCGGGAGCGTCAGGACTGTAAGCCTTGATCCCGAGATCGCGGATGAAGCCGGCTGCTAACAAATTTTCAGCCTTCGTCCGCAGCCAGGTATTCGGGAAAAATTTCGGATGGATCGCCATCGTCATGTTGTGGGCAATCGGCATTTCAAGAATCACCCCGTGGCGGCGGCGGTCTTCCGGCACGTAAGCGATTCCACGGGCAATCGCCTCACGCGGGCTGGCGATGGAAATCCGCGCGCCATTCAAATGAATTTCGCCCGCATCCGCCGGCGTGATGCCGAAAAGAATCCGAGCCAGCTCAGTGCGGCCCGCGCCAACGAGTCCGGCCATTCCGACGATCTCCCCTGCCCTGACGTCGAGCGTCACGCCATTCACACCGCTGGCAAAACAACTGAGATTTTTCAGCGACAGCACGACTTCGCCCGCTTCGCTTTCGGCCGGCGGATAGATCGAGGAAACTTCGCGACCGACCATCAGCTTGATCATCTGGGATTCAGTCAGTGAATTGACCGGATTCGTGCCAACACTCTGGCCATCGCGGAGGACGGTGACTCGATCGGCGAGCGCGAAAATTTCCTCAAGCCGGTGGGAAATATAAATGACTCCCACCCCGCTCTGTTTCAATTCGCGGACCACTTTGAAGAGCAGATGCTGTTCCTTCTGCGTGAGCGAGGCGGTTGGTTCGTCCATGATGACGATCCGCGCCCCGGAACCCAGCGCACAGGCGATCTCCACCAACTGCTGCTCCGGCATCGAAAGCGAACGCACCTCCGCATCCGGCGAAATCTCCGCGCCAATGCGGTGCAGAAGCTCGGTAGCTCTCGTCCGCTGGTCGGCCCAGCGCACGCGGCTGAGGAACCCGGTTTTTTTCAAACGCAGCCCGATGTTCTCCGCGACCGTCAGATCGGGAAACAACGCAGGCTGTTGATAGATGCAGGCGATTCCCAACTCGCTGGCTTTCGACGGCGTCAGATGCGACACCTCTTCACCAGCCACGAAAAGCCGCCCTCCGTCCGGCTGATGCGCGCCGGAGATCACCTTGATGAGCGTGGATTTCCCCGCGCCGTTCTCGCCTAACAATGCGTGCACCTCGCCTGCCTCCAGCTCGAATGAAACATCCTTCAGCGCCCGGACGGCACCGAAGGACTTCCGGATGGAGGTGAGTTGTAAAAGCGTTTTCAATCCGTGGGTTGCGGGTTGAACTCGTTTTATCAAGCCCGCTTGCTCAGCACAGCATTTTCGTAGCTCTTCACCTCGCCCAGCCAGGCGGTGCCGGCGGGGACGTTCTGCGATTCGCAATACGCGTCCCAGACCGCGCCCCATGGCAGGCTCTTGGTTTCCTCCATCAGCGCGAGGCGCGAGGTGAGGTCGCCGGACTTTTCCGAATCGCGAAGGGCATCGGGTTCGAGCAAGGCCATGAGCAACGCCTTGAGTGTGTTGCGCGTGCCGATGGTCCACGCGGCGATGCGGTTGATGCTGGCATCGAAGAAATCAAGGCCGATGTGGGTGCGGGCGAGCAGCTTGTTGCGCACGAGCTCGGCGGCGATGGATTGCAGCGCGTCATCGAGAATGACAACGTGGTCGCTGTCCCAACGCACACCGCGGCTGACGTGGAGGAGGATTTCGGGAACGTACATCAGCGCGCTGCTGAGTTTGTCGGCGATGCCTTCGGTCGGATGGAAATGGCCGGCATCGAGGCAGAGGAGTTTTTGATTTTTGATCGCGAAGCCCATGTAGAACTCGTGCGAACCGACGACGTAGCTCTCGCTGCCGATTCCGAAAAGTTTGCACTCCACCGCGTCGAGGTGGTGCTTTGGGTTGAGCTTTTTCGCGAACACCTTGTCGAGCGAATCTGACAGGCGCTGGCGTGGTGCGAGACGATCAACCGGCGTGTCTTTGTAGCCGTCCGGGATCCAGACATTCGTCACAGTCGGCGAGCCTAACGTTTTACCCATCACCGCGCCGATTTCACGGGAGGCGATGCAGTGCTCGATCCAGAAATCACGGATCGCTTTTTTCGGATGGGAGAGCGTGAAGCCGTCGGCGGCCTTCGGGTGGGAGAAACAAGTGGGGTTGAAATCCATGCCCATGCCGTTGGCTTTCGCCCAATCGATCCAATTCTTGAAATGCTCGGGGCGGATCTCGTTGCGGTCAACTTTCTTGCCGCCGAACTCGCCGTAGAACGCGTGGAGGTTGAGGCGGTGCTTGCCGGGGATGAGCGAGAGCGCCTTGTCGAGGTCGGCACGGAGTTCATCGGGAGTGCGGGCTTTGCCGGGATAATTTCCGGTCACGGCGATGCCGCCGCTGAGGCCTTCGCCGGTGCTTTCGAAGCCGCCGACGTCATCGCCCTGCCAGCAATGGAGGGAAATCGGGATGGTTGCGAGCTTCGCCATTGCGGCGTCGGTATCGACGCCGAGGTCGGCATACTGGGTTTGGGCGAGCTTGTAGGACGCAGCGATGGATTTTGAGTTCTTGGCCATGGTTTTTGGATTTGTAGTAAAAGGCTGGTAGTCTGGGCCGGATCGGGTCTAAAAACCTCCACTGTTTTGCCAAAAACAAGCACGATCCGGCCAGTGAAGCGCATCCTCAAAATCGACGAATGGTTCCATCCCGACGGCTTCCCCATCAGCGTGGAGCGACGGGAACCACAGGAGTTGTTCGAACCGCACGCGCACGAGTTCGCCGAACTGGTGATCGTGACCGGAGGAAAATGCCTGCACGTCATCGGCAGCGATTCATGGGAAATGACGGCGGGCGATGTTTTCGTGATCGCCGGGCAGCGTGAGCATGAATACCGCGATCTCGTGGATCTGCGGCTGGTGAACATTCTCTACCAACCGAACCAATTGAAAATGGGCCTGCTGGATTTGCCGTCAGTGGCGGGATATCACGCGCTCTTCACCTTGGAGCCGGCGTGGAGGAACAAACAACCGGCGAAGGGCCGGCTGCATCTGAATGGTAAGGAACTGGCGCAGGTCACCGAACTGGTGGACCGGCTGGAAGGTGAGCTGAAGGCGCGCGAGCCAGGCTTCGGCTTCATGGCGACGGCGTGTTTCATGCAGATCATCGGCATGCTTTCGCGCTGTTATGGAAAGAGCCCGTCACCCGACGGACGCGCCCTGCTGCGGATCGGCGAGGCGATGTCACACTTGGAAAGAAACATCCATCGCGAGGTAAATCTGGAGGAATTGGCCAGCATCGCCCACATGTCGCGGCGGAGTTTCCTGCGTGTGTTCCAATCCGCCACCGGCACTTCGCCGCTCGCGTGGGTGATCGAGCAGAGGATCAACCGCGCGTGCAATCTGCTGCGGCACACGGACAAACGCGTCACGGAAATTGCCTTCGATGTGGGTTTCAATGACAGCAACTATTTCACCCGACAGTTCACCAAAGCGACCGGCTACTCACCGCGGAACTACCGGCTGCGGCAAGGCGGCAGTTAGACGCGAATCACCCAGCGGAGTTTCGCCGAGCTGCTGCGCGGGTTCATGCGCCGTTCTTCCGGGCTGGCGGTGATCACGCCTTCGCTCATCTCCGAGTAAACGCCATCGCGGATTCCAGCCTTCATCGCCTGCTTCACACGGCGGTCCTCGCCGGAATGGAAGGTGAGTATGGCGGCACGTCCGCCAGGGTTCAGGCAGTTCGGAAGCACGCGGAGAAACGCATCGAGCGCGACGAACTCCTCGTTCACCGAGATCCTAACTGCCTGAAAAACGCGCCGCACCGTGAGGTCGATCTCGTCTTCATCGCTGATACGGACGGATTCACGGATCGCCCGGGCGAACGCCTGGGTGTTGGCATACGAGCGCCCGGCCAATGCTTCGGCGATGGACTGGGCACGCGGCTCGTCGGCATTTTCATGGAGAGCGGTTTCCAATTTCTCCGCGCTGACTTTCTGCAGCCAATCGGCAGCTGATAGTCCCCTGCCCGGGTTCATCCGCATGTCGAGCGGACCGGCGGTTTTGAAACTGAAGCCGCGCGATGGGTCGTCGAGCTGCATCGATGAGCAGCCGAGATCGGCGAAAATGAAATCGACGCCGGTGATACCCCGTGATGTGAGGGCCTTGGCAATGCCCGCGTAGTTCGATTTCACCGCTTCAAAACTATCAGAACCGTAGCCTGCGGCACGGATGCGCTCCTCGGTCTTCGGTTGTTCGATGGTATCCACGTCGAGACCTAGCAGTTTTCCTCCGGGCGAGATTTTCTCAAGAATCCGCAGCGCGTGGCCGCCGTAGCCAAGAGTGGCGTCGACGCCGGTCATTCCAGGTGCGAGTCCGAGCGAATCGAGACACTCGGCGACCATGATCGGGATGTGTGTGCCTGCCGGGGTTTTTCCAGAGGCGATCACCTTGGCGACAGTCTCGCCGTAGCGGTCGGGATTGTGCTCCTTATACTTGTCCTCGAAACGGCGCGGATTTTTTCCGCTGTAGCGCTTCCGGCGGGGCGGACGTGGGGTTTCCTCGCTCATAGTTCGGAATATTTCAGGTTGTTTCCGCGGGATTTCTCGACCGGGTAGCGGATGTCGTTGTTGGCGATCTTCGCTTCCATCACATCGCCGAGTTTGAAACCCAGGTTGTCCGCAAGTTCGAAAAGCAGGATGGCGACATCGGCGATTTCGGACGCGATCTCATCACGCCGGCTCTCCACGCGGGCCTCGATCTGCTCCGCCTGCTGCCAGACGAAATGCTGCATCAGCTCGCCCGCCTCGGCGGCGATGGCCACGGACAAGTCCTTGGCGTTGTGGAATTTGCGCCACTCGCGCGCATCCACGAAAGTCTGGATGCGTGCGGTCAGCTCGGCAATGGAATCGCTCATGGCGTGGTTTTAATGGTGGATCGCAGGGGCGGCGAGTCTTTATCAGCCATGATCGTCCGGCACGCAAAAGCGGGCACCCGGTTTCCCGGATGCCCGCCCAGCCATACCGAACCCATGAGAAATCAGTTCGCGATGAATTTTACGCGATAGAATGCCTTGCCCACCGGGGGCGCGGTGTCCGTCCAAGTGCCGGTTGTTCCCGTCGTATTGACGGTTCCCACGTCGGACCAGTCACCGGTCACCATCGAGGTGCTGCGCTGGATGACGAAGCCCAGGCCATTCACGGCAGGCCAGGTCAGCGTGTTTCCCGTGAGTTTCGCACTGAACACGGACGCACCATTGTTAGGAATGAGACCCAGCCGGTATTCGAGCAGGTTGCTGGTGCCGTCGTGGTCGAAGTCGCCGGATGCCGTTTCCGAGAGCCCGCCGAAATAGTTGGTTTCCCAAGTGTCGTCCAAACCATCGTTGTCCGAGTCATTTCCGGCGATCGGTACCAGAAACTCCGCTGGAGTGAGCACTTTCGGACTGATACGCACTTCGTCGATATTGCCACCGAATGGATCGGCATCGACTCCGTTCCATTTGCCGAGGCCGATGACCCAAGGAGCGTCGACTCCGGGATAGTCATAGAAGGCTCCGCTGATTGCGGTAGTACCTTCCAGCACGTATGCCGCATCGGCAGAGCCCTTGATCCAGAGTTTCAGCTCTGTCGCACTGGCCGTCACCACAGCGGAGAACCAGGTGTTGGTGGTGATGGCCCGCGTGCTCACAGCTTCCTTTGCGGTGCCGGCTCCATCGACGATACCGGCGATCAGCTTGTTGTCAGTGGCCCGGATCTTCAGGGAAAATGGGGCCTGGCCGCCGATCGGGTTGCCTGTTTTCCCGATCACGACCTGCCAGACGTTGGTGGCGGTGGTGTTGAAGCTGGCTTCGATGGTATAGGCATTGAAGACGTGGCTGTTTAGCTCCACTCCGGTGGTGGTGTAAACATTGTCAGTGATGAAGAGATTCGCGCCATCCCTCGCGAATGCCAGAGAAGCGGTGTTGGCGGCCGAGGTAAGCGGCACTGTGGAGAAGGGAACCGCCGTGCTGTATGTCGGCGATGTATAATCACGCCAGGTCATCATGTGATTCCCATGCCCGGAGAAATCCAGAACGGTGTTGGCTTGGTTGCCGCCGGTATTGTCACCGACAGGAACCACCCCGGCAGTTCTCTCCTCGAAGCGCCAATAGGCGAGGGCCGATGGAACCGAAGTCGACAGCGTGGGATTGGTATTGGCGTTATGTTCAACAAGGTTGCTGAAACCGTCGCTATCAGGATCGTCCGTGCCATTGAAATGGGAGGTTGCGGATGCCAGATCTTCAGCTCCTATGCGGAAGTATTTCAGCTCCCAACCATCAGCCAATCCGTCGCCATCCATGTCAGGCGAGGAACTCTGCACCGTCGGATCAGAACCCGCCGCGAACTCCTCCAGATTGGTGAACAGGTCGCCATCCGAATCGGCGGAAGGACTGCATGCGGAGATGCTGCCAAAGTAGTGGACCTCCCAACCGTCGTTGATGCCGTCGCCCGTCCCGCCATCGTCCAGATCCGGATAGCTGAATTTGTTGTTCGGAATGAATCCGGCCGCATATTCGGCGGCGTTGGTGTTGAAATCCGCGTCAGGGTCACCGGCACCGTTTTGAGCGAGGTTGCCGAAATAGAAGAGCTCCCAGCCGTCGTTGAGCTGGTCGTTGTCGGTATCCGGAAACGAGAGGTTGTCGTCGGGATTCGTTCCGGACTGATACTCCAACAGGTTTGAGGCGAGGTCGTTGTCGTAGTCACCGGAGGGTCCTTCGTCCAGACTGAAGAAGTGGTCCATTTCCCATTGGTCCGGCATGCCGTCGTTGTCGAGGTCGGGTGCGATCCGGGTGAGCGTTCCCGTGGCCTCGCTGAACCGGTATTTCCCCGAGGCAGTGGTCCAGAACACCCCGTTTTTGGTAAAACCGGTGATAGAGAAGGTTGATCCGAAGGTTTCACCGAGGGTGGAGACGTTCACCAGGTTCCAGCTGTTGCCGATGGTGTCGCCCGCATTTGCCAGATCGATATTGAAAGCGCCGTTGAATGTAACCGGTCCGGTGCCGATGACAGTATTGTTCACACCGTTCGCCCCGATGGTGAATGCGAGGCTGCCGGTGGGAGCAAGCACCACTCCGCTGGCACCGGTGATTTCAATCGTCCCGGTGTAGGTGCTCGCTCCGCCGAGAACGACCTGGCGGCCGAGTGTATTGTTGGTCTGGAGGAGGAGTTTGCCGCTGTTGCCCGCGATCGGCGCATTGACGGTGATGGTCGCGTTGTTCGCGAGAATCGTCGAGGTTCCGGTTCCTGCCACCAATATATTTCCGACAAGAGTGAAGGCGGTGGAATTGTTGCTAGCATTGTTCACCGTCGCGCCGTTCAAGGCGAAGTTTGCGATAGTGATGGTGACGGCGTTGGTGCCAGCGGACCCTTTGTAGACAAGGCTTGCACCGGCAAGCAGGGAAAGCGAGTCACCGGCGAAGACGAAGCTGTCCGGACTGTCCGCCAGGGTTCTCAAGTTTGAGGCCGCCGGCACCACGTAACTATTTCCGGTGCCCGGTATGGCGGCGTTCGACCACGAGAGGGCCGTAGCGAAGGAGGTGGCACCAATACCATTGCCGGCCGTCAGGGTCACCTCGGCGGACCGGGCGGTACTGGCCATGGCGGCGGCAACGAACACTGCCACGGTGCCACCGGAAAGGCGGCTCGCGGAGAGATGGTTTCTGAGCGTGTTGATCGGTTTCATGATGTGATTTTGATAGAGCTTGTCCCGCGGCCTTCAGCAACCGGGAGCGGACGCCGGCAGGCACCTGCCGCCAGCAACCGAAATGCCAACTGCCGGACCGCACCAATCTAACACCAGCATTCGACGGCCGAAATAAACATAACCATCTGACACTGCCCGCTTTTTCATGATGAAATTTTTATCATATATTTTCATGGTTCTGCCAGACCCTCCGACGGCTGGTCTCCATGCATTCCGCGTGCCCAAAAACCCATATGACCGCTTATCAAGCGATCACTCCACAAAGCGTCAAACATCCTGTGAAAATACGGATGAAAAGCCCCGAAATCCCTTGAACTACGGACAATAAATACAACATTCCGAGAAATTCCTCCGGAATGCGTCAAACACGAAAAGCGAATTTCCCTGCCACGATGACCGCCTCCCCGGGACCTCGCCCACCAAACCTAACACATCATACGGTTCGATGACCTATTACACAGCCCGAACTACACAATTGATCAACCGGATTCAAGACGCATCCGGTCTCACGAACCACAACGCGCCATTCTATCAATATAACCGCACACCCGGCCATCCCCATTAACGAGGAGGCGCGGTAAATTCCGCTCCATGCCCTATTTCCACAACTACCTGCTCCTCCTGCATCATTCGCCAGCAGTGACAGCGTCACAGAAGCCCCCGTCACCCACCACGGCGGAACTGGCACGCGAAACGCTCCGATGCCGTCGTGAACAAAATCGGCTTCTTACTCGACATGGACGGCGTCATCTACCGCGGAAACCAACTCATTCCCGGTGCTGACCGCTTCGTCTCCCGCCTCCGCCAGGAAGGAATTCCATTCCGCTTCCTGACTAACAACTCCCAGCGCACTCGCCGCGACGTAGCGCTCAAGCTCCGCCGTCTCGGCCTGCACGCCGATGAGGACGACGTCTTCACCTGCGCCATGGCCACCGCCCGTTTCCTCGCCCATCAGAAACCCGGGGGCACCGCCTTCGTGATCGGGGAGAACGGACTCTCCGCCGCGCTCCATCACAACGGCTTCACCATCGTCGATGACGATGCGGACTACGTCGTGGTGGGCGAGGGCCGCACGCTCACCTTCGAGATGATCGAACGCGGCGTGCGGCTGGTGGAGAAGGGCGCGCGGCTGATTGCAACCAACCCCGACGCCACCTGCCCGACCGATGCCGGAATCCGTCCCGGCTGCGGCGCCATCGTGGCCATGATCGAACGCGCGACCGGCCGCCATGCCTTCTCCGTCGGCAAGCCGAGCGGAGTGATGATGCGGATGGCGCAGAACGAACTCGGCATCCGCTCCAGCGAAACAGTGATGGTCGGCGATACGATGGATACGGACATCCTCGGCGGCGTCGGCATGGGCTATCAGACCGTACTGGTGCTCAGCGGCCACACCCGCGTCGAGGACCTGCATCACTATGCCTACCGGCCCGACTGGATCGTCGAATCGGTGGACCACATGCCCGAACAGCTTTTCCTGAAGCACGAAGCCGCTCTCGCAGGAGCCTTCGATTGATCGCCCGGAGGCCGCAAATCCGGCCGTGCAAAATCCCGGAGCGTTGCTAGCGTCCGCACGTGAGAAATTTCCTCCTATGCGGCCTTGTCGCCATCATCTGCGCCTGCAGCCCGAAATCCGGCAACGGCCCGAAGCCCCTGCGCGTCGGCATGGAGCTGAGCACGCCGCCGTTTGAAATGGTGGACGCCTCGGGAAATCCCGATGGCGTCGGCGTGCGGCTGGCGGAAGCGTTGGCGAAACAACTCGGCAGACCGCTCGACATCGAAGTGATGGCCTTCAAGGGACTCGAAACCGCGCTCAAGACGGGAAGCATTGACATCATCCTCTCCAGCATGACCGACACACCGAAGCGGCGTGAATCGATCGATTTCTCGGACGCCTATTGCAAAATCGGCCTCGCGCTGCTGGTCGCCAAGGATTCAAACATCAAAGGCCCCGATGATCTGAACCAACCGGGACGAAAGATCGTCGTCCGGTTAGGCACCACTGCGGTCGATTTCGTGAAGTCGAAATTTCCCAAAGCGGAGCTGGTCCTGCTCGATCAGAACGCCGCCTGTCTTCTGGAAGTGACGCAGAAAAAAGCGGACGCCTTCATCTACGACCAACTCTCCATCCTGAAGCTGCATCTCGCCCAGCCCGAAAACACGCGCGCCCTGTTGGAGCCGCTGCAAAGCGAATCGTGGGCGATGGCGATCCGCAAGGACGAGCCGGAACTGAAGCAACAGATCAACACCTTCCTCAAGGATTTCCGCGCCAGCGGCGGCATGGACGCGCTCGGTGAGAAATACCTCAAGGCCGAGAAAACAGCGCTCAAGGAACGCGGAGTGCCATTTGTTCTGGAATGAAAATCCGCACCCTGCTCATCGGATCGCTGGTCCTGCTCATGCTCGCCCTGGCGAGTTGGCAGGTGCTGGCGTCGTTGCGCTATCACTGGAACTGGGCGGGCATCTGGGAGCAGCGGGAACTGCTGCTGCGCGGCTGGGGACTGACGATCCTGATTTCGTTAGGCGCGCTGGTCGGCACGATCCTCTTCGGCCTGCTGCTCGCCATCGGACAGGAAACCAAGGAGCCGGTCCTCCGCGCGGTCTGCCGCGGCTACGTCGAGCTGATCCGCGGCACTCCCCTGCTCACCCAACTTCTGTTAGGCTACTACGTCATCGCCGCGGCGTTCCACGTGGACAACAAGATCCTCGCCGGCATCATCCTGCTTACTTCTTTCGAGGCCGCCTACATGGCGGAAATCATGCGCGGCGGCGTGGCCAGCATCGAGCGCGCGCAGTGGGACGCCGCGCGGGCGCTGGGATTTGATAAAAAACAGACGTGGAGGTTTGTGATCCTCCCGCAGGCATTCCGGCGCGTGCTGCCGGGCATGGCAGGACAGTGCGCCTCGCTGGTGAAGGACTCGAGCCTGCTGAGCGTGCTCGGTATCGCCGAGTTCGCGAAGCAGACGGACGTCGCCGTGAGCACGTCGAGTTCGCCGCTGGAAGGCTACATTCCGATGGCCATCGGCTACCTCGCACTGACGCTGCCGCTGAGCTGGCTGGCGCGGAAACTTGAGATGAAATGGAGGGCCGCATGAAACTGGACGTTTCGGGACTGGTGAAAAACTACGGCAGCCAGCGCGCGCTCGACGGACTATCGCTCGCGCTGCCGGAAGGCACCCGCTGCCTCGCGTTGATCGGCCCGTCGGGAGGCGGGAAATCCACCCTGCTCCGGCATATCGGAGGACTCGAACTTCCCGACGCGGGAAGCATCGGAGTGAACGGAAAATTTCTATCAACCGACGAGAACGAACTCCGCGGCTTCCGGCGGAAAAACGGATTTCTCTTCCAAGGTTACAACCTTTTCCCCCATCTGACCGCACGGCAGAACATCGTCCTGCCGCTGGTGGAGGTGCATGGGAAAACGCCCTCCGAAGCCAACGATCTCGCGGTGACCAATCTCGAACGGTTCGGCCTCGCTCCGCACGGAGACAAGCTTCCCGTCCAACTCAGCGGCGGCCAGCAGCAGCGTGTCGCGTTGATCCGTGCGATGGTCGCAGCGCCGGAACTTCTCTTTCTCGACGAACCCACCGCCGCGCTCGATCCGGAGATGACCGTGGAAGTGCTGGAGCTGGTGCGCGAGCTGATCCTCGGCGGACAGGACGTGATCCTCTGCACGCATGAAATGGGCTTCGCCCGTGCGGTGGCGGATGCGGTCGCCTTCGTCGCCGCCGGCAGGATCATCGAGTGCGCGAAACCCGACGATCTGTTCAACGCGCCCAACAAGCCTGAGGTGAAACGTTTCCTCAGCAGGGTGCTGGAATTCAGATAGATCAGTTCCCCGCCGCCTGCTTCATCAGGCGTGCGGCGATTTCCTTCAGATCCTCCACCGGAATCGCATAGTTCTCGGCACGGTTCGCGCGGGCGATGTTCATGCCGATGCAATGGCCTTCAAGATCCAACAACGGCCCGCCCTCCACCTGGCGGCTGCCGAGGATGTCATGCTGCATCACACGGGGAAATCCGCTGCGGCGGATGGAATAGTCGCCGCTCATCTGATCGTTGCGGGTCATCTGGTCGGTAAACAATTCGCTGCGCGCCGCGAGGCGGACATCCACGGTTTTCTCCTCCTTGTTACGGCGGTAGGTCACCTTCACCGTGCTGCCTTCCTTGCGGTCCTTGAGGATTTCACCGATCTCTTCGATCTTGCCCACCTTCTTACCCTCGATCGTTAGAATTACATCCCCCTTCTGGAGTCCGGCTTCTTTCGCCCCGCTCTTTTCGTTCACCTCGTCGACCTCCAACAGCTTCGCTTTAGGATTCAGGCTCACACCCAGCGCGGCACCACCGGCAGCAGGGATTTCACGGATCTTCGCACTGATGATCCCTGCCAACGCCCTGCGGTTGGTGCGGGTCGTGGCACCGTTGGCCACCACCCACGAACCTTGGGGAGCCGCGCTGGTCGGCGCGTAAACGACCGGCACCAGGCCGACCGCCTCGACCTTGAGCAACGCCACATCCCAAACGGGATCGACGAGCATTACCTTCACCTGTGGATAATTCGTCTGATCAACGGTGAGGGAGAGAGACTTTACCTCTGCAATCTCGCTGGCCTTCGTCAGCACATAGCCGTCTGCGGAAACGACCACGCCGTAGCCAATCTCCTTGCGTCCGTCGAGCATCACGGCGCTGGAGGTTTGCAGCACCTGGCGCTGGCTCTCGAACGCGGCGACGACGGCAGTGCCGGTCGTGCGGAAGCTTGATTCCAAGCTCTGCTGGCCGGCCAGGGGCAGCACGAGGGCAGCGGAAAATACAGATAGAATCCAGTTAGCGTTCACCGAGGTTGAGGGTAAGGGTTTGCGGCTTGCCGTCGTGGAGAAAGTCCATTTTCACCTCGTCGCCGGCGGCCATTTCCTTGAGCAGATCCTGGAGTTGCTCACGTTTTTCGAGCGGGGTGTCATTCAGTTTGAGCAGCACGTCGCCCTCCTTGATGCCTGCGGTTTCGGATGGGCTCTTGCTGCCGACCTTGGTCACCCGCAGCCCGCCTTCCTTGCGCGGTTCGGTGGCGAGGCCGAGGAACCCCGTGCCTTTTTCGGGCTTCTTGGCGAAAGGACCTTCACCGATGAATTCGGCTTTCTCCAAACCCTCCCAATTTTTGATGAACTCGCTCATTGGCACGTGCATGTTCGACTGGAGCTGCTGGCCGACCCGCGAGTGAATTCCTATCAGTTTCCCGCTGAGGTCGAAAAGCGGCCCGCCCGAATCGCCGCCGATGAGCGTGCAGTCCGACTGGAAGGTGGAGTTCGCCATCCGCACCAGGCGGCCGAGGCGCACGACCGAGCCGCGTTCCTTGTCGAAGCCACCGGAGTGGCCGAGCGCGAACACCCAGTCGCCGAGCCGCGTGGATTCCGCGCGGTCGATGTCGATGAACGGGTAAATGCCTTTTTCGGTGATTTTGATCATCGCCGCGTCGGTATCCGCCACCACCCCGAGCGTTTCGGCTTTCAGTTTGGTGCCGTCTTCCAGCACGATCGTGACTTTCTTTTTCACCCCGGTGGCGACGTGGGCGGCAGTGAGGATCAGCCCATCCGGCGAGACGATCACGCCGCTGCCGGAGCCTTCGGCGATCTCGATGCACACCGTCGCCGCGCGGGCCTTGGGCAGCACGCTGATCAGGGATTTCTGGATCGCCTCCAAGTCCTTGCGGGAATCCGGGGCCTTCTTGTCATTCACGTAGAGCCGCCCTTCCTGGGCAAAGGCGCACCATGGCAGCAGGGCGATCAACAGGCACGAAAGGCAGGGTTTCATCACGTTCTTGAGCGTCACGCTAACGAGGTCATGCCTGTCCCGCAACAGATGCGTTTGAAAGTTTTCGAAAAAGTCCGATCCACTCCCGCCCTTCCCGGCCCGGATAAGCCCGCTCCGGCACCCAGCCGTCGATCCGCTCGAACCACGGCGAAAACCGCTCCTCCAGCTCCGCGATACTCGTCGCGAACGGCGGCCCCGCGCTTTCCTCACCCGGATCATGCGGCGTCAGGAAAAACACGCCCGCCAGCAATCCGCGCTCCGGCAGCAAATCCGCCACCGCCTCTGCGTAGGTCGACCGCTGCGCCGGATCGATCGCACAAAAGCACGTATGCTCCCAAACTGCGGAAAATCCACGCCCTGCCCGCCACGCAGGATCCAGGAAATCGCCCAGCTCGTAGCTCTCGCCGCCCACCGCCGGAACCGCCCTCGCCCGCTCGACCGCCATCGTGGAAATGTCCACCCCCACGATTTTCAGACCGGCCTCCGCCAGAGCCCGCACGTCATGCCCCGTCCCACACCCCGGCACCAATACCGGCCCGCCGCCCCAGATTTCCGGGTCCATCCTCTCAAGCAATTCCAGCAATGGCGGTGCCGCCCGGCCTTTTTCCCATGGAGTGTCTCCCACCCGGTAGCGCTCGTCCCAATCCGTCATGCCCTGAAGTTATCCGGCCTCACACCCGGCGCAAGGTTTCAGGGGCATGCTCAATCCGCCCCCTGAGTGGGAGGTGTTTTGTTGAAAATCCGGCAGCTCGAAGCCATTGGCTTGCTTCGCAAAACCAGCACCTAAAAAAGCACCAAGGTCCGACAAAATAACACTTGATGTGCATCCGCGAGGACTGACCCGATTTAGGTCTTTCACCTGATAAGAAGCGCCTTGCTTGGCTCGGCGCACAACGTTTGATGTGCGCCCACCGGCGCGATTGATGAGATGTTGAAGTGAAATTGAAGTGCTTATGCCGGTTGGTGCGTCACGACTTGTTGAACAGAGCCGCTGAGCGGCGATTCCTTGATCCGACGTTGAAAGGGGTGACGCGAGCCGTTACTCTGATCACGCATATGAAAAAAAGATAACCGCACTCGCA
>JBDSNC010000196.1:0-7649 GCA_039915545.1 Luteolibacter sp.
GGAAATCGAAAAGCTCGTCGATGTACTGCCAGTTGTATTCAGGCTTGCCGTTGACCTCGCGGTAAACACCCATGTCATCGCAGAACAGGCCATGCATGCGGATGTATTCGAAGCCGCATTCGCGCCGCACGACAGACAGTTGCCGCTGCCAGTCGGCACGCAATCCTTCGTTCGCGCGGCCCGCGCCGACGCAGCGCTTGAACATGGTGTTGAGCGGCCCGCTCGTTTCCTTCAAATCGGCGGAAACCACTCTGGCCGCTTCATCCGCAGCGGCGCCTGACAAGGCGAGTGCTGCGAAGAAAGCGGCCAGGCTGGAAAAAAAGCGGCAAGCTGGGGAACGCATCATACGGACTTCATGGGTTATGCTTGATAGAAACTATGGATCAACCGCCCGTGGAAACGCCAGACGGACGGAATCGAGCCACTCCAAGCCGCCCGAACCTAGCGGGTCCTCACCCGCCCCGCCACCGATCAGATTCGGGATATTGAGCCCCCCCGAATCAGGGAGGACGCAGCCGGTCGAAAGGCGGATGACTCCACGTTTGCGGCTTAATCCGCATCCCACAGGAAATACCGTCTGGTTTGCGCGTTGTCCTTTTCAATGTCCTTGCGGGTGAGGCCACTGACGTGGCCGTCCGCGAAAACAACATTGCAGGTCTGGCCCTTGTTGCGGAAGGCCAAGCCCTTGTTGAATCCAGCGTTGTCCTTTTTCCAATCGAGCCGGCTATCGAAAAGGTCATAGATCTCGGTCGATTCGTGGAACATGATCAACTGTGACGGATTCTTGACCCTGCTCTGGAGAATCTTGCCGCCAATCCACCAACTAGCCCCCCCTGATGTGCCGTCCGATTGGTGCGAGAATGAGGACCAGTTCATGGCGATGGTGAAATTCCGGTCTTTTTGGTCCGGGGCCGTTCCCACCGAGACCGCCATCCCGCATTTGAGGACTTCCGGATAATTCTTACCCCAACCGTCGGGAAGAGTGTTGCCACTCTCGCCTTCGCCCGAGGCGTTGACTCCGAGCATGCTGACAAACGGCATGTAGGTGAACCACGGCGGGCCCCAAGGACCACCCCCATCGGGCGCGTTTCCCAAGAAGAAGCCGCCGTTATCGCTGGCGAAGCTCGCGTTGGCGACTTGGATCTGGCGGAGATTCGCCACCGTGACGGCCGAGCCAGCGGCGTTGCGGACGCTGCGCACCATGGGAAACACAAGGGCGGCGAGGGAAATGATGATGACTATCACAACGAGCAATTCGACCAAGGTGAAGGCTCGACTGCGGTGACGTGGAGGTTGAAGCTGCGGATTCATGCGGTAATGGGGCCGGGACTCCCGGCAGTTGAAGATCTGAGGCGGATCAGCGGAGTTTCCGTTGCGCTGCCGGTGTTGAAGTTGGAGTTCAAATCCGCCACGCGGTTGGCTCGTAAGAGCCGGTGCCGCGTGGCGGATTGAATGGATTGGTGAACGGCTACGAATTCTCAGTTCGGAGTCACGACGAGGCGGGCGAACCACTTGCCCTGGCCGGTGGGCAGGGTGTAGATGAGCGCACTGTTAGTGTTGATGGTGGGGCTGCCGGTACTCCAATTGGATAGATTCTGCGAAGTTTGGATCTCGAACTGGGTGCCAATGGCTGAAGCCGGGATGTTTCCGCCGTTGGTCCAGGTGACCGCGCCGCCCACGATGCCGGGAAGGCTGATGACCCCGGTGTTATTCATGAAGTAGGCGATTCCGTTTGACACTCCGTCATTGTTGTAGTCCTGACTCGGGGTCTGGTTGCCAACATTGGATTTCCATGAGTCATACCCCCCGGCAGCAACCACGCTCAGCTTGCCGTTGCCTGTAAGTCCGGCAATCTGCGTGCCTGTCCCACTGCCGCCATTGGCGTCGGTCGCACGATAGGTTACCCCGGCTGCATATTGAGTCACGCCAACCTTGAGGCCTGCAACGACGTCGGTGGCTCCGGTATTGAGATTCAAAGTAGCGGTGGCATCAACCGTGATGCTCGAAGTATCGGCGAACGATGCAGACGATACCGAAAGCGTTCCAGCGTTGACCGTGGTGTTTCCCGTGTAGTCGAAGCCGCCAGAGAGTGACAGGGTTCCTCCGCCATCCTTGATCACGGAAGTTGTTCCGTCGGAGTTATTTGAAATTGTCCCGCTGAAAGCAAGATTGCTTCCGGAAGAGACATCGATGGTGGCACCGTTGCGAAACACCACTTTGACCGCCGAGACCGTGGAATTGGCGGTCACAAGGAGCTTCTTGTCGGTGAAACGTCCGAACATCCATGATCCATCTGCTCCGATTGTTCCAGAGCTCGCGAGCGTGCCACCATTCAGGGTGAGCAAGCCAACATCCTGCCTGCCATTTTGTGTGATCGCCGAGCCTCCGGCGTTCACTGTGATCGGCCCCGCGTGGCCACTGTAGGTCCCAAACAAGGAATTGGAATTCGCCGTGAGGGTCGCAGTGTTCACTGTGATGCTGCTGGCCGTGCCAAAAGTGGCACTGCCTGAGTAATTAAAAGCGCTTGCATACAGGGTGCCTGCATTCACGACAACCGGTCCCGTGAAGGAATTCTTCCCGTAAACCTGAAGCTGGCCCGCGCCATTCTTGGTCAAGCCGCCATCAGTCGGCGCATCGTCCAAGATGTCGCTGTGCTCCAGCACCTGGCTGATGAAAAGATTGAAGCCGTTGGTATCAATCACCGCCCCGCCGTCGCGGACATTCGCGCGGGTTATGCTATTGAGAGGGTTGTAGTAGTCACCAGTATGGGTGCCAATAAACGCTCCTCCGAGGTTGTCCCTATTCGCCTGCCCCTTCAGGGTGCCGCCGTTGAAGTTTAAGATCGACGTGCCGGCAATGCCGTTGCTTCCGACCTCGCTGAAGACGTAGAGGGTGGACAGGGTGCCGCCGTCGAGATTGACGGTGGCGGTGCCGCCAGTGGCCTCATCGTATCCCGAGGCCATGTTGACGCCTGCCTCCCAAAAGTTGTCCGTTACTGCGTCGGTCGTCAGAGTGCCTCCGGCAAGTGTCACCGTGCCGATGCTGCTGCCGTTGGCATAGACATATGGATCTCCTTCCGAGCCATTGCCGGTCCGGTTCCCAGCACCGATGGTCAGTCGATAATTCAAAGTCAAACTGCCGCCGTCGATATTGAGTGCGCCGGTGGAGGCTGTGATGGCGTCACCGGTGCCGATCCTCGCAGCACCGGCGGTGACGGTGCCGGCGTCGATGTTGACCGTTCCCGAGTCGTCGTCGGTTGCGGCGACGACCAAGCTGCCGTTTGTGTGAACCGTCCCGGAGGTATTGACGTTCAAAAGGCCGGTTGAACCCGTCCACCACCAACCCGCACCCACCAGAATATCGCCTCCGGTTGTCAAGTTGCCGCTTCCTGTTCCGAATCCAGTGAGTGTCCCGCCTGCACCCGCCGTATCGGCGATGTTATAGGTGCCGTTTCCACTCTGTCCGACGAGTATCCATCCGTAAGGCCATCCTCCGCTCTGCACCGAGATCGAACCGGCGGTATGATCCAACTGCCCTGCGCCAGCCGATGGACCGACAACGATTTCCGAGGGAATGGCCGTCACGTCTGCTGAAATCGTGGCGATGGGGGCGAAATCCGTCTTAACACTGGCGCCTGTTGCATCAGGCACTGCGGCGGTAGACCAGTTTGCGGCCGTGTTCCAATCCGTGCTGGTGCCGCCAGCCCAGTCTGCCGCATGCAGCGCCTGGCCACTGAAGGTGATGAGAAGGGTCGGAAGACAAATTCCGCTGAGACGGAGACGATTGTTCAAAAGGCTTTTTTTTGCTTTCATGGGTTTCAGGATTTGGAGGTATGCGCTGGTGGATTTTTCCGAGACACTTTCTCGGTTCGGGTTGTAATAAGTCACCATGGGAATACGATTTGGTCCATAGCGACGAATGGTGGTTTTTGCATCCCCCGAAAGGGTGATCCATCCAGGTGTATTGAAATCTGAGACGCTCAATGAATCCCCGTTTGCCGCTGTTTCCTTCATCGCCCCTCCTGCGGTTCCTCATCTTCATGGCGGGAGCGGCGAACCCGGCTCTTTTCGCAGTCGCCAACTCGGAGCCCCTGAGCTCTTACTGTGTGTTGGAACAGGCGGCCGCCCTCCATACATGAAATCAACCCTCACCGGATCCTGAAACCCACCGCCGTGGCGAAGTCTCCGCGCGGCATTTCGATCAGCAGCGCATCCGTGTCCTGTTTCCATTTGACGCTTTGGCGGAGGCCCAGCACTTCTACGTTCTGAATCTTCCTGTTCCACATATTCTTGTCGGAGCCCAGCGAGCTGATCCGCAGTTTGCTGCCGGAGGGAGGGACCGTCAGGCAGTAGGCGTAGAGCGCGCCATCCTTGCCGGCGGTGAAACGGAAGTCGCCCGGACCGAATTTGAACTCGGCGTGTTGCTTTCCGAGTTTGCCGCCTGGGAGTTGCTTGAGCTGGCCTTTGACGATCTCGCCTTCGCCGGGGATCGTCCATGCCTTGCTGCCGTAGATGCCCTGCCCGTTGGCGCGCATCCAGATGCCCACTTCCTTGAGCATTTTAAGACTGCCATCGTCGAGCGACCCATCCGGCTGGGGCGACACGCAGATGCAGGCGTTTCCGTCGCGCGCGACGGCTTCGATGATGTAGCGGATCATCATGCCGGAATCGTAAAAGAAGCCGGGCGCGTAAAACCAATCGCCCACGGGAATTTCGGCGATCCATGGCTGCTTGGTGATGATGTCGCGCGGGACGCCGAATTCCTCGGTATTGACAGTGCCGTTGGTGGGTGGGCGGAACTTGACGATGCTGAAGGTATCCACCTTGCCTCGGCGTTTCAGCGACTGGTTGTAGAAATGGGCGATGACGCTCTGCATGGCATCCGCCTTGATGCCGGTGCCGGTGTTGAATCCTTCGAAGGGCTGCTTGCCGGTTCCGTCCGTATAGATGAAGTCCGGATCGTATTGATCGATGGCATCGGTCATGCGGGCGGCCCACCAGGTGGCGTACCACTTGGCGTAATCGAGGTGTTTATCGAAGATGCCGGCTTTGGGGGGGCTCCATGATTCCGTCCCCGGCTGAGTTCCGAATTCACGCTTTGGCACATCACCGGAACGCACCGGCGGATTGAACGAAGGAGCGAGCCACAAGTGTCCATCCTTATCCTCGCAGATTGAAATCACGTTATCGCTCGGCAGACCTTCGTCCGCCTTGTGCAGATAGAACCTCCGCGGCCGCAATTGATCGAGCCCTCCTCCATGAGTGCCGGCCCAGAGATTCCCCTCCCCATCCGTGGTGAGCGAGAGCACGTCGTTGTGCGATGTCGCCACACGGTGGAACTCACTGTCACGCCAGCGGATCAGCCCCGAGCCGCGGGTGGCGATCCACACGGTTCCAGAGGCGTCCTCCAGAAGCATGTTCACCGCGTCTCCTCCACCGATGGCCTCCAGGCTTGCAACCGTCTCCACGCGTCCGTCAGCATGTTGACGCATGAGACGATCCCCGCTGGCCAGCCATGCGCCGCCATCGCGTGCGGGTGCCAGCGAGGCACGGCTGCCACCTTGGGGAATGATCGCTTGAAAGCGCCCGATTTCACCGCCCAATCCCTCCTCATCGCGGGGAAACCAAACCTGGCCGCTCGAGTCAGCCAGCACCACCGGCTCCCCGTCGGTCCCCTTCCCGATCGCGCCTTTGAACTCCTGCACCCGGCCGTTCATCCAACACGTCACCCCACGCCCGCCCGACCAATCGTACCAAACCGGGGCGTCCGGCATGCCCCGCAGCGCGCGGATCCAATCCGGCGGTGCCGGGCGCGGCAGCGAGGGCACGTTTTCTATCATGTCGCCGCCTTGGCGGACCGCCGCCCCTCCCGGACCGAACCCTAGCCAGATCTCGCGGTCACGCACCTGCGGCTCGGTGGAATCCTTGCGGATACCGGCTGCACCGTTTGCCACAAAAGTCACGAACCGCACTCCGTCAAATCTTGCCAGCCCTTACGGAGTCGCGATCCAGAGAAATCCGTCCGATGCCCGCCGGACTCCGGTAACCGTGTTGCTCGGCAGACCGTCCTCCATTTCCCAAGTGCGCAGGATGTAGTCATCCGTCAGCGGCAGGACCTGGGCGAAAACGGACGGCAACAACGCGCACCACAGAAAAGCCGCAGCCATGCATTGAAACACACCGGGCAGCTTCATCGGGCGTTTCATGAATGGATTCCGGTTTGCAATCAATGGATAGCAGTGAAATCGGAGCGGGCGTGCTGTCAAGATTCGTTGCCGTCAGACTTCGGCTTCTTGTCG
This sequence comes from Luteolibacter sp., assembly GCA_039915545.1. GTDB lineage: Bacteria > Verrucomicrobiota > Verrucomicrobiia > Verrucomicrobiales > Akkermansiaceae > Luteolibacter. The sequence continues at coordinate 6,299 of JBDSNC010000196.1, forward strand.
CGAGCGCAGCGTGGACGGTTCCTGCCGCGGCCGCACCTGTGGAACTCACCAAGGTCGCGGAGGTCCTCGCCGGGAGTGCAAGTTAGTCCGGCATTTCGGCCAAGTGCTGGCGCTGGCTGACGATTTCACTCATCGCCCGCGAGCGAAGGTCTCCCTCGGGAAAGGCGGCCGCCCAGCTGGCGGCTGCCTGCGGGTCTTTCATGATCCACTGGTGCAGGATGGAAATGACGGCCTCGTCCTGCAGGGTTCCCGGCTCCATATCTTTAGCCACATGGCAGGCGGCGGCGTGCGGATCGGACTTGGAAAGGACGAACGCCACGCGGGCCAGGAGCCGGTCGTGCCACTCGCCGTCCGGATGGGTCCTGACCCAATCAAGGGCCGCCGCCGGCTCGCGATCCGCCCATTGCGCGGAGAGATTCTCTAGCAGTCCTCCGCTATCATCACCCTCCGATCCGTGGCGGAGAGCCAGCCCGACGGCCAGGTGGGGATCGGATTCCGCCACCGCGATGCAAACCGTCGAGCGGACCCGGCGGCGGTCGGCCGCGTCGTCCAGCCGGTCCGACCAAGCGAGCGCCTTTTCGGCATCTTTCCGAGCCCATGCCACGCATAATTGGCGCAAGAAGGTCTCCCGGACCTCGCCGGGCGGCAGGCCGAAGGCGAAATCCAGGGCATCCTCCGGGCTCGCATCGATCCAGCGTCCGGCGAGCGCGAGAAGCCGGGCGTCGCGCCGGACACTGTCCGTTTCGCCAGCGATGGCGGAAAACCCTGTCAAATTGTCCTGAGCCCTTCCCGAACGCTGTGGCTCCTGCCGGGGTGCGGCAGGTCGGGAATTTTCGGGCACCGGCGCTTCAGACCGCAGGTATACGAACACGATTCCGCCGGTGGCCACGATACATGTGGCGAGTACCCATCGAAATTTAAGGCGGAGCCATTGGTCGGACATACCCTGAAGAGAGAATGGGCGGACCGCGCGCCGAAACGCCGCGGTCCGCCGGGTATCACGTGGTTCAACTCAAGGGGCGATGGAGAACGACCATTGCTGGTTCAGCGCCCCCACATAGTCCCACTGGTGAACGGCCGCGCCATCGGCGGTGCTAGGTCCTGCCACGTCGGCCACTTTGCCGCTGTGGACGGCGACGAGCTTGAAACAGCCGTCGCCGATCGGGTTGATGACCCACTTCTGGTTGTTTGCACTCACCCAATCCCAGAGGTTGAGATTGCTGCCATTGTTGAACAGAGCCGCTGAGCGGCGATTCCTTGATCCGACGTTGAAAGGGGTGACGCGAGCCGTTACTCTGATCACGCATATGAAAAAAAGATAACCGCACTCGCATCGGCTCCTTGGTATCAA
>JBDSNC010000197.1:0-10085 GCA_039915545.1 Luteolibacter sp.
TTGATACCAAGGAGCCGATGCGAGTGCGGTTATCTTTTTTTCATATGCGTGATCAGAGTAACGGCTCGCGTCACCCCTTTCAACGTCGGATCAAGGAATCGCCGCTCAGCGGCTCTGTTCAACAACCGGCTGAAACTCAACCGCAACGCCATGACGAAGATTTTCAAACAGCTGGGCGAACAGCTCGGCACCAAGATCGATACTTCGGTCACTGGTCCGGCCTACGTCCAGATGACGAAAACCGGAAAGAACTACACCGGGAAAACCAGCAAACCGCTGATCATCACCTTCGACACCACGTTCATGGATGAAGACATCTCCGGCAAGCTGATTGCCTTCTTCAACGCCAAGGTGAAAGGCAAGACCCTCACCTTCAACGTGGATCTCGCCGGCACCGCCCTCGGCGCTGACTTTGATGGCAAGCTGAAGATCATCTGCAAAAAAAACTGATCACCACCCGGACCGCGCGTGGATTGAAATCCGCGCGTGGTTCCAGTGGGCAAGGCGAAACACCCTGTGGTGGATCGCTCCATGCTTGCCCACCGGGAGCCCGTGGATTTCACTTCATCCATGACACGACCCGACGGCCGCCAGAACGACCAGCTCCGCCCGATTTCCTTCATCCCCAACGTCGCCCCGAACGCCACCGGTTCGGTGCTCGTTTCCTTCGGCGATACCAAAGTCATCTGCTCCGCCACCATCGAGGATGACATCCCCCGCTGGATGCGCGCCCAACGCGTGGAAGGCGGCTGGCTCACGGCGGAATACTCGATGCTGCCCTACTCCACCTTGGAGCGGAAACCGCGCGACATTTCCCGTGGCAAACTTGACGGCCGTTCCTCCGAGATCCAACGTCTGATCGGCCGCGCCCTGCGTGCGGTGGTGGATTTGAAAAAGATCGGCCAGCGCACCATCTGGATTGATTGTGACGTCCTCCAGGCCGACGGCGGCACCCGCACCGCCTCCATCACCGGTGGCTGTGTCGCCATGGCCATCGCCCTCAACAAGCTGATGTCCGAGGGCAAATTGAAGACCTTCCCGATCAAGAAGCTCGTCGCTGCCGTTTCCGCCGGAGTCTATCAGGGCGTGCCCGTGCTCGACCTCAACTACCCCGAGGACAAGGACGCCTCCGTCGATTTCAACGTCGTCATGACCGAGACCTCCGAGTTCGTGGAAATTCAAGGCAGCGGCGAGGAAGCCGTTTTTTCCTCCGAGGAAATGACCGCCATGCTCGATCTCTCACGCAAGGGAATCGCCGAAATCATCTCCCTCCAGAAAGCCGCCATCCTCACTGCGGACCGCGCAGCACCGGCGGATCTTGCATCGCTGGTGGCTTCGTTCACCCGCTGAAAAGTAGTCGAGGGCTTGAGTCCGTCATTCGAAGTGGAGGAAAGGACTGAAGTCTTCGACTACTTTCGCCTTGGCGGAATCCGCCCCAGCGACTAGACAACGCGCGCCATGACCCGCTCTTCCATCGAAGCCGCAACCAAGATTTTCCTCGTCGCGCTGATCCTCACGTTCCTGTGGACCGTGACGAAGGTGCTGCATCAAATGGGCTTCATGTGAGCCGGGGCGGGGGTGGCCGTTATTTCCAGGTCACCGGGACTTCTGCGATGCGGCCGCTTTTGTCGTCGTATTTAAGCAGCCCGTGTTCGAGGGCGTATTCGTGGACGCATTTAGTGACTTTGACGTCGTAGGCGCAGTATTCGGCGATTTTCCGGAGGGGCTCGAAGTCGCCGTTTTTCTTGTGCTCCTGCCACCAGCGCAGGGCGTCGAGGCCGTCGGCGGTTTTGCCGGTGCCGAGTGAGGCGGAGGCGACGGAATCGAGCTTGAGGCGGAAACCGACGATGGTTTCGAGCTCCAGCATCATGTCGAGATTGATGGTCTGCTCGACGAGAGTGTGGAAAACGTAGGGCTGGAGGACGGGATAATCGAACTGCATGTGGTTCCAGCCGACGACGAGATCGGCGCGGACGAGTTCCTCACCGAGCTTTTCCATCTCGTTCTCGCCATAGATTTCGTAGGTGCCGCGAGCGGTGCTGTAGGTGACGCCGACGGAGACGCCCATCTTGGATTTGTTGGAAAATCCCCCGACGTCGCCGAAGCTGCGCTGCGTTTCCAAATCGAAATAGACGATGTTTTTTCCGGCCACGGGCGTTTCTAGTCGAGGGTCCGGCCGGCCCGCAAGTATTGGGTGGCTGGCGGGCGAAGTATCTGGAGACTCGCCAAGCGGGATTGCTCTGTGACAGCGTCATTCCAACGCTCATGACCGAATCCGTCCGTGCTGACAAATGGCTGTGGGCCACGCGCTTTTTCAAAACCCGCGGCCTCGCGGCGGACGCGTGTGCCACGGGAAAAGTGAAACGCGGCACTCATTCGCTGAAGGCTTCCTCGATGATCCATCCGGGTGATCTGTTGGAAATCCCGTTCCCCGAGGGGCCGGGCGTGCGGACGATTTTCGTGAAAGCGGTGATCAGCCTGCGGGTGGCTGCGCCGGAAGCGCAGGCCTGCTACGAAGAGCGGACACCGGAGGCTGTTTTCGTGCATCTGAAGGAATGGCAAACGGCGAAACGCGAGGCGGCGAAGGGTCGGCCGACGAAGCGCGACCGCCGGGAAATCGACAAGATCCACGGTTTCTGGGATCGGCCGCCGGAAGTGTATTAGACTGCGGTTACTGCCCGTCGGTGAGGGTTTTGAGAAACGCAACGAGCGCGGCCTTGTCCGCAGTGCTGAGGTTGAGGCCTTTTTCAGGGTGTTTGGCGAGATTCGGATCGAGCGTGGGGCTTCGATGGATGCCGCTGCTGTAATGCTCGATGACTTCCTCCAGCGTGGCGAAACGTCCGTCGTGCATGTAGGGAGCGGTCAGTGCGACGTTGCGGAGGCTGGGGGTGGAGAATTTTCCTTCGTCGCCGGGGAGATGGGTGACTTTTGCGCGGCCGGGTTCGCTGCCGTCGAGGCCGTTGTTATGAAATTGGTGATCGCTGAAAAGCGCGCCGCCGTGGCAGTGGAAACAGTCCGCTCCGTATTGGCCGGTTCGCGGTTCGTATTCGGTCATGAAGAGCTCGAAGCCGCGCTTTTCATCCTCGGCGAGTGACGCTTTCCCGCTGAAGGCGCGGTCGAGTTTCGCATCGCGGGCGGTGAGGGTGAGGAGGAATTGTTCGAGGGCGAGGGAGATTTTTTCCGCACTGATGCCCGGCGAGCGATAGGCGGCGCGGAACAACGGCGGGTAGTCGGAGGAGGCGGTCAGTTTCTCACAGATCCGGTCGAGTGACTCGTCCATTTCCCGATGGTCCTGGATGGGCATGAGCACCTGCTCGCGGAGCGACCGGGCGCGGCCGTCCCAGAAGAACTCGCGCTTCCAGGCGAGGTTGAAAAGCGGCATGGCATTGCGGTCGCCCTGGCGTTTTCCGACGCCGGTGCTGACGGGAAGCCGGTCGGTGAACGCGGCATCCGCCTGATGGCAGGTGGCGCAGGAGATGGTGCCGTCGCGGGAGAGGGACGTTTCGTGGAAAAGTTTTTCGCCGAGTGTGACGCGTTCGTTGATGAGCGGATTGTCGCGCGGCAGATCGGGGATGGGAAAGGTGCGGCTGATCGTAAAACGATAGGGCGTGAAATTTTCCGGCAGATCGATCGGTGTGACGGGCGGCAGCTTTCGGGCGGTCGGTGCGTTGGAAACCACACGGTTCACGCTGAACGCACCCGGCAGATTGGCCACCAGCGCGGCGGCGATGGGATCTCCATCGCGCGAATGGGTGGCGGTGCCGTCCTTTTCAAACGACAGCGGACGTGGTGCGTTGAACAGCGTGGCGAGATCGAGGTGGATGAGAATGCCGGCATCATGGCGGAGGTCGAGCGGCGCGTTGAGACTGATGCGGGTGCGGTTCGGATCGCGCGCGAGATGGTGGGCATAGCCTTTGGGCCCGGCATTGCCGCTGCGGTAGTGTCCCTCGACGGCCATGAAGATGTAGCCGCCCTGCCAGCTCCAGTGAAGGCCGTTGACGTTCGGATTGAGCGGGCTTTCCGCGGGGATTTTCGAAACATCGGCGGCGTTTGCCCCGGCATCCGGGCCGATGTGAAACCGCAGCGCGCGGTAGTTTCCCGCAGGGGCGTTTTCGATCAACAGCGAGTTGCGTTTCGATACGGCGTCCATCCATGCGACGCTTTCCGGCAGCTCGATCCACTGGCCGTCCTCGCGCTCGATGGCGAAGCCGCTGAGCAGATAGCTGAGGCGCGTGACCGAGAGCGTCTCGCCGGCGGAGTTCTGATAGCGCAACGAGTCCAGCCGCAGGGGCTCGCCATTGAAAACGGGCTCGATGGTGATTTCCAAATCCGCAGCACGGCACGGCCCGGCCGGCAGGATGGCGGCCGCCAGAAAGAACCAGCGGTGGAAAATGGCGGGCATTTCTCAGTTGATCGTGAAGCCGCCGGTCAGCGTGTAAGTAGGCGCCGGATTGAAGGTGACCACTACATTCTGCGCACCGGTCGGCGCTCCGGCGGGGACGGCGAATGTGGCGAGAACGGTCGTCGCGGTGGGGCGGGAAATCGAGGTGCCGACGATCGTTCCTGCGAGAGTGACACCGGTGGGAACGAGGTTGGCGGGAGGATTGGGCGGAGTGGTGGGCAGGGTGATCGTCACCGTGACGGTGCTGCTCCGCGCTGTGTTGCCACCGGGAACGACCGACGTGGAAGTGCCGCTGCCGCCGAGCGCGGTGTAGTCGAAGCCGTTGCTGTCGAACGCGGCCAGCGAGGTCCGCGAGATTCGATAGAAACGGTTGGGATGGATGTTTTTCGCACCGGTTTCCACGAGGGAGGCCACATCATCGGCGGCGGTGACCGCGGGGGTGAGGTCAGGCCAGTTTGTCAGATCCGTGGACGCCTCCACCAGATAGGTCCCGCCCTCTGCCGCGCTCCAGGTGAGGGTGACATCGCCGGTGGCCTCGTCCGCAGCCACCGTTTTGGCGGCTGCTATTTTGTTAGGTCCACCATCGAAGAAGGTGGTGACCGCCTCGCCGATGGTGGATGCGCCGCCGGTGGGGCTGCCGTAATACTGGCGGCCGGTGGTGTAGGGATAGGCAGGGGTGCCGGCGGCGGTGATGGTGGTGAAATAGGCGTAGGTGCCGGATGGAAACTCGGGAGTCACGCACCAGCGGACGTTCTGCTCGTTCAGATCGAAATCCGTTCCCTGGGCGTAACCATGATCACCGAGGTAGTCGAAGTCCTCGATGAAATGTCCGAGGGCGTAGGTGGTGCTGACTGCCGGGCCGTTCTTGAAAGTGACGGTTTGAATCCGCGAGGCCCATGGCGGCAGGGTGGTGCGGTTGGTGCTGCCCAGATCGGTGGTGCCGTAGCTGCCGTTTCTCAGGACAAATCCGGAAACCATGCGGCGCACGCCGCTGTTCGGATCCAGCGGGCTGGAATAGCCATAGGGTCCATATACCGGCAGACCGTCGGCGGCCCAGCCAAGAATGGGCGAATGTCTCGTGACCTCCGCCGTGCTTTCCGTGTAGCGGTTGGTGACGGCATTGTAGTCCACATGATCACCGAGCTGATAGCGCAGCGCGATGGGCTGGGCGTGATAGTGATAGTTGTTTCCCGCCTGATGGGCGAGGGCGGGGTCGAAGGTGATGCCTTCGTTGTGATAGCCGTCGCGGTTCCAGACGCCATCGCCGGTGAGTCCGTTGACCGGGGTGGCATCGGTGGAGCTCGCGCTGGCGTAGGAAAAGGCGTCGCGCATGTCGAACATTGAGACGCCGTTGACCATGCAGCCGCTTGCGCCGAGGCCGGTGAGGGTTTTACCGGCCGGGATGGCGGGCGTGCGCGGGATCCGATAGATTATCGCGGTGTTGGAGGGGAAGTTCGGGAAATTGGTGGTTTTCGCCGCATCGAGGTACCACGGGCCCATGATGTGGCTGGCAAGGCCGGTCGCGCGGATATAGACCCAGCCCGACGAATAGACGATCTTGCTGATGCCCGCGTAAGTGGGGCTGCCCTGCACGCCGGTGCCGCGGCTCCATGTTTTGGAAACCGTGCCGGCGGTCTCGGCGGCGCTGCTTTGATAGATTCGGGCGTATTGTCCTGAGTCTTCGGTGGACCAGGAGGTGAGCTGTGGATCCGCGGTGGCGGACCCGGCGGACGCCAGCATGGCCAGCAGCGTGATGGATTTCATGGGTAGTGGAGAGAACATCCACCCGGACCAGCTTGCCCGGGTGGATGACTTGGGTTGGTGGCGATCAAAAGCACGCGGCGGGTGGATTATTCCACACCGCCACCCTCACCTTGTGGAGGTGGGCCTTTTGGGTCGCCGTTTTCACCGGGTGGTGGTCCGGGGGGACGCATTTCATCAGGGGAAATTTCGCCGTCGCCGTTTTTATCAAGGGCTTTGAGGGACTCGGGTGCGTTCTCCATTTCCTCGGCGGAAATGGTGCCGTCGTGGTCCGCATCGAGGGCGTGGATGACGGGAGGAATGGGGCGTTTCCCATCCTGCGGAGGAGGGCCTTGAGGGCCATCGCCGTCCTTCGGCGGCGGTGGTGGCATGCGGAGCTCTTCGATGGTGATTTTTCCGTCGTGGTTTTTGTCGAGTTTGGCGATGACTTCGGCAGCGGCCTTGATTTCGTCATCGGAAAGCACACCATCGTGATCGGTGTCCAAGACGATGAGCAGCGGTGGGCCTTGAGGGACGCCTTGTGGAGGAGGGCCTTGCGGGCCTCGGTCGGGACGGCCGCCGGGCGGCTTGGCATGGGCGGATGCGCTCAGTATCAATGCGAGGATCCATTGGATTCGGTATGTTTTCATGACTTTAACAGGTGGTGGGGAGAGGGAATCCCGCCTCGGCGGAGGTTTTACCGGGGCGGGACGGATTTCCGGCGATCAGGTATCGCCGGTCTTCGGTGGTTTTCCGGGGTTGAGTTCCTTGCGGGAAAGGGTGCCGTCGTTGTTCTTGTCGAGGATCAGCAGCGACTCGGAGGCGGCTTCGATTTCATCGGCGGAGAGGCCGTGGTCCTTGTCGAGATCGAGCGCTTTGATGATCAGGGGTGGCGGGCCCGCCTTGTCGGGTGGCGGTGGCACGGCTTCACCGGATTTTTTCTTGGGCGGTTTGCCTTTGATTTCCTTCGGGGAAAGCGCACCGTCGCCATTCTTGTCCAGCGCGTCGAGGGCGGTCGGTGCGTTGGTGATTTCGTCAGGGGAGAGCTCGCCGTCGCGGTTGGTATCGAGCGCCACAAGAAGCGGCTGCGGGAGTGGAGGCGGGCGGCGGTCGCCGGGTGGTTTCGGCTCGGCGGCGTGGGCTGTGACGGTGGCGAGCACGGCCAGGACGAGGTGGATGCGGGTCGGTTTCATGAGTTTTGGGGGTTGGTTTTCGGACTGCGTTCCATCGGGAACTGTAAAGATGAAACAGGGCGCATGTGAACGCCGTGTGTGGAATTCGCCCGAAATTGTTAATTTTGTGTAAAACCTGTGGGCGAAGGTGGCCAACGCCTGCTAATAAGGGTCTAACGATGGAAACCCAAGCCAATCCCCGCCTCCTCGTGGTGGATGATGACCGCAAGCTCGCCGGGCTGATCCGCGACTATCTCACGCCGATGGGATACGAGGTGGAGCTCCGTCACAACGGGCCCGACGGACTCGCCGAAGCGCTCGCCGCGCCGTATCTGGCGGTGATCCTGGACGTGATGATGCCCGGCATGGACGGGTTCGCCGTGCTGCGCGAACTGCGGAAAACATCCGACGTTCCGGTGCTCATGCTTACCGCACTGGGCGAGGAGGCGGACCGCATCGTGGGGCTTGAAATTGGTGCGGACGACTATCTGCCGAAGACGTTTTCCTCCCGCGAACTGCTGGCCCGGCTGCGTGCCGTCACCCGCCGTTCGCGTGTCCAACAGCCCGGTGTCGCAGCGGCGCGCGAACTGGTTGCCGGGACCCTCAGACTCTGCGAAGAGACGCACACGGTGATTCTCGGCGACCTGCCGCTGGATCTAACCGCGCTGGAGTTCGCGATCCTTGCCGCGCTCTTGAAATCGAAGGGCCGCGTGAAAACCCGCGAGCGGTTGATCGAAGAGGTTTCCGAAAGGCGCTTCGACATTTTTGATCGATCGATCGACGTGCACGTGTCCTCGTTGCGGAAAAAGCTCGGGGACGACGCGAAGAACCCGCGTTTCATCCGCACCATCCGCGGGATTGGCTATTCACTTCACGAACCTGAAACCCCGGATCCCGGACAGTCATGAAAGAGCGTCCGTATTTTCCGTTGCTGGCGAAGGTGTTAGGCTGGCTGCTGCTGCACCTTGTCATCCTCGCGCTGACGTTCGCCGCGTTTGTCGGATGGCAGTTGCGGCTCGGTCTGGACTCGCTGCTCAGCGGAGCTGCGGGAGAGCGGCTGCGGGCCTTTGGCGAGGTGGCCCGCGGGGAAATCGTGATGCAGCCGCGGTCGAAGTGGGACGCGTCGCTCAAGACGCTGGCGGATCAGAAGAAAGTGGCGGCAGCCATTTTTGACTACAACGATCCGAAGTCATTTGCGATCCGGCTTCCTGCCAACGTCCAACAGCGTGCGCTTACATCGCAGCCTCCGCCGCCACCCGCCGGTCCGCCGGCCCGACGAAGTCCGCCGCCCGGGCGTTTGGGGGGCGGTCCGGATGATCCCGAGCCCCTCGATGATCAGGGAATGCCGCCCGACGGATTTCCGGAGGATGGTCCACCTCCCGGCGCCGGTCGTCCTGATAGAGCGGGCGGCGGACCCGCGATGCCGCAAAATATGCCGGTCAGCCGTCCGATTTTCCTGCTCAAGGGCGAGGGCGGCGACGGCTACTGGGCTGGCATCCAGATTTTACTCCCGGGGCCATTTGGTAAGCCGTTTCGACAGCATCTCCTGCTCGTGAGGGCGGACAATCTGGATGGCTCGGGCATGTTTTTTGATTTCAAGCCGTGGCTGTGGGGCGGACTGGCGGTGCTCGCCCTGAGTCTGGCGTTTTGGACGCCTTTTGTGTGGGGAATCACGCGCTATCTCCATCGATTGACCATCGCCACGGACCGGATCGCGGCCGGTGATTTCAAAATCAGCCTTCCGCTACGGGGGAATGACGAGTTGGGGAATCTGGGCAAGGCGATCGAAACGATGGCGGTCAGGCTGGATCATCTGGTTTCCGGGCAGAAACGATTTCTTGGGGACGCTGCCCACGAACTCTGTGCGCCGCTGGCGAGGGTGCGCACCGGACTCGGGATTTTGGAAATGAAGCTGGGGGAATCCGAGCGCAACAACTTGGCGTCCATCGAATCGGATGCCCAAGAGCTGGCGACGCTGGTTGAGGAAATCCTGGCATTTTCACGCGCGGGCAGCCGTGCTCCGCGCCGTGAGTCGGTGAGGATCGAGCCACTGATTCGGGAAGTTGCGGCTCGTGAAGCGGGCGATCTGATTCTGGAAATCAACGTGCCACAAGACCTGGTGGCAGTTGCGGATCCGTCGTTGTTCAGCCGAGCGCTTGGCAATCTCATCCGCAACGCCGGCGTCCATGCGGGCCCGACCGCAAAGGTCGTGATCTCTGTAGCAGAAAGCGGCGATTACGTCGCTGTTACGGTCGCGGACGACGGACCGGGCGCGCCTGCGCACGAACTCCCGAGGCTTTTCGAGCCGTTCTACCGTCCGGATCGTTCCCGCAGCCGTGATACCGGAGGCAGCGGCCTCGGACTGGCGATCGTCCGCACCGCCATCGAAGCCTGCGGTGGGGAAACATTCGCCTCACTGCCTCCGAGTGGTGGTTTCTCGGTGACGATCCGTCTGAGCAAGAACATGCCTGCTGGGCAGTGAACTACGTGAATTGTCGTAGTTTTCGCGGGCGGTGGCCATTTCGTCACCGATTCATGCTCGAAATTGCAGAATCCGAAACCAGTTTTCCTAACGAAACACGACGGTTTTGATAGGTTTTCATAAAAATCTACGCCAGCAATCCCTTGTTTTATATGGCTTCCAAGCGTCTTTGCGAAAAAAACGTAAAAACCTGATCAAAATGGGTTGACCCGTGGGGGCGGGTTGGCCTAGGTTTCGCCCGTCGCCACGACGGAGGGCGACCGAGAGACAGGATGTCGATCGCGGTGCT
>JBDSNC010000210.1:0-5784 GCA_039915545.1 Luteolibacter sp.
CGAATCGCTCGGGCTCGATCCCGCCGCATCGCACCATCTCTTCGAATTCTGGTCGAAAACCCACGACACCTTCACTGGCAGGATTTCCCGCAGCGTGCCGGCCCGCAGTTGCCTGATCTTGGCGGTGAATCCCGAACTGGCCGTGCCCACCGTGCTTTCAACCTCGCGCCACATCACCCAAGGCGCGGTGGATCTGTTGAAGGCGGAGTGGACCAATGATGCGCTCACCGGTTCCTCGAAAGTGGTCGGCAACGATCCCTACGAGATCCGCATCGCTCCCAATGGCAAAAAGCTCACCGCCGTCACCCTCGGAAAGGACGACCAGGCGGCCGGCGTCAAAGCCGGGTTCGCGGAAAAAGATGGCATGGTGCTCGTCACCCTGACCGCCCCGGCGAACCGCACCGTGAACTGGCGGGTGAAATAAACGGAGCAAGCTTTACGTCGTCCGCTGCCGCACCTTGGTGCCACCGCCACCACGTATTCGGATTGTATGCGTGGCAAGAAGGAACGGCGATGCATGATCGCCGATGTCCTTGAGATCCTAATGACAGGCGGTTTCCTGCACCTCATTGGCTTTCCATGGGCACGGCGGACACGTTCTGCTGTTCCTTGGACAGGTCACAAATTCAGACTGATTTCCAATGAAGACAGAGCCCGCCCCCCTTTGGTGGAGGCTTCAGTGGACTTGGGATAAATTGGCAAACGCCTGACATTCCAAAATCGGGGAATGGCCATATCTCTCACAACAAATCATGAGAGTTCCATCAGATAGGAAAATACACTGCAGCCACCCCTCTCGTATCGAAGAAGTGGCCGGACCACGCACTGGAATGAGGAAACGGGGAGTCCTTCGCGCAAATTGGCCGAATGGATTCGCCCTCATCGTCACCTTGGTCCTCATGGTGATGGTATACCTGATTGCTGTGGCGGTACTCACGTTACCCGCTGGCCTTTTGACGGCCATAGACGGTCCTACGTTTCCTTCTACGTGAACCCTGATGCGGGGCGGTTCGCCTATCGTGCCGTGGATGAGGCCATTTCACCGGAACCTTGAGGTTCCGTCGAGCCGGCCCCGATTTCTGGAGTTGGGACGAAAATGTAAGCGTTTGAAATGGTCGAAACAGGGGATGAGCCCGATCAGTTGGTAGAGCGGTTCTACCAAAGAGGCGGTCGTCCGGGGACGCTGCCATCCCAAGTTCAGATTCCATCATTTGTCACCTACCTCCATGAAAAATCCCCAGATTGGATTCTTACCTGCGCTCTGCCTTGCAACGGCAGGTGTCACTCTCCATGCCGACGCCCTGGTCACGGTCGCTGATTTCGGAGCCACCACTCCGGTCATTGAAGCCGTTGACACCGGCTACACCGGAACCGCCGGCAGCGAATATTCCTTTGATGGCACCGATACTTGGGGCCAAAGCTTCAAAGTTCCGACAACCGGGGTCGTGCAGAAGGTCTATCTGCAATACACGCGATTTGGAAACGCCGATACGGACGGTCTGATCGACTTCACGTTCAAGCTCGACGTGAACAACGATGGTGTTTTTGAGATTAACCAAGCGTTCACAGGCGTCAATCGCGCCAGCTTCACCACCGCCAACACGCTCGCTTGGCTCGAGTTTGACCTGAGCAGCGCGAACATCGTGCTTCCCGCCGGAACCACCCATTCGGTTTATGTGATCTCCAACGAGCCCGTCGGGCAGTGGGTGTGCGCCCCGCGCTATAACAGCGCTAACGTTTATGCAGATGGTGCCGAATTGGGTGCAGCCGCTTCCGGCGACATGGCCTTCGCCGTCAAAATGTCCGTGCCGGATACGGATGGGGACGGCATCACCGATCTCTACGAACAAGCCAACACCAATCCGACTTCCGCCACCGCCCTGGTACCCGGACTCGACGACGACACCGACGGACTCTCCAACCTCCAGGAATTTCTCGGACAGGACGCCATCGGCACCGTCCACGGCTTCGGCCAGACGCGCGCCATCCTGGCGGACAGCGACTCCGACGGCCTCAAGGACGGGCAGGAAACCGGTGGCCTGCTGAATCCTTTCCGCGTGGACCACATCGCCGGCAACCCTGCCGAAGGAGTGCCGGGGCGAGCCACCAATCCCAACCTCGCCGACTCCGATGGCGATGGACTCAATGACGGGCAGGAAGCCAACGGGCGGAATAGCTCGGGAGTGAGCCACGGATTTGGTGCCACCAACCCCCACACCAATGACACCGATGGTGATTCGCTCCCGGATGTATGGGAGATCAACAACACCCTCAGTCCGAACGACGATGGCTTGGTCAATCCGGACTATGGCACTTACGGCGATCCTGATTCTGACAATGTCGATAACTTCACCGAATTCTCCCTCGGCACCAATCCGCGGAACGCTGACAGTGACAATGACGGCTACACCGACGCAGTGGAGGATAGGTCAGGAAGCTGGTTCGGCACTGACTTCACCGGAACCAATCCGCTGAAGGCGGATACCGATGGCGACGGACTACCTGACGGAAAGGAAAATCCGGACCTCCTCGCTAACAACCCACCTTCCCAATACAAGACCAACCCCAATATTTTCGACACCGATGGTGACTTCTATGGAGACGGGGATGAGGTGACCGCCGGCACTAACCCGGCTGACAACACCAGCGTTCCCACCGGAATCGCGGTGCGCGACATCAAGTTTTCCAGCACGTCGGGTGGCTGGACCAATGCCGGTGCAACCACGCTGGAGACCACCACACCGCTGCTGACCGGTTCGGGCCAATATGCCCGCATCAGTGGGGCCACCATGGGTGGCGGCGTGCTCGTCAAATATCCGAATCCCACCGTCCCCACCGTGGTGTCCAGCACCGCCCATTGTTCGATGAATTTCCGTGCGGAGGGTACCCTTGACGGGACGGGTGCCTTCAACATCACCTCAGGCGCGAAGGCCGGGATCACCACCGATCAAAGCGTCCACTGCATCGTCCGGCTTAACGGCGACGGCTCCGTCACCGCCTACGACGGCACGAACTTCCTGCAGGTCGTCGCCCCTGGTGGGATCGTGGTGGGCACTACCTATACCATCCAGATCGACCACCACATCATTGCCACCACCTACGACGTCCGGATCATCAATACCGCCACCTCCGGGGTAGTCGGCTCCCTCACATCGGTCCCAACCCGCCCGACTTCCAATCCCAGCGCGGACCCCCTCTACTTCGCGGCAGGGAATCAATCGGCGAATTCGGCTTGGAGCGTTGCGGTGGACAACATGGCGGTGACTTTCAATGCGGCTGTAACCACGCCGGATAACCTGAAGGTCACCCATGTCGGGTTCAACGGTACCGCCTTTGAAATCACCGTCAGCGGCTTCAATACCTCCAGAATGTACATCCTGAAGCGTTCGCCGGATCTATCGGCAGCCTTTTCTCCCATTGGCTCTGCCTTCACCCCGGCTGCGACCACCCAGATCGTTTCCGACCCGTCCCCGATCGGCAGCAAAGCATTTTACCGGATCGAATCCGCCCCCTGACCACCTTGCACGGTTCGTCCCCTGTGTGGGACGAATCGACAAATCCCCGGAATTCCGGATACGGCCGGCAACTGCCATCTTTCCACCATCCATCTGAACGAACCTTCACATCTCATTCAAAATTCCAACGCCCATGAAACATAAACTACTTCCCGTAATATTGATCACTTTGATGACCGCCGGTGCCCACGCGGCCGTTACTTTCACCGCCGCGGGTCTTACCGCCCCGACTCTGGGAGGCTCGGATACAGGCAATACCGCCCTTGGCGCGAGCGAATATGGCTGGACTACCCAAACGCTCGCTCAGAGCTTCACGGTGGGCAGCGGCCTGAAACTGGATTCCATCTACATCGCCGCCCGTGATTTCGGCAATGGCGATTCTCTCACGCTCACGCTCACAGTGGGCAGTGGTTCGACTTTAGGCTCCAATTCTCTTTTTTCACAGACGGGTTTTGTGATCACCGGGACCGCAGCGACCGCCACGATCACACAGTGGTATAAATTCGATTTTTCCAATGAGAACATTTCGCTGGCTACGGGAGTCAATTATTTCTCGTTTGCTGAAACCGCCTTTACGGATGGCGTTGATGCAGGCTCATTTGTGATGGCCCCCAGATACAGTGGCAACACCTATGCAGGCGGGACGGCACTGGGAAGCCTCGCGTCGACAAACGATTATACCTTTGCCGTGACCACCGTCCCGGAGCCCACCAGCGCGCTGTTGGGTGGTATCGGTTTGCTCGGACTCCTTCGCCGCCGCCGCTGATCCCGCGGTCCGCGGTCCGCGGTGAAGCGGAACCAAGTCTGCTTGCACCCTTCTGTCATCGTTTCAGGGTGCCCTGGCAAGGGTCAGCCGGATGGTGCTTGTCCATGAATTAATCCGGCATCCGCGTGACGGCAGCTCAACCCGTTTCGTTTCTTCCAACTATCCTTGGCCCATATGCAAAAAATCACCCTCGCTCCTCACCTCCGTTCTTTGGCGAAACGGATCGTTGCCATCGCCCTGCCACTCGTTTTCCCGGGCGTAGCTAACGGTGCTCCCGGAGCAGTAGCCATACCAACCCGAGCTCCGCTGGCCTATAACCTGAACATGGTGCATAACAACCCGGGGGAAGCGCCGTTCCACACCCGGTATTCAGATCCGGCCTTCCTCCATGCCCAAGGGTTCAACGGCTACATCCCGCGGGTGTTCATGCCTTGCTCGATCACCTTCGACAATTTCGATCCGACGATCATGCCGAAAGGCTCCAAGATTCGCGAGCAAACCGAAGCCTATGCCAAGGTCATCGACGAAGACCTGTCCAAGGCCAAGGCCGCGGGCATCCCGATGTATCCGTTTACCGATCTGCTGGTAGTCCCCCAGACCTTGCAGGAAAAATACGGCAAGGAAATGGCTGCTGAAAATGACAAGGACTACGTCGGAGGCGAACATGCCAGCGCGGTGCTCGGAGGATCCAAGCTGCGCGCGAACATCCTCCGGCCGCGCACCCAGGAAATCGTGAAGGCGCAGCTCGACGGTATCTTCACCCGTTTTCCCGACCTGGACGGCCTGACCGTCCGCTTCGGTGAAACCTATCTGTTCGAGTTCCCGGAATACGCCGGCGGCAGTCCCATCGCCGACGCCGAAGGCCAGATCCGTCTGCTCCAGCTCTTGCGTGAGGAAGTCTGTGTGAAGCGCAACAAGAAGATATTCTTCCGCACCTGGGATTTTGAAAACAGCCGCAATCCCGACTTCTATCTCAAGGTCACCAACGCGGTAGAGCCCCACCCCAATCTGATTTTCTCCATCAAGAATGTGGCTCATGACTTCCTGCGCATGCAGGCGTTCCATCCCTGTCTTGGCATCGGAAACCACCAGCAGATCGTCGAGATCTCCAGCAATCCCGCCGGCATCGGCGGCAAGAACTGCCACCCGTATTACATCGGCAAGGGTGTGATTGACGGCTGGGAGGAAACCGCGCGTCTCAAACATGAAGGCCCCTATGCCAACCTGCGCGACATGCTCAAATGCCCGCATTTCGCCGGCATCTGGACCTGGGCCCGCGGCGATGGCTGGGAAGGCCCCTACACGCCTAACGAAATGTGGGTGGACATCAATGAATTCGTCTTCTCCGGCTTCGCCAAGACACCATGGCTCAGCGAAGAAGAATTGTTCAACGCCGCCGTCCGCAAACGCTGCGGCATCGACGGCGACAATCTCAGGAAAATGCGTGAACTCTGCTTGCTCTCCACCGATGCCATGGTGCGTGGCGAATGCTCCATGGTGACT
>JBDSNC010000233.1:0-9854 GCA_039915545.1 Luteolibacter sp.
TCTCCGCCCATCGGGCGCTCGGGGTATCTGTCTTCGGATGGCTTGGATGCTCAGGCATCCGCTCACACCATGCATTGTAACTACAAAGTACAGAATAATTTCTGCCAATTTGTGGGTAATGGTCAGAGCAGAGCGTGCCGCACTCCGGTGGGCTCAGCGCGTCTGCTGCGTCCAGTTAGTCAGTCGCTGTTGGAGGGAAATCAGATTCGCCCGGTATTTCGCCAACGCCGGATCGCTCACCCAATGGTCCACGCGTTCGAGAGCGGCGCGATCCCCTGCCACGACCTGGTCGTAGGAATACGGAGCGGGTGTTTTGCCATAAAGCCGGTAGCCGGTCGTGGCGCTGCGCAGCGGGAAGGATTTGAGAAATGCATCCGCCTCCTCCGCAGTGAGATCCGGACTGTGCAGGTAAGCATCGACCGCCATCATCTGTGCCGGATCATCCGGATGCACACGCGCCATCAGATTCGCCCGGGCAATTCCATCCACGGCGTCCGCCATTGCCAAAGCCACTTCCGGATGCTCGGCGGCAAACTCGTCCAACGCCATCGATCTCAACGTCGGATTTCCCTCCCACTCAGCGAGTTGCCGCGCCGCTTCGGGGGATCCGATCAAACGCGCAAGGTCCAGCACTTCCGCAAATCCCGCGGAATTTCCCCACTCCTGCCGATCCAGCATTTGCCCGAGATACGCCGTCAGCTCCTCGTTTTTCGCGCGTCCCCTGCCCTCGCGCGTCAGCGATCGCAGCGCGACGGCAAACTCCTCCGCCGATGCAGTTTCGCCCAACAGGCCCTTCGCGATTGCGGCCGCCATTTCGGGATCGGCCGCTGCCAGAACATCCAACAGGAACACCCGCAGTGTCGGCCAGCCGCTGAGAAATCCATGTGGCCCGATCTTGAACGCCAGGCCCGTCGCTTTGTCACCGCCGGATGCCAGCAGCTCCCGGATCATCTCCGCCAGCACCTGCGGATCCAGTTCCGCCCACGCCATCCGGGTGGCAAGCAGACGCGCCCGGATTTCATCTTCCGTCGGTGCGGGATTGGAATCCAGCCATGTTACCAACTCGTCCCAATCGTCGCGGATCCGCTTCCTCGCAGCGGCATCGCCGGACCCGCGTTCCTTTTCAAAAGCCGGTTGCGGTGCCTTGGTGCGGACGGGCGGCGGCGATTTTTCCGAAACTACGGATACCGGCTTACCATCAGGCCGGGTCCAGATGAGAACGCCGATCCCGACGACAAGAGCGGCGGTGAGCCACCACTTTCCCGACCGGCTCATGGAGTCGCCACGGCGCCGCCGCCTTCAGCCGCGATCTCAAGCTGGACGTATTGAACGGTGGCGATATCGCCCTTGAGGCGGTCCTGCACCCGGAGAATCCATTTTCCTGTCGGATCGATGTCGGTGAAAGCCTCGCTGACATCCTCGTCCACCAAAATCAGATCGTGCTTTCCGGCACCTTCCTCGTTGTGAATCAACGCGCCAAAGCCGCCGGGGCCGGTCAGAATCACTTGAAGGTCGCCTTGATGGCTGGTTTTGATTTTGAAGGAAAGCTTCACGGATTTCACGGTGTCACCGAGCTCGAATCCATCGACACTGATCGGGAAATCCGTCCATTTCGCAACCCCGTCCGGGATCGCCTTGGGGTGGTCATAGACGTAGAAGCGCGAGCTGGCGGAGACATTGCCGACCGAGATCGAGTCCGGCAGATCTTTCCCGATCAACGGCGTGACGGCCCGGGTCAACGAGTTGATATCGCCTGAAAACGCGTAAACCGTCGTCTCGGAAGGCAGGCCTCCGACAAGCACTCCCGCCGCAGTCCAGCCGAGATCCGGGTTCCGGGTCCAGACCGGTCCGCCGCTGTTGCCGCCGCCGGTACTGACCAGAGTGGCGTGCAGCGCCTTTTGCCAAGAAACCTTGTAGGGCGTGATCCCCGGGCCCGTCTTGTGGAGGTAATATCCATTGATCGGAACTCCCAGATAATCGTTTTCCGCAGGATAGCCGGTGATCATTGTTTTGATCGGCTTTTTGAGATCGCTGACGCCCTTGAGATTGAGAACGGCGGGCTTGCCCGGGATCAGCTTGCTGAAGGAAAAGCCGAGAATGACATCGCGGCCGAAGGCATCGCCATTGTTGCCGTCCAGCTCCACGATTTCCGAATAGTTCGTCCAGCGGTAATAGCCACGGCTCTGGATCGACTTGGATTCATCGAGTGTCTTCGAGTTCGCCTTCGGATTCCAAACCGGCGGCTCCCCCCATTGGCCTGCCGTATCGTCGAAAACCACGTGTGCGGCCGAAAAGAAGGTCTTCCGATTCCACGCGCAAAAGCCGCTGCCTCGAAATTCGCCGCTCAATACGACTCCATTGACGCGAAAAGGATCCTCTGCGATCAGCCTCGCAGGCACTTTCACCGGATTCAGGGTCTTGGACTCAGCGGCATGTGCGAGCGCGGTCCCAGCAAGCAGTACGATCCCGATCGCTGGGAAGTTGGCAATTTTCATAAATGTAAGGTATGGGCAGCTAAAAATTTAATAACTCCTTAGCAGATTTATGTCAAGCCACCGAAACAGGCTCAAAAATGCCATCACAAGCTACTGACCGTGAAATTCTTAGGCCTGCCCATCCTGCGGTTTCAGCCATTCGGAAGATCGGAACGCGGGTAAAAAGCGCGTGATTCCCAAAAGTTTGAAATCCTCCAGCGCGACCCGCCCGGATTTTTCAAAAAAACAGACTCCCCGAAAACCCACCGCCGGACCGCTGGCGATTTGTGATTTGCGGATCCCCATCCCGCCGTATGATCGGCCATGGCCCGACCGAAGCCCGCGATCATCTTCATTTTCATCACGCTGTTTCTGGATATCTTCGGGATCGGAGTCATTGTGCCGGTTCTGCCGAAACTGGTGGAGCAGTTGCAGCTCGGAAACGTCCAGGCTGCTGCTCACTCGGTGGGTTTGTTGGGAGCCCTGTATGCGCTGATGCAGTTCATTTTCTCCCCGGTGCTCGGTGCGCTGTCGGATCGTTTCGGGCGGCGGCCGGTGATTCTCGCGTCGCTATTCGGTTCCGGCATCGACTACCTGGTGCTGGCGTGGGCCCCGACGATCGGCTGGCTCTATCTGGCGCGCGTGGTCTCCGGCATCACAGCGGCGAATTTCTCCGCCGCCAGCGCCTACATCGCGGATGTGACGCCGCCGGAAAAGCGCGCGGCCGGCTTCGGCATGATCGGCGCGGCGTTCGGTCTGGGATTCATCGCCGGTCCGGCAATCGGCGGACTGTTGGGCGGCTACGGCCTGCGCCTGCCATTTCTCGTCGCGGCAGGAATCACACTGCTGAACTGGCTTTATGGCGCGTTCGTCCTGCCTGAATCACTCGCTCCGGAAAACCGGCGGCCGTTCCAGTGGTCCAGCGCGCACCCGATCAAAGCCCTGACCGCCCTCCGCCGCTGGCCATTGGTGATGGGCCTGGCGGGGACGCATTTCCTGAGCGTCCTTTCCGGCAACATCTATCCGTGCCTGTGGGTCCTCTACACCGGCACCCGCTACGGCTGGGACAGCAAGCAGGTCGGCCTGTCGCTGGCGCTCGTCGGTGTGATGGCGGCGATCGTCCAAGCCGGGCTGGCGGGGCGGGTTTTGAAACTCATCGGCGAGCGCCGGGGGATCTACGTGGGCCTGCTGGCGATGGCGGTGGCGATGTTCTGTTATGGTTCCGCATCGCAGGGCTGGATGGTCTATTTCATCATCCTCATCGGATCGGTGGCGGGAATCGGCTCGCCCGCCACCCAGTCGATGATTTCCCAAGCGGTGCCCGCTGACGAGCAGGGAGCCGTTCAAGGGGCGCTGAACAGCATCACCAGTATTGCTGGAATCGCCGCGCCGCTGATCTGGACGACGATGTTCTCCTGGGCCATCGCGCCAAACCGCTCGGTCCACATTTACGGACTGCCGTTTTATGGCGCGGGCGTTGTTTCACTGGCTGCTGCCGGGCTGGCATGGCGCGCGCTCCAGAAGGCCGCGCCCGCAACGGTCGCATGATGCGGATTGCACGGTGCTTCGTGCAATTGTCAGGAAAATTCAGGGAATCGGGAAGAGGCAACCTGCGGAAAAGCCCGTTGTTGCAACATTCTGGCGGATCCGTGGCCTTGGCGTGTCGCATGCAAGGATGGGACTCGAACGGCATTTCCGTTCAAACCCTGAAAACCATCCAGATCATGAAAACCTCATTCACCAACCCCGCCCTACTCGGTGGCCTCGGCTTAGCACTCGCCACCATGCTCCCAAGCTGTGTCGATCCGAACTATTCTCGAAACCAAGTTCCGCCGCCTCGTGACCCAGGCTACAGCGCTGGTTACAGTGTCGGCTATGAGGTCGGTTCCCTGCCAACCGGCTACCGCACTGAGGTCATCGGCGGCACACAGTATTATAACTACAACGGAACCTACTATCGCCCTCACTCCGGGCGCTATGTCGTCGTCGAAGCACCACGCGGTTACGACCGTCGTCCGCGTCACCAGGACGACGTTGTTGTAGTCCGCGAGCTTCCCCGCGGCTATCGCGTTGTGAACCACCGTGGCGTCCGCTATTACCAAGTTCAAGATACCTATTACGAAAAACGCGACTCCGGCTACGTCCAAGTCCACCTTTCCCTTTAATCACTAGCAACAAACCACCCTCATGACACTAGGAACTATTCTTCTCATCGTCCTCATTCTCGCACTCGTCGGAGCACTGCCTTCGTGGGGCCACAGCAAAAACTGGGGCTACGGCCCGAGCGGCGGCCTTGGCCTCGTGGTGGTGATCCTCATCATACTGGTCCTGATGGGCCGGATCTGATATCGAAATAAAATTGGGGATTCCCGCGCTGTGTTTTTTCGGATAGTCATTTCCCGATGGGAAAAGGCTACGAAACACATCAGGCGCGGGTTTCCGCCCTGCAAAGCCTCGGCAAGGATCTGGCGAGGAGGGCGAAGTCGAAATGCGAGCTCACCGGGGCAGCCGGCGTCCCGCTCCGTCCTTATGAAGTTCCACCGGTCGCCGCCGAACCGCAGCTCGTCCGCACTCTGTTGCTCAGTGATGCCTGCCATGAGGTGCTCGATCGCCCTCAGACACTCGGTGGACGTGGCTGGCAATGCCTGGCGGAGACAATTTGGAGCGAAATGCCCGCCGTGCAGGTTGTTTCCTGGCGGATGCTCAAACATCTGGCAAAACGCGAGGATTGGGCGCGGGAGGTGATCGAGGAGGTTTTTCTGGATCCCGAAGTTGAAGAATGGGCAAAAGCCGCGGAACTCTGATGCACCGGAATTTCCAGCGCAACTTCATGAGGTTCCTGAGGTTGGATGTCTCATGTTCAGCGCCAACGTCGCCGCAACACCTTTATTTCTGAACATGGAGGCAGATCCAACTTCCCCTCTTGCCCACGAATGTGCGGTTGACTTCGCATTGATGGTGCGCGTCGGCGAAGGGGATCACACGGCCTTCCGGCAGCTCGTCGAGCGCCATCAGGACGCGGTGATCGGCACCGTGGCGAAAATGTTGGGAAACGCGTCCGAGTCCGAAGACATCGCGCAGCAGGTTTTCCTCCGCATCTGGCGCAACGCGAAACGCTACCGTCCGGACGCGAAATTCACGACCTATCTTTTCACCATCACCCGCAATCTGGTTTTCAACGAAACCCGCCGGAAAAGCCGAAAAAAGGAGGTCTCCTCTGATGAGCGCGAGGAAAACTCCAACCTCACCGTGGAAGCCAGCCCGGACCGCCAACCTGATGCGGAAATCCTCCAGGCGGAACTCCAGCAGAAAGTGGATGAAGCCATCGCCTCACTCCCCGAAGCCCAGCGCATGGCCGTCATCCTGCGCCGTTACGAGCAGCTTTCCTACGAGGAAATCGCCACCGTGCTCGGCTTGTCTGTTTCAGCGGTAAAAAGCCTGCTCTTCCGTGCACGCACCAGCCTGCGCGAGGCGCTGAGCGACTATCTGGCGGAATGAAACGGTGGCGGCGTCTCTGTGAAAGCCGGAGATGAGCGCGTTATCAGTTAGCGAGGACCACGGAGCGGCGCTGACGTTTCAATCACCGCGAATGCTGGATTGCCTCGCACACCGCCGGGAAAATCTGGCGCTTGCGACTGACCACGCCTGGCGCGTGGAACAGGCTCTCATCCATCCGTTCGAACGGCAGCTTCGCCAGCGCGGCTTCCTGGCCGACTGCCAGAATCATGCTGTGATGCAGCGCCACGTCGGTCACGGCGAGCACCGCGAGGTCGTATTTGCGCTGCGCCTGAAGGTCCTTCAGCGAGGTTTCCAGTTCCTCGCGCCGCGCGGCGAAACCATGCAGGTCGCGCTCCTCGACTTGGGAAATGCTGACTAACAAGCCCTGTTCGGTGAATTCCTTGCGGTCCGCGTTCAGGATTTCCTCCGGCGTGCCGTTCGCGATCAGCGAGCCGACGGCGAAAAACTCGTCGGTGAATTTCTTGGGATCCACACCGGCCACGCCACTGAGCCAGTTGAGCATCTCGCGATCCAACAGAGTGGTCGTCGGCGAGGTCAGGCACAGCGTGTCGGAAACGATTCCCGCGCAAAGGCACATCGCCACGCTCGGCTGGGGCATCAACCCGCGGTGGAAAAATTTCCGGCCGACGAGCGTGCAGGTCGAGCCCACGGGTTCGTTCAGATAGCGGATCGGCTCGCGCGAAACGAGGTCGCCGGCGAGGCGGTGGTGGTCGATCACCTCGGTGATCTCCGCTTCTTCGACGCCGTTGACGGCCTGCGCGTATTCGTTGTGATCGACCAGCGCGAGACGGATGCGCGACGGATCGACGAGGTCTGACTTCGCGAGCACGCCGATCATTTTCCCGCCCGTGTGCTCGACGACCGGAAACAAATCCTGATCCACCGTGCCCAGGCGTTTCCGCAAGCGTGACACAGACTCCGAGGCGACGACAGTTAGGAAATTCTCCTCCATCACGTGCCGCACTGTCCGCGAACACCGGATCAGCGTGGAAGCGCTGGCGGTATCCTGATGGCAACGCAGCACCACCACGCCGCTCCGCGCGGCATAGGCGAGGATCTCTCCGGAAACCGGATTGTCGCCGGTCACTAACAAAGCACGCGCTCCGTGGTCGATGGCGTAGCGTTGGACGATCGGCCGATCGCCGCAGATGACGAGGAAACGTCCGACGTTGCCATCCTGCACCGCCTGCTTCAGGCGCTTGTCCACGGTCGCCTGGGAGGACGCGCCGACTAACAAGATCAAATCTTCCTCAAATTCCGGTGACGGCAGCATCGCACCAAGCGACTGCGCCTGCAGGGTGTCCGCCAGTTTCGCCAGCGAGACATGGATGGTCCGCACGCTGAGGCCTTCGGTATCGGCGGGCAGCAGGAGTTTGAGCAAATCGAAATAACGGAGAATGCCGCGCAGGTTTCCATCCTCGTCCTCCACCGGCACACAGCGGATCTGCGCCGTGAGCATGCGGCGGTAGGCGGTGAGGAAGGTATCGGTCCAGTTCACCTTGATCACCTTTCGATGGCAGATCATCGCCGCATTCGTGCGGACGTCGGTGATGAGCAAGGGGGCCTCCAGCCCTGCCCGTTCCAGCACCCATTTCGTGCGTTGGGAAATCTCGCCACAGCGCGCGGCGATCGCGTTCGGTTCCTCACCCACAGCCCGGAGCAGCGCGGAATAGCCAATGGCGGAGCAGATCGCGTCGGTATCGGGGTTCTTGTGACCGATAACGTAGAATGGGGGCTTCATGGGTGAACAGAGGTTTGCCGCCTTGGAGGAAGCAGGTTGAAGTGCCTTTATAACCCGATTTTACAAAGTGAACACAAAAAACTAACGATCCAACCCCATGAAATCAGCCTGCATGGCGGATTCCGTTCAATCGGTGTCCGTACCCGCTCTCCCCTTGAACCCAAGCCTGCGAGGTTCGGATTTGCATTTTTTCCAAGAAACGCGGTTATCAGGTGTCGTTGGATAAGCGGGCCGTGATGTCCCGTCCAGGAATCATCAAACCAAGACTCCCGATGAGCTTTCCAAAATCCCTCGGCCCGCAAATTGGCGTCATCATCGGCATTGCCTGTGCAGGGGGACTGTTTTGGAAATTTCGTCCGCAAAATGAAGCTGGGAAATATTCTAAACCAGTCACAGGAAAAGCATCGAGTCCGGCCAAGCAGGATCATGCGGAGGCAGACAAGAGGAAGCGGGAAGGTCGTTCGGATTCTGTCAAAACTTCCCGGTCGCTCACCTCTGATGAACTGGTCGTCATTTATGAGTCGAAAGGAGCCGCCGCCGCATTGACCGCCGCGAAGGGCATGACGGGGCCGGAACGCGCGTCGCAGGTGGTTTTCATCCTGACCTATCTGGCGCGGATCGATCCCGAGTTCGTCGCCGGGGAGCTGAAGGGAGCCGGACTGAATGCGGTGCATCAGTCGCACGTGGTTGATGCGGTGTTGAATGAATGGAAGGACGGCGAAAAAGCGCTGGAGTGGGCCAAGTCCGGTTTTACCGGCGATCTTCTCAAAAAGGCTGCGGGAGGGGCGTTGCGCATTTTGGTCCGGACCGATCCGCAAGCGGCGCTCGCCTATTTGGACACGCTGTCGCCCGGCGGCAGCCGACTTCAGGCGATGGCGGACATTTTCGTCCCATGGGGTGAATGCGATCCCAAGGCGGCGTTGAAACTCCTCGCCGAAAATTTTCCAGCGGATGAAAAAGGATCCGCAACGGATTGGGTGATCACCGGCTGGTCGCGGAACCAGCCGGCGGAAGCGGCGGCTTGGGTCGGGGCGGTTCAAGATGAGGCGTTGCGAGCAAGATTGGTGGCTGACGTGGCCCGGAATTGGAAATCCAAATCCCCCACCGAAGCCACCGCATGGGTGGAATCCTTGCCAGAAGGAGCGGGCAAGCAGGCTGGTAAAGCCGTGTTTAAAGAGACGGTGATAACGGAAGAATGTGGGTTCGGGACCTCAGGCCCGGACGTCAGCTGGAAGACCAAGGCGGTCGCGACGATGGACGACAAGGACTTCAGGAACTGGGGCTTTCAGGATCCCGAGGGAGCCAGGAAATTTCTTGAAACCGCTCCCGAGGCAAAGGACTTGGCTCGATTGGCAGGTACAGTCGAAATAGGAATAGCGACAAAAGAAGGACCGGCGGCGGCATTTGACTGGGCTCAGACGCTTCAAGGAGAGGCGGGAAAGGAAGCGCTGCGTTGCGCCGTGATTTCGTGGGCGGGCAGCGATCCGGCCGCCGCCGCGGAAAAATTGAAGTCACTCGCGCCGGAGCAACGCCCGCCGTTAGCCACCGCTCTCGCGGAAAACTGGAGCCGGAGCGATCCCGCCACGGCCGCTGCCTGGGTGGCGGCTTATGACGGAACCGAACAAAAGTCACTCGTTAGGGAAGTCCTCCAGCAGTGGACGGACTCGCAACCCCGTGAAGCCTATGCCTGGCTGGGAACCCTTCCCATGGGTCCAAGTCGCGATGAAGGGATCAACTACCTGATGCGGCGGGAAGCATCCAGCGATCCGAAATCCGTCCTGCCGTGGATCGATCTGCTCTCCACCCCACCTCTGCGCGAGAAGATGAGGCGGGAACTCGACGGTTATTTGAAAGCCGATCGAAAGGAATAGCGATTGGCTCCCATTCACTCCGGGACTTCCATGCCCAGCAGGTAGAGTCTTTGTTTCACGGTCGGTTTTGATTGCCAGAGGCTTTGGGAAAACGGGAGCGTGTGGAATGGAACACGGCAGCGACAACGTGACTTGCATCCTCAACGCAGCAAGCGAGGGAGACAGGCAAGCGGCGGAAGATCTGATTCCGCTCGTCTACGGGGAGTTGCGTAAGCTCGCGGCCTGGCGCTTGGGGCAGGAAGCGGAGGC
>JBDSNC010000284.1:0-26023 GCA_039915545.1 Luteolibacter sp.
CGTTTTTCGTCAATTGTTGGAAAGCTGCGAACTTTGACACGTTTTTCTGGAGATGATCCGCATAACGTTTGAGCTTGCCGGCTCTGCCAAGGCGGTGAGGTCGCGCTGGTGCGGGAACCATTGGGCCGAGGAATTCATGGGCAGCGCAAACAGTTTTCCAAATGCTGATGTCGCCGGAATTTTTTCCCATTTGAATGGCGAAATTTTTCAGGAGCTTGGTGAAAGCCGTCACCGAGAGCACACTTTCCGATTCGATATTTTTCGCGAGCTGTGCGCAATCGAAACCATTGATCGTCACCTTGGTTTTCCAAAGCGTCAGTTCATCTTCAATCCGTTTCCTGTGGGTCGCTGAAAGCTTCTGCAAGGTATCCAAAAAACGCGCACTTGCCATGTTCATGGAATAATTGGTGTTAGCGTCCTACTCCAGCAATTTCCCAGGCCACTGCACGAAAAGTGCGCATGAATTGTCAGGAATCGCGAAGGCAGCGAAAACGCCCTGAATAGTGGACAGCTCCGGCTAACAATCATTGGGTTTTGCTGCGGGAGAGTCGAGGTCACGGATGTCGCAGGTGGTGAAGAAGGGGCGACAGGAATATCCCCCTTCTTATTGGAATCAGGGAGCGGGTGGTGGCTCGGGGGTGGTGTCTTCCGGTCCTTTGCGTGGGGTGCGGTGGATGTGGGAGGCGGTGGCCCACTCGGCGAGGATCTCGGGGTCGCGGCGGAATTTGTTTTTTACGGAGGTGTCGAGGGACTTGAGGAGGGCGCGGGCCTCGGTGATGAGGACGCGGATGCGGGCGGTCTCGCCGACGGAGTCGATCTGGTCTTCTTCCTGTTCGCCGCCTTTGTCGTCGATGAGGGCGAGGTCTTCCTTGAGATCGGCGACGAAGCCGGGGTCGATGGAGTAGGCGATGAATTTGGCGACGGTGGCCGGGGTTTCGAGTTCCTTGAGGATGCGCTCCGCATCGGCGAGGACCTGGCGCTGGGTGTCATCACCGAGACGGTAAGGGGCGGCGAAACCGGGCTCCTTTTTCGCGATGGTGTCGGCTGTGCTGGCGATGGCTTCGAGGTCGGAACGGACTTCATCGAAGAGGTGGGATTTCGCTCCGGTGGCGGGACTGGCGCGGCGGCCGGGTATCTGCTTGGGCGGGCCGATTGCCAGGCAGAGCGGGGTGACGCGGGCGATGTCCTTGGCAGCCTCGCTGCCGGCGGCGAAGGAGGCGGCGTGGGGCAGGATGAAGGTTTCGGCGCGCTTGAGGGCTTGGTAAACGTTGATTTCCGGATCGGTCATGGGAGGGTACGGTGAGGTTGCGGGTAGGGTGGAGTGGCTGATTTTTTGCGATGAAATGAGCTCTTCGTGAGCAATCAGGCAACTATCAGGAGGCGTGCGGAATGCAAGATTGTTCTGATGGAGAATCCGCCGAAGGCGGATCACTAACGACGCAAATGGCTGGAAATGTTGAAGTTGTGAAATGTGAATTTTCTGCGAGGAAATCTCTGCAAGCTGGAACCTAATCTCTGCAAACGGCGGAGAATCCTCTGCACACTGGAAGCAATTCTCTGCGGCGGCGGGGGTAATCTCTGCGGGCTGGAACCTAATCTCTGCAGGCCTGGGGTAAATCTCTGCAAGGTGGGACGGAAATGTGGTGACGTCCGGGGTGATGTTTTCACTGCCGGGGTGAATCTCCGCACGCTGGAGGTATTGCTCTGCGGGGGGGTGGGGCGGGAATTTCCGCGTGAGAGGCGATGGGCATTTCGTGGGAGGTTTCCATGAAACGGGCGGGACAAGACGATCACACCGTCTGTTGTCACGCCCTTTCAGGGCTCCGGGATTTTCTCGGATTCCAACCCAGGGCGGCGCTTGTTCCTCGCTTGCCCTGCACTGGCCTGTTGCTGGACCTTTGGCCCGTAGGAGAAGTCACTTTATTTCCGGAAATTGGAGTCCTTGCCCACCGATTAACAAACTACTGCCGAAGTTCATTCTTGAAGCGGGGGCCAGCATGCCGTAACTCTCTCATGTTTGAAACAAACCCTCTCTGGTTGCACGTTTTTTCAGGGACGAAGCAGGCGTGACCGTCTATCAGGATTCTCTTGGAATTTACCAACAACCCTCCGATCCAAATTTATGAAACTCATCGCAATCATCGCCGCTCTCCTTGCCCCGGTCGTCCACGGAAAGGATGGGTTGGTGAACTGCCGCTTCCTGGGCTTCGAACCGACCAAGGACGGGATCCCCACCCTCGTCGCGCAGGGCAAGGACGGGAAGCTGGAAACGATCGCCCTCACGCAGGGAGACACGCTCTCAAAATCTGTTGTGCTGAAATCGGAGGACGGTGTGATCACTTTCCGGAAGGCGGAATCGGATGCGGCCGCAGCCACCGCAAAAATCCCGGATGGCACCATGGATGTCATCGTCCTCTTCACTGCGACCGAAAAGGAGGGACTCGTCCGTGAGACTGTCGTCCTGGATTCGTCCGCCAAAGCATTTCCGCCGGACGGCAGCATCATTTTGAACCACTGCCCACAGAAGGCGAAGGTCACTGTGGGAGATGGTGTCATCGAAATCAAACCGGATGAGTCGGTTCCTCTCGGACGCCCCAAGGAGATTGATGATTTCAACATGGCCAGTGTGAAACTGGAGCTGGAAACCGCGGGAGTGTGGCGCACGGTTTTCGAATCGAACGTGCGATTCATCAAGGGCCAGCGCAGTCTGTTTGTCGCGCATGTCGACCCGGAATCGAAACGCCCGCGTTTCTGGATGTCCCAAGAATGACGACTTGCCAGCAGGCTGGTGTCGGAAAGTGGCGGACGGGAAAAGAGTGCTTGCTCACCTCACCGCTCACCGCCGCGGCGCTCGCGTCCGAACGTAAAAACCACCGCCGCCGCCACGGCGAGGCCACCCACTAGATAAACCGCCGACAACGCGGAGAATCCGAGGCCAAGGCCCTCTCCGGGCGGCTGCGATTCGCGCAGCAGACCCAGCAGCCACGGTGAAAGCGAGCCGAACAGCATGGCCAGCATCGACATCACACCCACCGCCGAGGCGCGGTGACGCGGAGCAATCACCTCGAAGAGCGCGGCGTGGGTGTTCGCCTCGTAAACACCCCGAAAAAAACCGAAAGCCGCCATCGCAGCGCAGACGCCCGTCAGGCGGTCCAGCCATCCCACCAGGAAAATCGCGGGCACTGCCAGCAGCAACGCCACCGCCATCGATTGCGGGCGAAACATCGGACGCGTGAGGGCGAGCCGATCGGAAACCCATGCGCAGGACAGGATTCCCACCAACGCCGCCAGATGATGATAGAACATCGAGTAGCCGCCGGCTTGAGCTAGCGAGAGGCCGAATTTTTCCCGCAGAAAAACCGGAGCCCATACGTAATAAGCGTTGTTGACGAACACCATCGCCGCGAATCCCGCGGACAGCAGGAGAGCGGACGGAGAACGGAACACAACCCCCAAAACCTGCCACACGGAGTCGCGGGGTACACCGGCCGCGCGGGCGGGAGCAGGCGAGTCCATCAACCGCCGCCGCATGATCAGGCCGAGCGCGATGCCCGCACCACCGAAGGCGACAAACGCCGAACGCCAGCCCCACTGCTCCGCGAGGAAACCACCGAGAAATCCCGTCGCCATCACACCGATGTAGAGCGCCGTCTGATGGATCGAAAATGCCAGCGAGCGGGTCCGGGTGTGATGGGCGGCGATGAGTTGGAAAGCCGCCGGCGGATAGAACGATTCCCCTCCCCCGGTCGCCACGCTGCGGAACAGGATCAATCCCGCAAGCCCGCCGGTATAGCCGGTGCACATCGTCGCCAGACTCCAGAAGATCAGGCTGTTGACGATGATGGATTTGCGGTTCCAGAGATCGCCGAAATAGCCGGCCACCGGCAGCATCAGCGCCAGCATGAAAAACAGCACCGAGCCCGTGAGACCGACCTCGGAGTCGGTCAGCTTCAGGTCGCTCTGGATCGCAGCAACCACCACGCCGAAGAGCGCGCGGTCGCCCTGATGGAAAAAGAATGCGCAACACAGCAAGGCCAGCATCTCCCACTTGTAGCGCGGACGGCTGTCACCGCTGTTGGCATCGGAAGGCGCGTTCATGCGTTGGGTGGATACAGAACGGCATCGGCAAGGCGTTCATTTCTTGCCGCGCTTGTCGGTCGGATGACGCGGCACAGGTTTCGCGGTCTTCTTCGCCTCGATCTCGCGGGTGCGTTTCCGCCAGTCGCGTTTGGCCGGTTTTTCACCGGGCAAGGGAGCGGCGGACGGAGCGTGGTAGTCGAAACCGCGCAGGCGCTTGCGGTCGAGGCGCTGGCCGATGGACATTTCGAGAATGTCCAACAGGTTGAGATCGCCCTTGGGGACGAAGCTGATCGCCTCGCCCTGCGCCTCCGCCCGGCCGGTGCGGCCGATGCGGTGGATGTAGTCCTCGGGATTGACGGGGAAATCATAGTTCACCACCTGCGAGACGCCGTCGATGTCGATGCCGCGCGCGACGATATCGGTGGCGACGAGCACCTGCACGTTTCCATCCTTGAACTCCTGCAACGCCTGCAGCCGTTGTTCCTGCGAGCGGCTGGAATGCAGCTTGCCGACCTTGATGCCGGCGAGCTTGAGAAAATTCGTCAACTGGTTCGCGCCGTCCTTCATGCGGACGAAGACGAGCACGCGCGTGAACTTCGGCTGGCGGAGAAGTTCCAACAGCATGACGTTTTTCAAATGCGCGGGCACTTCGTAAACGCACTGCTCCACGGTGTCGGCGGGGTTCGAGCGTTTGCCGAGCTGGACCATTTTCGGCTGATAGAGAAAGCGTTGCGCCAGCGACTCGATCTGCTTGGACAGCGTGGCGGAGAACATCAGCGTTTGCCGGCGCTTGGGCAGGAAGGTCGCGATTTTCTCGATATCAGGCAGGAATCCCATGTGCAGCATGCGGTCCGCCTCATCGAGCACGAGGATTTCCAGCAGACTGAAATCGAGCTTCTGCCGTCCTATCAGATCGATCAGCCGCCCGGGCGTGGCGACGACGATGTCGACGCCCTTGCGCAGCGCCTTGATCTGCGCCTCTTCTTCGACACCTCCGAAGATGGCGGCTACACGGATCGGCAGACTCTGGCCGTAGTTCCGGATGTTTTCCATGATCTGGACTGCGAGCTCACGGGTGGGAGCGAGGATGAGCGACTTGAGGCCGCGCGGCCGACCCTCGCGGTTCGAGTGGGCCAGGCGATGCAGCATCGGCAACACGAAAGCGGCGGTCTTGCCGGTGCCGGTCTGGGCGATGGCAATGAGATCGCCGCCCTGCATGACCTTCGGGATGGCCGCGGCCTGCACCGGCGTGGGGCGGGTGTATCCTGATTTCTGAATCGCGAGGAGGATCCCTTTATCGAGTCCGAATTTGCTGAACGGCATGCGCGGAGCATAGGCCGCCGCCGCAACTGATGGCACGGATTTAAATTCTGACTCCGGCGGCACCGAGAAGGGCGGCGTTTCATCAAAACGAAAAAGGGCTGCCGGGATGAGGCAACCCTTCGAGGTGGAGGGAGACGGATCAGCCGTTCCGCTTGTGTTTCCGTTTGCCGCCGTGGTGTTTTCCACCGTGTTTCTTCAGAGCGGCGCGCTCGGATTTGTCGAGCTGACCGTCGTGGTTTGCATCGGCTTTTTCGAAACGCTTCGCGGCTTTTTCCGGGTGCTTGCGATCCGCTATGAACTCATCCTTGGTGAGGATTTTGTCGCCGTTGGTGTCGCGGTTCTTGTGGGCCTTCGCCTGGCCTTTCGCATCAGCCGCGCCAACGCAGAATCCAAGAGTGAGGAGCAGAGTGAGGATGGATCGTGTTTTCATCGTTGAGCATCAAACACCCGCCGCGTTGGAAAGTTTCCCGCCTGGGAGATTTTTATCCGCGATCTGCGCGATGGAGCGGCAAAACGCCCGATGGTTTCGACAGAACAGCAACTGATACTCGCGTCAGGGGAGTTTCAAGCAGCGTATTTCATTCAATCGCTAGAAGGGGCTTTCCCTGTTCCCTCCAAGGTCTGCTGTCAAAACTGGCGCTGGAAATGGAACCGCTTCAGGGGCCGGACCGCCATCGGTACGGCACGTGCGATGACACCAGTGATGAAAACAACCCGACACATCCTGCTAGCCGCTTCCCTCGTTTGTCCCGCATTCGCTCAAACTGCCCCGCCACCGGTGGTCGTAGAAAAGACGGTGGTCGAAACCCACGCACCCGGATCATCCGTGGTGGAGGAAACCGTGGTGGTGACGCCAGTCCCTGTCATTCCCGGCGCATATGACCCGCGCCGCCAACTTTCTGTCGCTCCCCACGCCATTCCCGTGGATCCGGCCGCCGGCACTAAGACCGAGACCACGGAAACCACGACCCGCGTCGGCTCCCGCGTTTACAACAGCACCCGCAGTGTCGTGGTTGTTGAAGGCCGCGAACTGCCTTACGTGACTGTCCCCGTGCTCTTTGTGAAGGAAACAGCTGAGCTTCTCGACTCCGAATCACGCGCGTCACTCGACCAGACCGCTGCCGCCATCGTGGAAATCACCAAAGCAGACCCGACCGCCGTTTTCGACATTGAAGGACATACCAGCACCGACGGCACCGATGACCTGAACATGACCCTATCGGCAGCCCGGGCGAAACGCGTTTATGACGAGCTGACCATCCGCTACAAGATTCCCGCAACGGTTCTCAGTGCCCACGGCTACGGAGAATCTTATCCGATGCATCCCAATGGCAGCGAAGCTGAGATGATGCTCGACCGCCGCGTGCTCGTGGTCCGCTCCAAATGACCGTCAGCGCGGAGGGCAGGATGCATGATGCCATATAAATCTCCGGCTTTATGCAATGCGGAAATTCTTCGACCCGCGCAAAATCACCAGAATAGCCGTTGAATATCAACAGCTTGGGTATTTTGAGGCGATTTGCATCCCGATTGCTAGGAATCAAAAAGAAGGCACCGTCCTTCCTAAAAAAAGAACTACATCATGAAAACCATAACAACCATCGCCCTCACCGCCTTCGCCTCAGCCGCTCTGTTTACGAGTTGCACGACCGTCGTGGATCCCACCCCGACGCCTGCAACCACCACCCAGCAGACCACCACGAGCACCCAGCAGGATCCCTACACCGGATCCACCACTTACAAGAAAACCACCACAACAAACTATTGAAGCCGGTTGGCTGATAGCTGTGCACGGTCTTCCAAAGCCGGCGAAACCCTTCATCCTCATCCCTGTTTGCGGAAATCCGCAGCAGGGATTTTTTTCAACCGGCACCCAGCAACACAGCAGCAATGGCCAGCCACTCATCCCCTAACGACAGTGATGGCGGGGGAACCGGTTTTCCCGCACGGGAATACCAATAAGCGGCGTTCGACAAATCGCCTTCCTCGCGGTGCAGATAGGCGTGGATCCATGCTCCGGCCGCACCCGGGATTTCCTGACAGAGATCATGCGCCGCATCCCATTTCCCGGCCCTCGCAAACCACAAGGCGCGTGCGGCGGTGGAGATTCCATCCGGAGGCGAGGCGTCCGAAGCGGCGGAATGCGAGAGGTCCATGGCGGTCATGCGTGGATTTTCCACACAGCGGCGGTTCCGGGCAACCGGGATTTCCCCCCAGCCTTCACCAGTCCGATGAATCCGCCGGGACATGCGCGTCGTTGCCCGAAAGGCTGCACGAGAGCGCCAGTTCGCCGAGAGAGGGAATGTGTCCAATTTGGTGGTAGCAGCCGCCACCCGAGCACTGCGGATTCGTTTTGAAAAATTTCCCCTGTCCGATCAGATCGGTGGACATGTTGATGGGCGTCCCTACCGGCAAGCCTCTGACATCCTGATAAGCCCTCACCGCGATCTGCGCGTTGCGGATGTTGAGGATGCAGCCCGACCGGTCGGATCCCCGCATCCACGCCCGCGATCCGATAAATACGATCGAGAACAGGGAAAGCAGGACCATGATGACAAATGCCACTTCGTGCAGGGTCATTCCTCTGGCGGAACGTTGGTTGGCGAATGTTTTCATCGGGGTGGGGCCTCTCACTCCTCAAGTGAACCGGACTCTTCACAGTCAACCACGGCCGGGCCCGATCCAATATTACGCTTGTGCGTAGTAGATCCGATTTTCAGTCACCTACTGACGCGGAAACAACTGGCTACAATTTCAGGACCTCCCCGGCCACAGCATCCTCCATTCCGGCTTCGGTTCGGATGAAAATCTCCTGCAGCCCTTTCTCCGATTGAGTCACTGCCTTGAGTCCACCGGAGACCTTGCGCTGGATTCTGATGGAACCGGTGCCGCTCCCCTGCCCCAGCGATTTCCCGCCGTAGGATCGCCCGATGATCACGCCGATGACTCCGTCCATCGCCTCGATCCGACGCATGATCCGGTGGCATTCCTTGGAGGAACTCTGGTGGCGTCCGCGTGAGGGCATGGTTCGTGTCTCTTTGCCACCGGCGAATCATGACGCCCGGCGGCTGCGGGAAGATGCCACCAACCACGGTCCCAGGCAAGAGGCGGGTATCGGAGCAATGCATCGCGACACCCGAATTCCCTTCTGCGGTATGCCACACGGCAATCCCATGGCGGGGTTTTAGCGAAATTCATGGAACTCCCTGAAATATAAATGAAATGAATTGTTGCCATTCCCGTTTTATCCAGCCTATTAACGGGTCGATTGGACGGCGAAAGTTTGTTTTCTCGCTCTTTGTTCGATCTGTGACGCCATGATCCGCCGAAGTGCTCTATCAATATGGCGTCATTAGAATTGAATCAAATGGACATCTACGTGGGCAACCTGCCCTACACTGCAACTGAAGGCGACGTTTCCGAACTCTTCGCCGCTTTCGGACCCGTCGAACGGGTCAAAATCATCACCGACCGTGAAACCGGGCAATCCAAAGGATTTGCTTTCGTGACCCTCGGTGATCAAAGCCAGTTGAATGCGGCCATCGAGGCCCTCAACGACAAAGACTACAACGGTCGCCCTCTCCGCGTGAACGCATCCGAGCCTAAAGAATCACGTCCTAGCGGCGGTGGTGGTGGCTACGGCGGCGGCGGTGGTGGTGGCGGCTACGGTGGTGGCGGCGGCGGTGGCTACAAAGGTGGCGGCGGCGGCGGTGGCTACAAAGGCGGCGGCGGCGGCGGTGGTGATCGTCGCGGTGGCGGCGGTGGCGGCGGCGGCGGTCGTTGGTAATCCAACGTTTCCCACATAACGTTTTTCAAAAGCGCCCGGTTTCCCTCACAGGAGACCGGGCGCTTCTTTTGACGGGCAGGAGACGCGGCGGACACCTCCCGCCAGCGCCCCATTCGATTTTGAAATCAGCGGAACTGGTTGTTCTCCGGCTGATAGATATAATCCGCGCTCGCCAGCCTTTCAAGGAGTTCGGGTTCGCTGAGATTGTGGGTTTTCACCAGATCCTCCAGAGTCCTGCAGTGATTCCTCAGTTCGGTATTGATCAGGCCCAGCAGGAGGTGGGGATCCATGTGGAGGTAATTCGAAAAGTTCACGACCGCAGACGGTGGCAAACTTGGAAAAATCCGGCAAGCAAAAGAACGACTCAACCGTCCGCAGTATTTTTCCCGGAAACTTCCGGCTTCTTTTCCACGAGACCGTGGTAGTCGACCAGATTGTCGTGGGTGTGATTGACGAAAACCGAACTGCCGAGCGGATGGTGATCGCCGATGACGCGCTTCACCCCGCGGGATAACAAATCGACCACATGCGCGCCGGCCTCGGCCACCACACTCATCGAAGAAGGCACGGACTGATGCAGGAAATCCACCTCA
Source organism: Luteolibacter sp. (assembly GCA_039915545.1). Classification (GTDB taxonomy): domain Bacteria; phylum Verrucomicrobiota; class Verrucomicrobiia; order Verrucomicrobiales; family Akkermansiaceae; genus Luteolibacter. Next base: position 9,784 of record JBDSNC010000284.1, read on the forward strand.
TGCCCCATCGAAGCCTCTTCACGTTCAATGTGTTCCAGCAGCGACTCGATTTTAGCCATTCTGATGGAATCCGGCTCGCCCCGGCTGACCGATTCCTCGAAATTCCGCTTCAGCGCCTTCTCCTCAATCCTCAACACCTCAAGCCAACGTCGGAGTTCCGTCGCGGCGGGCATCCCGATTTCTGCGACGGCGGTGGCGAGGTTCTCCAGTTTGGTTTCCGCTTCGGCGATTTTCAGGGCGAGCGGTGACAGGTTTTCAGTGGGCGGGTTCATGACGTTTGGAAAGGTTCATTCCACCCTGCAAACTACTTGAAACCATCCCGGACACAACGTTTTTCTGCCGACCGCCGGACGCTCGTTAGAACGGCACGTCGTCGTCGAAATCGTCATCCTGACGCAGATCGCTCAAGGCAGGCTCGCCGCTGGCGGGCGACTGGCTGCGGGCGGATCCCCCGGAAGAGCGGGAAGGTTCTGCCGAGCCGTCCGCCCCTTGGATTTTCCAGCAGGAGAGACTGACGTAATACTTCCCGTTGTATTCGTTTCCACGGATGTCGAAAGTCACCTGCACTTCCTGACCTGACTTGTAGGAATCGAGCAGCGAACACTTGTCCTTCACCACCTCGAACTTGAGGTCCTGCGGAAATTTGTCGTTCGAAGTGGTCACCACGAATTCACGCTTGGTGAAACCGCTGGGGAAACTCTGGGTGTCGTTGATCAGTTTGATTTTTCCTGCTGCCTCGTACATGGCCACCAATGTTTCCGTCCGGGCGGCGATGTCAAACCTCGGGTGGAATTTCATCAAGGAATCAGCGCCCGGCAGCCGGTCCGCGCGGCAGGGAAAAACCGGTCCGTGAGCGACTGCGGAACCTCAGAGCCACCCGTCTGGCGTGAATCACCGGTTCTTCGGCCCGGGCATTTTTGGGTTCGGAGCCAGATGCCATGAAAAGTCCGCTTTCCTCGTCCGGGGTTGGGACAGGCACGGTTCTTTCCGGTTCAAAGTGATCGGAATGATTGACCGCATTGCGGATTTCACCCGCCATCACGATCACCCAGACCGCCAGCGCCACAAGAAGTGCGCCCGCGATGATCCAGCCGGTGGTCACGGTTGTGCCCATGAAACACACGATCGCGAGTGCGATGGCACCGATCCAAATGAAGCACGAGGCAAGCAACAGAATCAGGATCCGGGACGGCTGGAAGGAGGAGATCAACATCGATTGAATATCAAGCGTTTCCGCATCAGCCAAGCAGAAAGCATTACGCGATCACGTAATGCCATGAAACGAGGTGTCCCTCAGGCAATGAGACAGGACAGCCAGGTAGAGGTGGATCTCATGGAAAAGGTTTCGTTCAAATCAAGGCGGCAAGCGCTCCACACGATAGAATCGCCTTGGAACTTCCGATGGCAGCTGATCGGTCCACGGCGGGCCGCGATCGATCCACTCCAAGGTTTCCGCTCCGGCTTGGATGGGGTTGGAACAGGATTTCCAGTAGCTCGAGTCGTCACTGAAATGCATACGATACCAACGTCCGGCTTCGGTGTGGAATTCGAGGGCCACGCTACCATCGGCCCGTCTGTCGATCCTGCTCACCGCAAAAGGTGGTAAAGCTGGTGCTACGATCGCACTGACAACCGCAGCTCGTTTCGCGGTGGTGACAACGGTGACGGCCGGGGTGAACAGCTGCACTTTGATCACGGGTTGGGGTATGGTGCCGCGGGTCCTGGAGTAGTATTTCAACACAACCACCACCGACTGGCCGGCCGCTATTGGTTTGCGGTAGGAATACCGACCTTTGCCTGGTTTATCGGTGGTGCCGTTGTAGAGCTTCACTCTTTTGCCGAGTGAGGAAACCTTCAGGTCGAACCCGGCGATGGGTCGGCCCGCGAGGTTCTTCACGGTCACTTTTTGCTCATACAAACCTGTCGAGCGGTTCAAGCGGATCCGTGGATTTATTTTTACCGACGGAGCCGGCAGTCCGGGAAGCGTGATCGAAATGGTCGTAGCGGCCGAAGCGCCGGCTGCGTTCCTGACCCCGACTGTCATGGTGGAAGAGCCGCTCACATAAGGTGCGTAGGCAATTTGCAGCAGCCCCGCCTGATCTATCCGAATATCGCAGAAAATCGACGGGTTGGAGTTCTCCAGGATTTCCCACTGATGGGTTTCGTCGCCATCTGGATCGACCATCCACTCGGCCAAATCCAACTGTGAACCGCCCGCAGTAGCGCTGGCAACGACCGGCGGAGGTTGAGCGAAAAACATCAAGTGGGTCGCGGCAGACCAAGCGTGGAGAGTCCCATCCGTACCTGCCGCAAGAAGGCGTCCCTGCGCGAAGCTGAGGAAGCCACCGCCCGTGAACGATTGAAAGATGGTGGAAGTCGCCCGGTCGATCATATAGGTATTCGAAGCGCTGGCGACAAAGAGGTAATCCATCAACAGCAGCGGTTGGGCGGACACAATGGTCCCGGGAATACTCACCACCGGTCCGGGAGTGCCATCCGTCAGGGAGTAGCTCACCACAGATTTGTCCTGGATTCCATACACTCTTCCTCCCGCAATCGCCGGAGTACCGGTGAATGTCCCGCCATGTCGCCAACGGATGGAACGGGAAACGAGATTGATGCAGACCATCTCCGTGGTGTTGATGACGACGGCGGTATTTCCAGACACTGCGGAGATCGAGGCGATCTTAGATCCATCGGTTTGCGACAAGGTATTGACCGACCACAGTTTGTTTCCATCCGCCGGATTGTGCTCTTGGAAATCCCCGGCAACGCAACTGAACAGGCGGTTGTTGGAAACCGTCGGAGTCCACTTGTCATATTGTTCCAGGTCCCGGAAGAACCGTTGGCTTCCCGCTGGATCGAAACCATACAGTCCGCCGGTATTGCCGCCGTTGATCCATATTCCTGCGTCGGTCACGGTGGGGGACTCGTACTGGTCCCATTGCGCGGCGTGAGGAGCCGACCACACCGCGCCTCCATCGCCCGCCGCGAGCGCCCAGAGTTGGGTGTCGGAATTGTTGTTCACCCGCTGGAGGTAAACCCGTCCGTTGTGATAGGCCGGAGGATTCAGCGTATAATTCCAATTGAAGGCATGAGTCCAAACCGGTTCACCGGTTGCCAAGTCAAGCGCCGTGACCACCGGCGCGTTACCGTAGAGCGGGGTCGCGTAGACCTTTCCATCGCCGGTTGCCACCCGGTGCAGGGGGCTGGACGGGTGAACCTGTTGGGTCCACACGGGCACCAAGCGATGCTTGCCGAGCCTCGCCGGCTGAAAACCGGTATGGCGTGAATTCCCCCCGAACATCGGCCAGTCGCCCCCAAGTCGATTCGCAGGCTGGACCTGGATGACTGCGCCGGAAGAGTCGTCCTGCCCGACCAAGTTCGAAACACTAACGGAATAAGTTCCGGAATTGTCCGGAGAACCTTCCCCAATGACAAGACTGGAAAGGTTTGCGCCGGCAAGCGGCTTCCCGTCGAAGAACCATTGCCAATTGAAAGGACCGATGCCGGAGACCGCCGCGTTCAGTTCGATTTGCTGCCCTTCTCCTAACTTCCCGCCAGCCGGTTCCAAGGTCAAAACAGGCAAGCTCGCAGCTGACAGCAGGGAAAGCTGATAGGTGTAAACCGCTTGGGCTCCGGCGGAATCCCTGACCCGGATTTGCACGGTTTGAGAAGCCGCGGAACCGACATCCGGCAGTCCTGCAAGAGTCGCCTTTCCGCCGCCCCCGTTAGACAGTGAGAGCCACGCAGGGCCCTGTAGCAAATCAAAGACCAGATCTCTATTTCCATCCGCATCGTCCGCATGGATTTCGGCAACGAACGATCTTCCCCGGACAACTTGCAAAGGAATCTTATCCACGAAACGGGGTGCATGGTTGGCGGAGCTGTCCACCCGGAATAGCCATGCCAGCCCAGAGGATCCGCCTGTCGCAAGCAGCCAGCCGTCGCGCGCGGCGAGAGCGCTGCCGAAGGCGCCGTAGCCTTCAGTCCGAGGCACGATCACAGGCCCCACGGACCAACCGTTGGACGATTTCCTGAAGCTGAACACCGCTCCTCCGGTGGCACCCACGTGGCTTGCCGCGCTGTCACCGATGAAAAGCTGATCACCCGAAAATGCCAATCCGCTTCCGAACGAGGAACTCGAACTCCCGGCAATACTGGATTGCTTGATGGTCGCGGAAGGGCTCCACAACCCGGAAGCATCTTTGGTGAAAACCTCAACGGTGCCGGCACCTGGGTTGTTAGTCGCAAAATAATTTCCCGAGAACGCGAGCGCAGTGCCAGCGACCTTGTAAGCTACCGCGCTTGGAATCGGGATCCGTTGAGTCTGTTTCCACAAGCCTGTCACCGGCGAGCGGACAAACGCATAAATCACTGGCGAACGATTGCCGATCGATCCGCTTCCCGGTGCGGAAATGATTGCCTGGTCTCCGTCCATCGCGATCACTTGCCCGAATCCATCGGCCGATGCGCCGTCGTCCGCGCTGAAAACCTGCATCCGCTCGACAGCGGGTTCGGTAATGTAATAGGCCACCCGGCCGGCACTTGCTGTAGAAGCTCCGGTTCCCACCAGCATCTGATTTCCAACCTCTGCCAATCCGCTCCCGAATGCCTCGATATGGGACGGAACAGGCGGCGAAAGCGCCTCGCTTCCTTCCCACGATCCAAATTCGTCGGGACGAAAAACAAAGGCGGCACCGCTGCGATCCAACGGATTGTTCACCTTGTTGGCGCCCACCGATATTTTTCCAGTATCCGCCGCCACCGCATTGCCGAAAGAATACTCAAAATTGTTGCCGGGGGTGGCTAATTGTTGTGCCGGCCCGGTGACGCCTGTGACGGAGTCAAACACGCAAAAATGGGCAGAACCCGGCGATCCGACGACCAAATGGTCGCCGGAAATCGATGCGGAAATCCCCTGCGCACCACCGACGGGAAATGGCAGCACTTCTCCCTCGGGGAAACGGACTCCGAATGACTGGCTCTTGCCCGTGGTCACTCCGGCTCCGGTGACTGCATCGACCCGCCAGAAATAAAATTGTCCGGGGGCAAGGACTGAAGGGAGGTCATAGAAATTCGTCGGGACGGTCGCCACCGGAGCCGTCATCTCCAGCAAAGCCGCGGCATCCGCCGCGATATAAACCTGATAGCCGGTCGCTCCGGCAACGGGCGACCAACTCAGCCGGGTCGGGCTGGTTGGTAGTTCCTGGCCAGGGCGTGGCGACGGCCCCGGAAAATCCCCCAAACTGGCAAGCGGGATCGCGTGGAGAGTCTTCGCCGAGGCATTGAAACGGACGAGGCTTTTGTCCCCCGCCGAAACCGCGGCGAACGTGCTTGCGAATGGCAGCAAGGCAGCCGACGTCCCGCTGTCACTCCACCACAGCTCGTTCGCACCCACTGCGACCTCGCCGTTGAAACTCGTGGCATAAACCTCCGACGGAACTCTACCGATGACGTGCAAGTTTTCATCGAGCACCCGCCCTTGCCAGAATAGCTTCGAGCCGGTTCCATTGAGAACCAGATTGCGCGAGCCATAGTCAATCACGGGACTCGCGGCCACCATGGTTATTTGATCGTTTGAAATGCGATACTTGGAAATCACGGCCCCCGAACTGTTGGAGTCGGCGTGGTAATAAAACGCCCCTGTCGGATCGGCCAGGCCACCGCCCTCGCGGATGGACGTTACAGTGGCAAGTTGCCCTACCTTGCTTGAATTCCACAACGTGATCTGGGCCCATTGCTCGGAAGTCTCCGTTAGCAGGCGGTTCTCGGAGGCAATTTCCAGTTGGTAAACATCCGCTCCCAGCAAAAGCGGAGACAGCTCGGTCCAGGCATTCACATCGACGACCCGGGTTTCGGCATACCCAAAGTTGGTGATGTAAATCTTTCCGGCAATCGGATCGAAATCGGCATCGGTGGCATTCCAGCCGACGGGCATCGTCCGGATCACCGCAGCGCTGGCCGCATCGATTTCCACTAACAACGATGGCGATCCTTCGCCTGGCCGAGTGCTGATTCCGTAAACGACCTGCCGTGCGGGATGGGCGACGAGTTTGATGATATCGAGCGCTTTGAGGCGCAGCCGCACAGGAACACTGAACGAGTCACCATTCGCCTGAACCGTAATCGAACCCGAATTCAATCCGGCAGGCAGGCCGGCGGTTTGAATCTCAAACTCGATCAAACCGGGCGTGCTGCCCACGGCATTGCGTAGTGAAATCCAGGGAGTGGTCGTCGTAGCGGTCCATGGCACCGGCGCGCCCGCCGTTGGCACGGTGATGCGCGAAGTCAGGTCAAGCCGTTGCACCGGAATGAGACTGCCTGACGGATAGTCCAATTCGATCGCGCGTGGCATCACATCCACGACCGGAGTTTTGAAAGACCAGATAGATCCTATAACCTTGGAACTGAAACCCACGATATCGACACGCCACCAATAGGTTTTCCCGAATTCGACGGGTGGCAAGGAACCGGTCCAACTGGTGGTCGTCGTGTTTCCCACAAATTCCGGCGAAGCGGGTGTGGCGGCCCCCACGGCGGACGCCGAGCTGCCCAGATAGACATTGTAAGAGATCGCCTCATTTTTCTTCGACCAGCTCAGCTCCGGCATATTGGAGACCACGGCGGAACCGTCCGGGATACCCGGTGTCAGCACGCCCGATGATATGCCGCCGACGCCGGAGAGATTCAACACTTGGAAGACATTCGTCCGCGCAGGAAATTGATAGAGCTTCGTTTGGTCGCCGCTGACGCATTTGACCGAAGTGGAGACGGGCAAGGTCGCGAGCTCCGCACCATTGCTGCCATTGTAAACCTTGGTGGCCGAGAAAAGCAGTTCACCGTGCTGCGTCGCACCAAAAACATTCGACGGCAGAGTGAACTGAAGCGCGGGTTGGGAATTGAAAATCGAATTTCCCACGACAATTTTCAAGCCATCCGCGACCATCATTATGGAGCCGTTCGCCGGAACCGTGGTGGTGCCCACCGCCGAAAATGTATCCGCAGCCAGATCAAACCGGGTCATCAAGCCCTCTCCCGTGTGAAAGTAATACCGGCCGGTGGGATCGGATCCGCCGCTGATACCGCCGTATTCCGAATCCTTCGCCGCGATCACCTCTCCACTGGCGGTGTTGAGCAACTGCATTTTGGCGGGGCTGTTCGCTCCCTCCAGGATCACTCTTCCACTTTTGCCTGCGGCGATCCGCCAAGCGCCGCCCGATTGGGGACCCGGCTCCATCTGATAGGTTCGCGCTTGCTGGAAAGATCCCCGGTCAAACGCCCGGACGATGCCCGTTTCCCAGTTGGTCAAATAAATCCGGTTCTCCGGATAGTGGATCGCAAGATCCTGCACCGAGCGTCCGCAAGGCACATCGGATTCGATCAGATTCGTAGCTGTATTGATCCGCAACAGAAACGCTGGCTGGCCTGCCGGGCTCGCGCTTTCTGAGACAACATAAATCCACGGCAGCGACAAATCCGCTTCGACGAATTTGAAATCCGCCGCATAAACCCGCAGCGTGACGGGAATGACGAACGAATCTCCGCCTGCCGTCATCGTGATCTTGCCCGTGTAACTTCCCACTTTGAGGGCGGAACTGTTAAAAATCGCGACAAGGTCTCCGGGGGCCGTCCCGCTGATATTCTGGAACGTCAGCCAAGGAACATTCGAGGCCGCGGTCCAAGTTTGCGCGCCCTGCGACTGCAGATTGATCGTTTCCACATGGCGGGTCACCCCCACCACGGTCTCCGCCTTGATGGAGGATTTGGAGAGGGTTACATTTGAAACATGGAAACTACGCGTGATCCCCGTCCCGATCGGCGATCCATCCGCTCCCTCTGGAACAATCCGCCAGAAATAATTCTGCCCGCCCAGCAGCGGCGCGATCAGATTCAGCGTGGGAACAGCCGTTTCTCCGAGAAATAACGGCGACGTGATGGTCGCTGCTTCGACGTCGCCGCGGATCGTCCCGAGATAGACCTGATAACGCGAAATCCCGGACGTGGGAAACCAATCCAACCTGGCGGGAGCTGTAACGATCGCGCCCTCCGCCGGCGATACCGTTAGCCCGAGCGCTCCGCTCCCGACGGTCGCGACAAGATCCACCCACTCGATTGACTGGGCAGCCCCGTTGAAATAGGCCATGGCCGTGTTGTCGGGGAGGATCGCCTGCACGGTCGCGGTTACTGGCAGGGTGGCTAAACTCGCCCCGTCCGCAGCGGAGAGAATCGCGCTGGAGGTGGCGACGATACTCCCGTTCGACGACATCGAATAAATCCCGGCAGGATAGATGACAGGGAAGCGGTTGAGGTTTGTCTGCTGTACCAAGCGGTTCTTGATCATCAGCTGGCTGCCATCCGCGGTCATCAGAGCCTTGGAGTCGAAAGGCTCGCGCTTCAACGGCGTGGGATCGGAGTAATTCCCTTGCCCCGCGAAAGTCAGTTTTCCATCCGCCGCGATGTCGTAACGTACGATGTAGGATCCTACCCATCCCACCCCGTCGCCGTATTGCACCCAGCCAAACAGGGTTTTCCGATCGGGACTCACGACAATGTCACCGAACCCGTGGTCGTCCCCGGTCCCCGTGGTGACGGCTCCGAGCGTTTGCAAAACGGTTCCCTTGACCGCATCATACACGCGCAAGCGTGGCCCCCCCTGCTCATCCACATAGTAAATGATGTTTCCCGGCCCATCGGCAACGTGCCCGCCGAAATCCTCGTTGTGTGTGTCGAAGTCGGTAAGTTGACGCGTCGAGGTGACGCTCAGGCTGGTAAGATCGATCCGCGAAATCGAGCGGTCCGTAGTATTCATCACTAGCAGCTCGGCCGAGTTTTCGGTGAGATCGATGTCGGTGGGTTCCTTTCCCACGAAGATTTCCTTAATCGTCACCCGGGTCTGGGTGTCGATCACCAGAATCGAGCCGTCGGCCGTTTTTCCGTTGCTGTTGACGGCGTAGAGCCTCGGACGTGCCGGATCAGGAAGGAGCTGGACGAAATTACCTGAAACGGCAGCGGTTGCCAGTCCGGCCAAACCGATGAAAACAGGAATCAGAACACGGAGGAAACGACTGAAGGCAAGATGCATGGGAGAAAATGATTAGGTGTCAAAAGCAAAATACGCGCAACAGGCGATCTAACTACCAATAAATCCTCATCAGCAAGACCAATCAGCTAGTTTTCGATAAAATCTGCGTTCAGGCCGCACTTCATTGTAACTTGCTCATCCCTAATGTTCCAAATCACGGCTAAGCTTCTGAAATTCAGAGCCGCAGGGCGGTCTTGAGGAACGGCGCGGTGCGGGAGATTCTCGATTTCACGATCTTTTCCGGCGGGCCTTCGGCGACAATTTTCCCACCGGACTCCCCTGCTTCGGGGCCGATGTCGAGAATCCAGTCCGCTTCGGCGGCAACGGCCATGTGGTGCTCAATGACGATGACGGTGTGGCCTTCGTCAACTAGGCGGTGGAGCACGTCGATGAGACGCTGGACGTCTTCAAGATGGAGGCCGACGGTGGGTTCCTCGATCAGATAGAGGTTGCGCTGGGTGAAATGGGCGTTGTTCAGCGTGGCCTTGATGCCGCGGCCTTTGACGAGTTCCGAAACGAGCTTGATGCGCTGGGCCTCACCGCCGGAGAGAGTGGGCGATGCCTGGCCGAGCTGGAGGTAGCCGAGGCCGGTGTCCGCCATCAGTTTGAGCGGATGGGAGATGCGTGGTTGGGATTCGAAAAAGGCGGAGGCCTCGTCAATCGTCATGGCGAGCACCTGCCCGATGTTTTTCTGACGGAAAGTGACTTCCAGCGTGGCCGGATTGTAGCGCTGGCCGTTGCAGGATTCGCAATGCACCCAAGTGGACGGCAGGAAATCCATTTCGAGTTTCACCCGGCCGTTGCCCTTGCACTCCGGACAGCGGCCACCCTCGGTGTTGAAGGAAAACCGCGAGACGTCAAAACCGCGCATGCGGGCTTCGGGAAGCTGGGCGAAGAGCGCGCGGATGTGATCAAAGACTTTCACGTAAGTCGCCGGACACGAGCGCGAGGTCTTGCCGATGGGCGACTGATCCACTTCATAGCAGGCCTTGATCGCCTTCTCGCCGTTGGTTTTTCCGAACGGAAGCTGCGTCTTCTTCACCTTCGTGGTTTTCGCTTCGTTCTTGAAAAGCGCGGCGACGCAGGAATGCATCAGCGAGGATTTTCCGGAACCGGAAATCCCAGTCAGGACGGTCAGGCGGCCGAGAGGAAACGCTGCGGTCACCTTTTTCAGATTGTTCGCCGTGCAATCCTCAAGCGTGAGGAACGGATGGTCCTTTTTCACCGGGCGCCGGGCACCGCGGATGGGGTGGTTCATCACGGCGGAGAGGGCGCGGTAGGTGGGGGACTTGAGTTGATGGTTGAGGGTTGATGGTTGAGAGTTAGAAGAAGAGATGATCGGTGGCTTTCCTTGATAGACGATTTCGCCACCGAGGCGGCCGGCACCGGGGCCGAGATCGATGAGGTGGTCGGCGGCGGCGATGGTGTCCTCGTCGTGCTCGACGATGATGAGGGAGTTCCCCTGATCGCGGAGGGCGACGAGGGTTTTCAGGAGCGCGGCGTTGTCGCGCGGGTGGAGGCCGATGGTGGGTTCGTCGAGAACGTAGAGCACGCCACGGAGGTTCGAACCGAGCTGCGCGGCGGGGCGGATGCGCTGGGACTCACCGCCTGATAGAGTATTGCCTGAGCGATCAAGTTGGAGGTAGCCGAGACCGACTTCCTGGAGGAACGAAAGCCGCTGGCGGATCTCGGGCAGGATGTCGCGGGCGATCAGGGTTTCGCGGTCTTCCGGGAAGGTGATTCCGTGGAAATGCGACGCTGCGGAATCGATGGAAAGATGACCGAGCGAGGCGACCGGAGTGCCTTTCAACTGCACCGCCGAGGCGATGTCATTGAGGCGCGAACCGTGGCACTCGGGGCATTCGATGAGTTCGACGTCGTCCATCCGTTCGATGGCGCGGTCCGCATCCATTTCCGCCTCCAGCACGGAGTCGAAGCGCGAAGTGTCGAGGTGCTGGCGGCGTTTCGGCACCTTGCCGTGGCCGCGGCATCCGGTGCACCAACCATGCGGCGAGTTGAACGAGAAGAGCCGCGGGTCGAGTTCCTCGAACGACTTGTTACAGCTCGGGCAGCTCGATTTGGTGGAAAGCAGGCTGAATTTCTTGTCCGTGGTGAAGAGCTTGATCAGGCCCTTGCCGATAGTTAGAGCTCTCTCAACGGTGGACGGCATGTCGATGGAGGATTTGGAGATCTCGGCCACAACCACGTCGATGTCGTGTTCCTTGAAACGTTCGAGTCGGGTGAAGCCCTCGGCATCCTTGAATTGTTTGTCAACGAGCAGGCGGCTGAATCCCTGTTTCACCGCCCACTCCGCGACTTCGGTGTGGAAGCCTTTGCGGCCCTTGATGAGCGGGGCGAGGATCATCACCGGACCTTTTTTCAAATGGGCGCGGATGGTGTTTTCGATGGCGGACAGTGATTGTTTCTCCACAGGAACTTGGCAGTCCGGGCAGTAGAGCGTGCCGAGTTTCGAATATAACAGACGAATGAAGTTCCAGAGTTCGGTGACGGTCGCAACGGTGGATTTGCCGCCGCCTTGCGAGACACGCTGTTCGATGGCCACAGTGGGAGGAAGGCCGGCGAGCTGGTCGATCTCGGGTTTTTCCAGCTGCTCGGCAAACTGCCTGGCGTAGGCGGACATGGAGTCGAGGAAGCGGCGCTGGCCCTCGGCGAAGAGGATGTCGAAGGCGAGCGTGGACTTGCCGGAACCCGATAGACCGGAGATGACGACGAGCTGATCGCGCGGGATGTCGACGGAGATGTTCTTCAGGTTGTGGTGGCGGGCACCGCGGAGGGTGATGCTGTTGGAAGAGAGTTGATGGTTGAGAGTTGATGGTTGATGGAAAGAGGAAGAAGGGGCGAGGCCCAGCGCTTGCTTGATGAAACCGGCGGTGGGGGTGCCGGCTTTGGCGACTTTTTCGGGCGGGCCTTGGGCGACGAGTTGGCCGCCGTGTTTGCCGGCTTCGGGGCCGAGGTCGAGGATCCAGTCGGCGGATTTGATGACGTCGAGGTTGTGCTCGATGACCAGGAGCGAGTGGCCGGAATCGACGAGTTTCTGGAAAACGCCGAGGAGGTTTTCGATATCGGAGAAATGCAGGCCGGTGGTGGGCTCGTCGAGGATGAGGAGTTTCGCGCTGGATGAGGTGGTGGAGAGGAGCTGACAGAGTTTCAGGCGCTGGGACTCGCCGCCGGACAGGGTGTTCAGCGGCTGGCCGAGTTTCAAATAGCCGAGGCCGACTTCGACGAGCGGCGCGAGGAGCCGGACGATCTGTTGATGGCGCTTGGCAATCGCGGGGGGAAGGCCGGCGATCTCAGCGTAGAAAGCGATGGCATCCACCACCGTCAGATCGAGGATATCCGCCACGGATTTCCCGAGATAGAGGAAATCAAGCGTGGAGGATTTGTAGCGACGCCCGCTGCAGTCCGGACAGGTGACGTAAAGATCGGATAGAAACTGCATTTCCACTTTTTCGAAGCCATTACCGGCACAGCGGTCGCAGCGGCCTTCACCGGAATTGAAGGAAAAGAAGCCGGTGGTTAGCTCGCGGGCCTTGGCATCGGGCGTGAGGGCGAAGAGCTGGCGGATGGGATCAAAGGCACCCAGGAAAACCGCAGGCGTCGAACGCGGGGTGCGGGCGACGGCGGTCTGATCGACGAGCTCGACGCCATGGAGATGCTGCGAGCCGGTCAGTTCCTTGATGAGCGCGGCATCGCCGTCGGCTTCCTGACCGAGTTTGCGGGCGAGATTCAGATAGAGAATGTCGTGGGCGAAGGTGGATTTCCCGGAGCCGGAAACTCCGGTAAGGCAGACGAATAGGCCGAGCGGAATCTCGACATCGAGTTTCTTCAGGTTGTGCTTGGTCGCGCCCTTGACGCTGAGAATTTGCTTGCCCGGTTTGCGGCGCTTGGCGGGGATGGCGATGGATCTTTCTCCGGTGAGCCACGGGAGAGTGCCGATTGATGATTTTTGATTTTTGATTTTTGATTTTTTGGAGGGCACCGGAGAACCCTGATAGATCAAGGTTCCGCCGTAGGAGCCTGCGCCGGGACCGAGGTCGACCAGGTGGTCGGCGGCCTGCATGACGGTCTGCTCGTGCTCAACGACGACGAGCGTGTTGCCCTTGTCGCGCAGGCCGTGCATGACGCCGACAAGTCGATCGATGTCGCGCGGGTGGAGGCCGACGGTCGGCTCGTCGAGCACGAAGAGCGTGCCGGTGAGCGCAGCGCCGAGACAGGTCGTTAGATTGACCCGCTCGACCTCTCCGCCGGAGAGCGTGCGGGTGGCGCGGTCCAGCGTGAGATAACCGAGGCCCACCTGGTCGAGGTAGGTGAGACGGGATTCGATTTCGTTGACGACAAGGTCGAGCGTCGCATCCGCGGGGCGGCTGGCGATTCCGGATTTCAGCTCAGAGACGAATGGCAGTAGTTCGGCAATCGGAAGGGCCCAGAGATCGGGGAGAGTTCGGGAGTTGACCTTGAAGCAAAGGGATTCTGGCTGCAGGCGTTTGCCGCGACACGCGCCGCAGGTGGTGTAGGAGCGGTAGCGGCTGAGGAAGACGCGGACGTGCATCTTGTAGGCCTTGGTTTCCATCCAGTCGAAGAAGCCTTTGACGCCATACCAGTTGCCAGACTGCCAGAGTTCTTCCAGCGCTTCCGGCGAGAGGTCGCCGGTCCTGCGGTCGCCGTAATAGATCCAGTCGCGCTCATCGTCGGATAGATCCTCCCACGGAGTTTTGATGTCGATGCCACGCTCCTTGCAGTTTCGGACGAGGTCGCGCTGGCATTCGTCGCCACGCTCGCCTTGGAAGGGTTTGATGGCTCCCTTGGCGATGGAGAGCGAGGGATCGGGGACGGTTTTTTCGAGGTCGATGCCGATGACCCGGCCGAAGCCGCGGCATTTGGGGCAGGCACCTAACGGGCTATTGAACGAGAAGAGCGCGGGAGTGGGAGCGCGGAGGGTGAAGCCGGTTTTCGGGTTGGTCCAACTCGTCGTGAACGACTTCGTGATCGTGGATTGCGGATCGTGGATCGTGGATGTTCCTTTGCCGAGGGTAAAGGCGGCTTCAAGGGCTTCGAGGAGGCGGGGCTGGTTTTCAGGCGTTAGAGTGAGGCGGTCCTGGACGACGTGGATGACCTGAGAAACAAATTTCGCCGCGCGCGGTTCGTCGGTGCGGACGATTTCCCCGTCGAGGAGGATGCGGAGGTAGCCTTGGGCGTTGAGAAAGGGAAAGAGGTCTTCGGATTTCGCGTCAGCGGGGATGGGAATGGGGAATGTGACGAGGACGGGCTTTCCTGTCAGATTTCCGGCTGCCCAGGCAGCAGCGGATTCCGGCGAGTCCGGCTGGATGGTCTCACCGGTTTTCGGATCGTAGCCGATGGCAAGGCGCGCGAAGAGCAGCTTGAGGTAATCGTTGATTTCGGTGAGGGTGCCGACAGTCGAGCGGGTGGTGCGAACGTGGTTTTTCTGCTCAATGGCGATCGCAGGCGGGATGCCTTCGATGTGGTCGACGGCTGGCTTGTCCATGCGGTCGAAAAACTGCCGGACATAAGGCGAGAAGGTCTCGACGTAGCGGCGCTGGCCCTCGGCGTAGAGCGTGTGAAAAGCGAGCGAGGATTTCCCGGAACCGGACGGACCGGTGACCACGGTGAGTTTCCCGAGGGGAATGTCGAGATCGAGGCCCTTGAGGTTGTGTTGCCTGCATCCGCGTAAAACGATGGCAGGTGGTGTGGGACGGGAGGGGGTTTTCTTATCAGCTCGGGGCACGCCGAACGATAATTGGAAATGCCACCCACGCCAGTGGAAGTGTGGACCCGGCGGAGGAAAAAACCGTTCTACTCCTCGCCGACCGTGGACTTGCCCAACATCAAGTCCGCGAAATACTGGGGCGACTCCTTGACGCTGGCAATTTCCTTCTCGATCAGCTCGATGGCCGGGACGTCGTTTTCCGGTTTGAGCCGCCCGATCTGTAGCTCCATGCCTTGAACATAGGTGCCGGAAAGGGAGGAAAGCGACTGTAGGAACGCCTCGTCGATGGCGACCTCCTTCTTGATATAGACGGCAAAAGTCTCGGACACTTCCGGTATTTCCTTCAGCGCGGCTTCCTTTTCTTTCGGAATCACGAAGCCGGATTCCTTCCATCGTTCGATCCGCCGTTCGAGCAATCGTTGGAACACATCCTTGTCCTTGTCGGCCTTCCGGGCATGGCGTTTGAGCGCTCTTTCAAAATCGGTGAAATTATCCTTCAATCTGGCATCATGCTCGGC
This sequence comes from Luteolibacter sp., assembly GCA_039915545.1. Classification (GTDB taxonomy): domain Bacteria; phylum Verrucomicrobiota; class Verrucomicrobiia; order Verrucomicrobiales; family Akkermansiaceae; genus Luteolibacter. The sequence continues at coordinate 25,133 of JBDSNC010000284.1, forward strand.
CACGAGAGGCACCGTCCGTTCCTGCATGATCTTGCGGGCACGCGCGAAAAACCCGGCAACATCGTATTTCGGCAGCGTGGGCTCGGTGTGTTTCGGAGTGGCTTCCATTTCCGGTTCCGCCGCAGCTTCGGAGTTGGATTCCAGGATGGCATCAGGATCGGGGCCCGGGCGAGTTTCGGGCTCCGGCGTTGTTTCCGGCCCGATCTCGGGATCGACTGACCCCACCGGCGGGTTGGTGACAGGCGCGGGAACCGTTTTCGGCGGTAGTGCCGGGCTCGCTTTCGGCGGCTCAGGCGGCTTGTTCAGATAGGAGTAAGCAGCGAAGCCTCCTGCGGCCAGAAGCAGCAGGATGAAGAAAAAAGAGAAATTCGACGACTTTTTCGCCTTCACCAGGCGCCGGGGCTGGATAGGTCCCGCGACTCGGGGGCCGGGATGTCCTGGGTGCCCAGGTGCTCCGGCGACTCCCGGGCGCTGCACCCGCGAGCCGGATGACGTCGCGATGATGGCAAGGTCCTTGGCCATTTCCGTGGCACTCGAGTAACGCCCCGCCGGATTCGCATGGGTGGCGCGACGGACGATCACGTCGAAGCGGGAATCGCATCTTGAAATGAGTGACGGTGGACGGCGGTCTTCCGAGGGAAGCTTCCCGGTGAGCAGCTCGTGCAGCAGAACGCCGACGGAAAAAATGTCCGCCCGGTAGTCCACCGCGTTCGGCGTGTTGACGACTTCCGGCGCGGTGTAGCCCGGGGTTCCGAAAATTTCCTCACCTTCCTCGATTTTCCGCTCGATAGGACGGGCGAGACCGAAATCGCCGATCTTCGGCTGAGCGTTCAGATCCAGCAGAATGTTGGACGGCTTGATGTCGCGGTGGATGATGCCGTTTTCATGGGC
>JBDSNC010000290.1:0-2772 GCA_039915545.1 Luteolibacter sp.
GCCGGAATAGACGTGGGTATCGACGCGAACGCCCTTGCCGCCGGGAGCGTACCAGAGATCGATGGTACCGGGGCTGGGAGTGAAATTGTTGAAGGGATCCTCGGCGTTGATGCGGCACTCGATGGAGTGGCCGCGCGGAGTCGAGTTGAGGACGTGCTGGGAAAGCGGCTCGCCGGCGGCGACGCGAATCTGCTCCTTGATGAGCTCGCAGCCCATGACTTCCTCAGTCACCGGGTGCTCGACCTGGATCCGGGTGTTCATTTCCATGAAATAGAAGTTCTCGGCCTTTTCATCGACGAGATACTCGATGGTGCCCGCGTTCTGATAGTCGATGCTCTTGATCAGATTGACCGAGGCCTCGCCCATGCGGGCGCGCAGCTCGGGAGTGAGGAGCGGCGACGGACATTCCTCGATGATCTTCTGGTTGCGGCGCTGCATGGAGCAATCGCGCTCACCGAGGTGGATGTAGTTCCCGTGCGAATCGCCGATGACCTGGATCTCGACGTGGTGCGGATTGATGACGAGCTTTTCGAGGTAACAATCGCCGTTGCCGAAACAGGCGACCGCTTCGTTAGAGGCGGCGTGGAACAGGCTGATGAACTCCTCTTCCTTGAAACAGGGACGCATGCCGCGGCCGCCACCGCCGGCGGTGGCCTTGATCATGACGGGCAGGCCGATTTCCTTCGCCTTGACGAGCGCGGTCGCGGCATCCGGCATGATTTCCGAGCCGGGAGTGATGGGCACGCCATTCGCAACCGCGGTGGCACGGGCGGTGGCCTTGTCACCCATTTTGGAGATGACCGAGGACGAAGGCCCGATGAAGGTGATGCCGGAGCTGGCGCAGATTTCCGCGAAGCGCGCGTTTTCGGATAGGAATCCGTAGCCGGGATGGATCGCGTCCGCGCCGGTGATCTCGGCGGCGGCGATGATGCGGTCGATCTTCAGATAGGATTCCTTGCTCGACGCGGGCCCGATGCAGACCGCCTCGTCGGCGAGCTGGACGTGCATGGAATCGACATCCGCCTCGGAGTAAACGGCGACGGACTCGACATCGAGCTCACGACAGGCACGGATGATGCGGAGGGCGATTTCGCCGCGGTTGGCGACCAGGACACGCTTGAACATTTTTGAAGAAGTTGAGAGTTGGGAGTTGATGGTTGATAGCGAAGAGGAAGAATTTTCTACCCATCAACTATCAACAATGGACCATCAACTCATTTGATACGGAAAAGGACGTCGCCGTATTGGACCGGTGTGCAGTCCTCGGCGACGACGGCGCAGATGGTGCCGGATTTTTCGGCCTTGATCTCGTTCATGACCTTCATGGCTTCGATGATGCAGAGCGTCTGGCCGACGGAAACGGTGGAGCCGACTTCAACGAAGTTCGGGGCGTCCGGCGCGGGTTTTTGGTAGAAAGTGCCGACCATGGGCGAGGTGATTTCCGCGCCTTCGGCAACCGGGGCGGCGGGAGCTGCTGCACCTGCGGCGGGAGCCGCAGAGGCAGGTGCGGGAGCGTATCCGGCAGGAGCGGCGGACGGCATAGCGGCCATCAGGGCGCGGAGGTCATCGAGGTCGGCGCCTTTTTTCAATTTGAGGTGAAAGTCCTTCTTGGTGAGGTCGAAGTGGGTGAGCCCGTGCTCGTTCATGAGTTCGACAATTCGACGGATTTCCTGGAGGTCCACAGTGGAAAAAGGTTGGGAGTTGGATAAGGGTGAAAGGCTCGTCCGGCGGGACGCGCCTCGGTTGAGGAAGCTAGTAGGACAGGGGAAAGAGCGTCAAGCGGGAACGCCGGATGCACGGCGGAAGCTTGGCCCTGAAGGCCGCTGGATCGGGCCTGTGGGTTTCAATATCGCCTCCGTGTGGGCAGGGTACCCGTCCGGGCTTTGACAGCGGTGGATTCACCGCAATACGGACAGCGGAAATATTCCCTGAAAATGACCGTGCAGGCCACCCGCAGGCGGTAGCTACCGAACAGCGGTCTGGCGTTCCGGTGCTTCGAGCAGCCGTCGTGGGAAATCGACTTGGCGTGGCAAAGAGGGCAGCGCGCGCGGAAGGAAAGGCACCACTGGAGGAGGGCGAGGAACGCCGTGGCCGCGATGAAAGCGAGGGCAAGCTCCAAGAACTCCCTGTCGACCGTCGCCATCGAGTAAATCAGAACACCGAACGTCGAGGGGATCATGAGAAACATGAAAAACAGCACCCAGGCGGCGAGCTTGAAACGGGTGACGGCGTAGCGTGAGGATAGTCGATGCATCTAAAATGGCAGGGACGTGGCGGACATTCGCGAACGGGGGAATCCGTGCTGGGTGAAGGCGCTGGTTTGGATTTAAAAAAGGGGGGAGGGAACCCAGGACCCTCCCCCCTTTCTCACAACACACACAAAAAAAATCTTCGAAGTAAGGCAGCGTTTTCAGTCTCCATCCCGAGTCCAGAATGGGACGGCATTCCCTTCCGTAAGCTGCCTGGCAGCCATGGCGGCGCTGGTTTCGGAGGGATAACCTGCGGCGAGCCTGCGGTCCGGTGTCCAGGCGGCTTCTCCGCCGCGGTCGGCACACCAGATTTCAGTGCCGCTGGGGTAGCGCACTCCGGCGATCCAACGCAGGTGGGCTGACAAGGCATCCTCCGCGTTTTTTCGTTGGGGTGGCCCGCTTGCCTCAACGGGCGGATTGGTGGAATTCTCACTCATGGCGGATTGGTGATGGCGGTGGACCAAGCCTGCCGTCCGACCACCGACTCCTGACAATCCCGGGCGATCCCCATTTGTGGGGAGGC
>JBDSNC010000029.1:0-10025 GCA_039915545.1 Luteolibacter sp.
ATAGAAGAAAATCGACAAGGACCGGAGGCACTGCTTCCGGTCCTTTTTTTTTCTATCTGTACGTAGTCCCGCTTTCAAGCGGTTTTTTCTTTCGCCAAAGACCTCCTGAAGGAGGGACTACGTAAGAAAAAACAACCCTGGAAGGAAACCTCACCCACAGCAAAGACGGGTCTCGTTCCAAGGTTGGCCGCGAACGCGCGCGCGACGTTAGTCAGGCGGCCACCGTCTGGCGCTGCGTTGGAATGGCAGCCGCCAGCAGCGGTGAGAATGTTTCCAGATAGGTTGCCGCGCTCGCCGCGCCGATGCGGGCTCCGGTGGCTCTCTCGGCCGCGTTTCCTATCAGACTCAGGCTCTCCGCTAACAAATCACCGAGATCCGCACGGTCTTCCGGCGCATCGAACGCATCCGCCAGGATGTCATGGGCCGCCTGGGCCGTCGCTGCGAGCGCCGCCTGGGTGGAGCGGGTGACCGCATCCGGTTTGAAGATGTAGCCGAAACCCGGATCGACGATGGAAAGGACCGCGTCATGCACCGCCAGCAGACGGATGGAACGGACGCGGCCTGCGAACGTGCGGTTGGACTCGACACGCCGGAGGTAACGCTCGGCGATATGATCCCAGGCGAGGACCATGGATTCGAGAGCGGGAGATGACAAATGGGTGGGCAGATCGGCGACGAGCCGGAGAAATTGAGAAGAAGGAAGTTTCATGAGATGTTATGTTGGAAAAAGTTGAATGTGAAGCAGGTCGTTCCACGAGAGAACGGGAGTAACGTTTCAGATCAGCGGCAGACCGCCGGACCCGGTGGCCTCGTAAGATTCCCGGAATTTTTTCCTAGGACAGGGCGAGGTCGCGAGATGGCGGACGAGATTCCCTCCCGCCCGATCACCACCTGGAGGTGGCGTTCCAAGAAGCGCTCAGCAGCATCGACAAAGACGATCCAGCGTGTTGCGGATCTCGATGAATGCGGGCTTGGTCGCGGAGTTCATGGTGGTTTCGGATTGCTTTCCTGCCGCAATCCACCACAGAAATCGAATTGCGTCAACACAAAATAAGTAAATTGGGTAATTTTATAATGTTTCAGATCTCGCCGAGGAACCGACTTTGCGTAGTAGCCATAAGGAGGGTTGAACTTCGGTCAACCCGTTTGGAAATTGAGCACGCTCCTCCAATTAACAGTTCGAGTTCCTTCGACACAACTCCTCAAGCCTTTCGGGCAGTTCACCGGAATTCTGAATCAAACGATAGTCGTGCCGCACGGGTTGACCGAAGATCAACCCTCCATATCACTTGGCCGCCGCGAGGCGGGAGGAAACGGCACGGAAGAGCCTGAGTTTTCCGTAACTGATCCGGCCTTCGAGTTGTTCGTAAACCGGCTTCAGCGAAACATCTTCGTAGCCTTCAAGCGCTGCCTGCATTTCCCGCTCCTCGGTGACGGAGTACAATGCCCGCGGATCGATCGATTCACCTGACAGGATGGCTTCCGCAAGGTGTCCTTCGATGGTGCTCTCCTTGAGGCCACGGATCGTTGCGATTTCAGCGATGGTTTTTCCGAGTTTCAAAAGCGTGAGGGTTTCGCCGGCGGTGTCGCTGAGGCCTTCGGAGGGTTTGCGTGTTGGAGCTTGGGAGACCGAGGAAGGCAATTCAGCGAATTCCTGCGATGGATTGTTTTCCAGCCAGTCACGGATGACAGTTAGAAACGCAACGCCATAGTCCTCGAGCTTCTTCTCGCCGACCCCTGGGATCTTCAACAGCGCCCGTTCGTCGCGCGGATAGTCGCGGCTGAAGTGGCGCAGCGTGACATCGGAGAAAACCACGTAGGGCGGAACGTTGCGGGCGTCGGCGAGTTCCTTGCGTAGGGCACGTAGCCGATCGAAAAGGCCGGTGTCGCAGGGAATGTCGCCCGCGCGGGTGGCCGGCTGCGAGCGATGGGTGGTCAATTGGCGGGTGAGCATCACGGTGGAGCGGCTTTTCAGGATATCGATGCCCTGCTGGCTGACGGAGACGGTGGGAAACTGGTCCTCGCTTGCGGCTAACAATCCGATCCGCAGCAACTGGCGTCCGAGATCCACCCAGTAGGGACGCGGCTGGTCCTTGCCGATGCCGTGGGTCCTGAGCTGGTCGTGTTTCCAGCGCTGGATCTTCTCTGACATTCCGCCCGTGAGCACTTCGGCGACGTGGTTGAGCCCGACGTTGAAGTTCCCGGCCTGGCGGATGCGCAGGACGCAGCTCAGCAGCTTCTGCACGTCGATGGTGGCGTCACATTTTTCGCGGGGCTGGAGGCAATGGTCGCAGCCGCCACAATTTTCCGTGGTCCATATTTCACCGAAGTAACCTAGCAGACCAACGCGGCGGCAGGCTTCGTTCTCGGCGAAATGCGTCATCTGGTCGAGCTGCTGGCGGGCCACCTTGCGCGCCTGTTCATCCGGGATGTCTTCGAGAAACTTCATGTATTTCATGAAGTCGCCGCGTGAGAAAAGCAGCAGGCAGTCCGCGGGCAGGCCGTCGCGTCCTGCGCGCCCGGTTTCCTGATAGTAGCCCTCGATGTTCTTCGGCATGTCAGCGTGGATGACGTAGCGGACGTTTGGCTTGTTGATGCCCATGCCGAAGGCGACAGTGGCGCAGACGATCTTCGCCTCGTCGCGGAGGAAGGCGTCCTGGTTTTTCGCCCGCTCCACGGGATCGAGGCCGGCATGATAGGCCACGGCGGAAAATCCGTGGGCACGCAGTGTGGCGGCGAGCGCCTCGGTGTTTTTCCGGGACTGACAGTAAACGATGCCCGAGTCGTCGGGCCGGCTGCTGGCGAAATTACAGACCTGCGCCGCTGCTCCGGCCTTGGCGATGACCTGATATTTGAGGTTCGGCCGGTTGAAACTGGCGAGAAAACGTGCGGGGTTTTTCAACTCCAGTTGCTTCACGATGTCCTCGCGCACCCGCTCGGTGGCGGTGGCGGTCAGGGCGAGGATCGGGATTTCTCCGGTCCACTGCCTCACTTCCTTCAGGCGTCGGTATTCCGGGCGGAAATCGTGGCCCCACTCGCTGATGCAGTGAGCCTCGTCCACCGCCAGCGCGGCGATTTTCCAGCCCCGCAACCGCGACAGGAAATCCGGCAACATCAGCCGCTCCGGCGCGACGTAAAGGAGCTGGTATTCCCCGGCATCCAAGCTGTCGATCCGGCGGCGGGCTTCATCACCATCCAGAGTCGAGTTGAGAAAAGTCGCCGCCACACCGCTGGCTTCGAGCTGGTCCACCTGATCCTTCATCAGCGCGATGAGTGGCGAAACAACGATGGTCAGTCCGTCCCGGACCAGGGCGGGAAGCTGATAGCAAAGACTCTTTCCGGCACCGGTCGGCAGGATCGCCAGCGCGTCCCGCCCGGCCAGCGAGGTTTCCATGATCTCCCGCTGCAGCGGCCGGAATTCATCGTAACCGAAGGTCTGCTTCAGACAGACGGACAAGGATCGCACGTTCATGCGAACATGAAAAAGCTAGTCAGATGAACAGGTCAAGCCGGAAATAGCGTTGGGGTTTAGTAGCAGGCCGTTGTCGGAGCATCTGCGGATGGTGATCTGAACCGGGAACCCCGGCACGGGCCAAAGCCCTTCTCGGTGTGTTCCCGTTTCCTGCGGCAGGCGGCGCTTGATCCTCAGCAAAGCACCTCCGCGCGGATCACTCATGATTCCGCCGCGCCGAAATGCCTGCGAAACAGTTCCTCGCAGCGCTTCTCCCCTTCTGCGGTTAGTTGGAGGGATTTGTTCTTGTTGACCGGATCGCCGATCATGCCCCTCTCGTGGAGGCGGCCCATGGCGTCCCAGTCGTGGGATTTCCAGGCGCGGCCGTCGCGGTCGAGGGTGAGGTAGAGAAGAGCGAGCACCATTTCGTCGACTTTGTCGTGGTCGTAGTCCATCTCGCGAGACTGGCATTTTCCGGTGCGGGGTTCAACCATGCAGCCCACCGGCATTGCCGCTTGCCGATTCGGCGGCGGCGGATATGGATGTTGAATTCCCGATGCCATGATTCCACGCAGATCCATCCATTTCGCTCCGGCGGGCGTGTTTATGGCGTTGTGGCTGGCAGTGGTGCCGGCTGGCGCTCAGGACGCCGGGCTGACCGCACTGGTGGACAAATCCCTGGCGGCCATGAACGAGGAGAAGTGGCAGGAGTCGCTCGATCTCAGCAGCGATGCGGTTTCACGTTTCGGGAAGGACGATCCGCTCAAGCGCTTCGGCCCGCAGTTCGGCGCGCTTTACTACCGCAAGGGTGTTTGTGAGATGAAGTTGGGGAAATGGGCTGATGCGATGCGGTCGTTCGAGATCTGTTACCGCGATTTTCCGAACGAGGGCGCCGACCGTGGCAACGTTTTCCAAAAACAGGCCCTGCTCAAGTGGGGCGAGGCGGCGATGGGTGCCGGGGACTGGCAGCGTGCTGCGGGGCAGTTCCGGAAATTCCTCAGCGAGCGCGACAAGGTGAACGACGCGTTTCCGCACGGAGTGTTCTACATCAACCTGGCGGTGTGCCATTACCGCTTGGGAAATATCCCGGACGGCAACGAGAACCTGGAGATCGCCATTTATAACAAGGACCGCTTTCCCACTCCGGAGGCCGGAATCATCGCCGGATTCGAGGCGCTCGTCACCACGGCGGTCGCGAAACGCAGGGAGCAGGCGATCACCGATTTTATTGATAGAAACCGCGGCGAGCTGGTGGTGGAGCCATGTGTCATGCAGCGGTATTCCCCCGTTTTCCTGAAACTCGCCGGAGACGCCGTGGCGGCGGACATGACCCGCGCGGCACTGACTATCTATCAACTTGTGCCATCCACCCAGGCCGCTCTCGACGACGCCCGCGCCCGCCTGGCGAACAGCGCGGATCCGGGGGAAAAAAAGCGGTTGGAGCAGGACATCGCCGGACTTGAAGGAGAGCTTGATGGAAAGAATCCGCCCGAGATGATCCGGCTGTCGGCGGTCGCGTTTCTCCACGAGAAAAACGGCAACGTTCGTGGCGCTTTCGCGGCTTATCAACAGTTGGAGCTGTATTTTCCGAAAGCCCGGAACCGCGAGGAGAACCTGTTCAACCTCGTCCGCACGGCGTCGTTGGCCGCAGGTCCTGATAGAGCACGCGGCCATGCGGAGACTTTCATCCGGGATTTCCCGGAATCACCGCGCGTCCCGGAACTCAGGAGCCTGATGCGTTGAACTCACCAAGATGAAAGCCTTCTCTCTAGCAATCCTGATTCCGGTCCTCGCCATCCCGGGAGCGGCCGAAGAGGCGTCGTGGCTGCTGCCGGGGAATTTGGTCGGGAAAGACGGAGCGGTCCAAAGGATCTGGCTGGTCTCAGCGACGCCGGCTTCAATCCGTTATCGCGCGTCGCAGAATCTGCCGGAAGTGAGTGAGCATCGGATTTCCGAAACCACCGCGGTTTGTCTCGACGAACCGCCGGAACTCGCGGCGGCGATGAATCTCTATCATTCGCGGAAATACGCCGAGGCGCGGACGCAATTCATCGAAATGAGGCAGCGCTTCAAGCCGCTGGTGGATTTGAAGAACAATCCCTCGACGCTGGCCGCGTTTTACGAAACCGAATGCCTGCGCAAGTCAGGCGATCTTGACGGGTTGGCGGCTGCACTGGTGGGATTTTCCAAAGGTCCCCTCACCCGCGAAACCGAGCTCCGGCAGTTAGAGCTCGACGAAATCTGGGAGGCCGTGCGGGTGAAAAACTGGGAGCGGGTGGAAACGCTGGCCAAGGAGCGGGAAAAAACTCGGTTGCCCGGCGATCAGCGGGCGCAAGTCGCGTATTGTCAGGGGTTCGCCCTCGAAGCCCTGAAACGGCCCGAAGAAGCGCTGTTTTCCTACGACACTGCGCTGACTGCGGATGCAGGTGCCTCGGAGGAAATCGCCCGCCAGGCGGCGCTGCGGATTCTCGCGATCCATTACGCGGATGAGCAAGTAATGGAGGCAATCCGGCTGCGCGGCACGAAGGACGAAGACAAGACTTCGGCCGGTTCCACCAAGCTGGCGGAAGCGGCGGCTGTTGCGCGGCTTTTCCAGCTTTCCTTCGGTGCGGGGGCACCGCTGCCGGCAGAGTTTGTGGAATTTCTCAAGGAGATTTGGGAGCACTGAGCCTCTGAAGGGGTGGCTGAATGAATTTCGCGGTGCACATGTCTTGAGCCTCGGACGCGCCGCTGGAGTCTAATAAATATTGATATTTTGGTTTAATTTACCAAAATGGGCTCAATGGCTCATCAGGAACGCGCGTTGCTGATCCGGCAGCCGTTTCTACTTCTGCTGGCGGCTGCTGCCGAAAGGGCACTGCGCGCGATCAGGCCAGCCAACAGTTAGCACCCCCGAGAGAACCCTACATCCCCCTGTGAAGCTCCCCCTGGCTTTTGCGGTGATCGCCCTGATCACCTTGTCCGGCTGTGACCGTGTCCGAAAACTCGCTGATTCAGTGGGGAAAAAGGCAGGGTCCCCGACAACCGCGCCCGCGAACCTCGGTCCGCTGGTGGTGGATGTGCCGGATGGCGGGTTCGATACGTTTGTCCTCCAGCAGAACCGGCTGGTGATCATTGATTTCACTGCGGATTGGTGCGGCCCCTGCCGCCAGCTCGCACCACTTTTTGAACAGATCACGAAGGAGAAGCAGGGTGTGGTGGTGGTCGGAAAAATCGATGTGGACCGTTTCCCCAGTCTGGCCACTCGCGAGGGTGTGAAAAGCATCCCCGACGTCCGGATTTATCGGAGCGGGAAACTGGTGGAGAAATTCGTCGGTCTGCGCGATGAGCCCGAAGTTCGGCAGATGGTGGAAACGCACACGAAGGGGCTTTCCCTTGCGGCGCTGGTGGTGCAGGCGGGAGAGATCCCACACGCGGTCACCCAGCCGATGACAAAGGACTGGATGCCATCCGGCTTGCGGCGGCGGTGAGTCTTCCATCCGGCCGTTTCAAAGCAGACCGATGGCAAAACCTCATGGTGGGAGCGACGGCTTTGGAGATGAGTCATTATTTAGCTAAATAACGAAATATTCGGGTGGGTGGAGTCGGGTGGGTGGAGAAATGTGGCGGAGTGGAGAGGGTGGGAATTCGGAGGATGAGAGGTTCTTGAATCGTCGGAAAAGATGAAGGATCCGCGCGGGAAAATGCGGATTTTGACAACCGCTCCTCCATCGGGAAATGCGGTAGGATAGCGGCCGTCGTCACATTTGCGAGGTTTGTCCACCCTGCCCTTTACAAGGTGGATGATCCCTGCCACACACCTCGAAATTTAGCTGCCCTGCGCTCCGGCGGATTTTCCCCAACCTTCTCACGACCATGCCCAAAGACACTTCGATCCGTAAAATCCTCGTCATCGGTTCCGGCCCTATCGTCATCGGCCAAGGCTGCGAGTTCGACTACTCCGGCGTCCAAGCTTGCAAGGCATTGAAGGAGGAAGGCTACGAAGTCATTCTCGTGAACTCGAATCCGGCGACGATCATGACCGACCCGGAATTTGCGCATCGCACTTACATCGAGCCGATTACGCCGGAAGTGGTGGAAAAAATCATCATCCGCGAGAAGCCGGACGCGTTGCTCCCGACGCTCGGGGGTCAGACAGCTTTGAACACGTCGATGTCCCTCTTTAAATCCGGCGTGCTGGAGAAACACGGCGTGAAGATGATCGGCGCGAAGGCCGAGGCCATCGACAAGGGCGAGGACCGCCAGCTTTTCAAGGAGGCCATGATCAAGATCGGCCTCGACATGCCGCGCTCGGGAATCGCCCACACGATGGACGAGGCGAAGAAAGTCGCCGAGGAAATCGGCACTTTTCCACTCATTATCCGCCCCGCTTTCACCCTCGGCGGCCAAGGCGGCGGGATCGCTTACAACCGCGAGGAGTATGAGGAAATCATTACCCGCGGCCTCGACCTTTCCCCGGTTTCCGAGGTGCTCATCGACGAGTCGCTGCTCGGCTGGAAAGAATTCGAAATGGAAGTCATGCGCGACTGCGCCGACAACTGTGTGGTCATTTGCTCGATCGAAAACCTCGACCCGATGGGCGTCCACACCGGCGATTCCATCACCGTCGCGCCGATCCAAACCCTAACGGACCGTGAATACCAGATCATGCGCGACGCGTCGTTCGCCGTCATCCGCGAGATCGGCGTGGAAACCGGCGGCTCGAATATCCAGTTCGCCACCGACCCGAAGACCGGCCGGATGATCGTCATCGAGATGAACCCGCGCGTTTCCCGTTCGTCCGCGCTCGCTTCGAAAGCGACCGGATTTCCCATCGCGAAAATCGCCGCCAAGCTGGCCGTCGGCTACACGCTCGACGAGCTGCCGAACGACATCACCCGCGAAACACCCGCGTCTTTCGAGCCGACTATCGATTACGTGGTCACGAAAATCCCGCGCTTCACGTTTGAGAAATTCCCGACCGCGAACTCGGTTCTAACGACCTCGATGAAATCCGTCGGCGAGGCGATGTCCATCGGCCGCACGTTCAAGGAGTCGATGCAGAAATGCCTGCGCTCGTTAGAAACCGGCCGCTGGGGCTTCGGTTTCGACAACAAGGATCCGCATAGCCCGACCAAGGAGGAAATCACCCGCAAGCTCCAGATTCCCAATGCCGAGCGCATTTTCTGGCTGCAAACCGCGTTCGTGAACGGCTGGACGCTGGAGGAGATCCAAGACGCCACCGCCATCGATCCCTGGTTCCTCGGCCACCTCCAACAGATCGCCAAGGAAGGCATGGAACTCGCGACCATGGACTTGAAGCGTGCGAAGAAAATGGGCTTTTCCGACCGCCAGATCGCCAAGGCCCGCGCCGCATCTCCGCTCATCCACGACGCATCGATCCACGGCGAAAAAGACCAACCCGCCGGCGCGCCACCCCGCGCCGAGCCCGAAGGCGCTGTCGTCGATGTCCCGACCGAGGACACGATCCGCGCCGAGCGTAAGCAAAAGGGTATCATCCCGACCTACCGCCTCGTCGATACCTGCGCCGCGGAATTCGAAGCCTACACGCCTTATTTCTACTCCACCTACGGCGACGAAAACGAAGCCCGCCAGTCGGACAAAAAGAAGATCATCATCCTCGGTGGTGGCCCGAACCGCATCGGCCAAGGCATCGAGTTTGACTACTGTTGCGTTCACGCTGCGTTCGCGTTGAAGGAGTTGGGTTACGAAACCATCATGGTGAATTCGAACCCGGAAACCGTTTCCACCGACTACGACACGTCCGACAAACTTTTCTTCGAGCCGCTCACTCTCGAGGACGTCCTCAACATTTGCGACCAAGAGCAACCCTTCGGCGTCATCGTCCAGTTCGGCGGCCAGACTCCGCTCAACCTCGCCGCCGACCTCGAACGCCACGGCGTCCCGATCATCGGCACCTCGCCGAAATCCATCGAACAAGCCGAGGACCGGAAATTTTTCTCCGCCCTTCTCGACAAGCTCAACCTCAAGCAAGCCGAAGCCGGCACCGCGACCAACGAAGCCGAAGCGCTCGTCATCGCCAACCGCATCGGCTACCCGGTCCTCGTCCGCCCTTCCTTCGTGCTCGGCGGCCGCGGCATGATGATCGTTTACTGCGACTCCGAACTCACCCGCTACATGCGCGAGGCCGTCATCGCCTCGCCCGAGCGCCCGGTGCTCGTCGACCGCTTCCTCGACAACGCCACCGAAGTGGACGTCGATTGCATTTCTGATGGAGAAACCTCCGTCGTCGGCGCGATCATGGAGCACATCGAGCAAGCCGGCATTCACTCGGGCGACTCCGCCTGCGTCATCCCGTCATTTTCACTATCCGATTCTATCAAGGCGGAAATCACCCGCGCCGCCATCGACCTCGCCCGCGAGCTCAATGTCCGCGGCCTGATGAACATCCAGTTCGCCGTGAAGGACGAGCAACTCTACGTCATTGAGGTCAACCCGCGCGCTTCCCGGACCGTGCCGTTTGTCAGCAAGGCCACCGGCGTTTCCCTCGCCAAGCTTGCCGCGAAAGTCATGGTCGGCGAAAAACTGAAGGACATGGGCTACACCCAGACCA
>JBDSNC010000072.1:0-43842 GCA_039915545.1 Luteolibacter sp.
TACTCCAACAGCCGGTATTCCAGCGCCGTCAGCTCGATCGGCCGGTCGCCGCGCCGCACCGTCCGCCGCAGCGGATCGAGCACCAGATCGGCCACCTGCATCAGCGGGCTTTTCTTCACGTAACTCCGCCGCAGCAGCGCGCGCACCCGTGCCAGCGCCTCGGCCAGCGGAAACGGCTTCACCAGATAATCATCGGCCCCCGCGTCCAGTGCCTCCAGCCGGTCATCCAAATCATCCCGCGCGCTGATGACCAGGATGTGCACCGGATTCTCCTTCGCCCGCAGTTTCCGCAGGATTTCCATGCCGTCGATGTTGGGGAGCATCAGGTCCAGCAGGACGAGGTCGTAGCCGTTTCCCTCGGCAGCCCACAGCCCCTCGTCACCGGTCGCCGCCGTGTCCACCAGATAGCCCGCCTCCCGCAGATACTGGCAGACGGCGTTGCGCAGCGGGGCGTTGTCTTCGATGAGGAGAAGGCGCATGGTGGCTGGGGGAAGAGGGTTCAGCCGCAAGGGAACGCAAAGAGCACAAAGGACATTGGAAAAAAGAATCTTCTCTTTGAGCTCTCTGCGTTCTTTCGCGGCTAGTAATCCTGATTGGATTGTTCAGCCATTGTTCAGCGGTTGGGACATGGCGAATTTCTTGATTTGAAATTTGTAGGAACCGAAATTGATGAGCAAGCCATGCTCCATTCGGCTGGATTTCAAATAACCGAGTAGCTGTGCCGTATGTTCGTCCGCCAGCGTCTTCGCAGCCTTCAGTTCGAGGATTAACCGACCCTCCACCCACAGGTCTGCTACAAATTCCCCGATCACGGTCCCATCCTCATCAAATACCGTGATGGGATGTTGTTGCTCCACCTTCATGCCTGCCTTCCTCAACCGGTGCGCCAAAGCGTTTTCGTAGACTTTCTCAAGGTGACCATGTCCATGATAGAGATGAATCGCATAAGACGTTTCCCGCACGAGGTCGCATAAATCGTTGATCGTTTCCATGATGATAGTTTGGAGTGGAGAGTTTGGAGTGGAGAGTTTGGAGTGGAGAGTTTGGCCGCGAGAGATCGCAAAGAGCGCAAAGGTATTAAAAACCGAATCTTCTCTTTGTGCACTTTGCGTTCTTTCGCGGCTGAAAACGAATGGTCGTATTACTTCAAAAACGCCAGCGCTTCACCAGATCCACATACGCATCGACGCGCCTGTCCCGGAAGAAGGGCCAGATGCGGCGGAAGTCTTCGACGGCTTGGAAATCGAGGTCGTGATAGAGGATTTCTTCTTTTTCGGTGGAGGCTTTGGCGACGAGTTCGCCATAGGGATTGGCGTCGAACGAGCGGCCCCAGAACTCGGTGTTGTCCTGGGTACCGGTGCGGTTGACGGCGGCGAGGTAGCAGCCGTTGGCGACGGCGTGGCCGCGCTGGACGGTTTCCCAAGCGCAGTGCTGGGCATCGCCGAGAGTCGGCTTTTCCTCGGGCAGCCAGCCGATGGCGGTTGGATAAAGGAGAACCTGCGCGCCGCCGAGGGCCATGAGGCGGGCGGCTTCGGGATACCATTGGTCCCAACAGATGAGCACGCCGATTTTTCCGAATTTCGTATCCCACACCGGCCAACCGCTGTCCCCGGGGGTGAAGTAGAATTTCTCCTCAAAGGCGGGGTCCTGCGGAATGTGGCTTTTCCGGTAGAGGCCCATCAGCGAGCCGTCGGCATCGTGGATGGCGGCGGTGTTATGATAGAGGCCGGGGCCGCGGTGTTCGAAGAGCGAGGAAATGAGGACGATGCCGAGTTCGCCCGCGAGCTTGCCGAGGCGGTCGGTGACCGGGCCGGGCAGGGGATCGGCGAGATCGAATAGCGCGGGATCCTGGACGGTGCAGAAATACGGCGTGAGAAACAATTCCTGGGTGACGACGATGTTCGCGCCGCCCGCCGCCGCGTCACGGATGAGCTTTTCGTGGTGATCGAAGGATTCGGCTTTGCTGGCGAAGGTGCCGGATTGGAGCAGGGCGAGGCGTGGCATGGCCGGAGCTTTGCGAGACGGCGGTGATGTTTCAAGGATCAAGAATCACTGCGCGGCGGGCCGCTTTTGATAGATACGGACGTAGTCGATCTCGTACCGCTGCGGGAAGGTGGTGGGGGAGGGATCGCCGCCGTTTGCGCCGATGGCGAGGTCGAAGCGGAAGTGGTGGGGGCTGGCGAAGGGATTGATGGCGGGGCCGTCCTGGTTGATGGCGTCCTTCATCGGGAGGGTGTTGAGGAGCTTGCCGTCGAGAAAGATGGAGATTTTTTCGGGTTCCCATTCCATGACCCAGTCGTGGAATTTTGTGTCCCAGGTGGGTTTGTCGAACTGGTCGATGGGGTGGTCGGTGGCGGCCCAGTGGTCCTTGCCGCCTTTGCCGGCCCAGACGAAGTTGGCGAGGATCTTGTCCTGGTAGAATTCCATGATGTCGATCTCGCCGCCGTGGGGCCAGCGGCCGCGGCCGGTCGTCCAGATGGCGGGCCAGAGTCCGGGCAGGGCGTTGAAACGGGCGCGGACTTCGTAGCGGCCGTAGGTCCAGGCGTTGCCGGCAGTGGTGATGAGCGAGCCGGAGGAGTATTGGGCGAACTCGCGGTTTTTCCGCCAGTCGGGGGAATTTGCGACGAAATCCGGGTTTTCCACCGGCTCCTTGCGGGCTTCGATGACGAGGCAGCCTTTTTCGCAGCGGGAATTGGCGGCTTGATACCATTGGAGTTCACGGTTGCGGGCAAAGCCTTCTTCGGATTTCCATTTGGTGGAGTCGGGCGGGCCGTCGTCGTTGAATTCATCGGCCCAGACGAGCTGGTAGGCGGGATCGCGGGCCGGAACCGGCGTTTCGGCTGCGTTGGCCAGCAATGTGCCGGAGGCGAGGATGAGGAGGAGGCGCTGCATCGGGAATGTGAGGAAATCGTTTGAAAGGGCGATTGACGGGATCTTCCCTCGCCTACGCTGGCGGACAAGGTTTTGTCGCCCCCCATTTTTGAGCGGGTTTTCGCAAAAATGGGTCTCGTGGGGAAAAATATGCGAAACTTGGCTTGATTCCCCGGATTTCGCGACTAAAACCGCCCCCCCTTCATGTCGGACCCGTCACGCATTCTCAAAGTCGCGATCCCCAAAGGCAGTCTTGAGCAACCTACCATCGAGTTGCTCGCCAAGGCTGGCTACGAGATCCACGTTTCCTCGCGCGGTCTTCGCCCGAGCTCGAATGACCCGGAACTCGATCTTTATCTGATCCGCGCACAGGAGATCGGCCGTTATCTCGGGCAAGGCTTCATCGACTGTGGCATCACCGGCTACGACTGGGCCTACGAAAATGGCGTGGATCTGATCGATCTCGCCGAGCTTCCCTATTCCCGTGCGACGGTTCGTCCGACGAAGTGGGTGCTGGTGGTTCCCGAGGATTCACCGATCCGCAAGCCGGAAGATCTCGAAGGAAAACGGATCGCCACCGAAGGCGTGGGCATCACCCAACGCTATTTGAAAGAGCGCGGAATCACTGCTGAAGTCGAATTTTCCTGGGGTGCCACCGAGGTGAAAGTCCCCGATCTGGTTGACGCCATCGTGGATGTGACCGAAACCGGCTCCTCGATCAAGGCGAACCGCCTGCGCATCGTTGACACGCTTTTGACTTCATTTCCTCACTTCTACGCGAGCCCGGCCGCTGCCGAGGATCCTTGGAAAAAGGAGAAAATGGACCGCATCGCCCTTTTGCTCAAGGCCGCCCTCTGCGCCCGTGGCAAAGTGGGCCTTAAAATGAATCTTCCGAGCGATCGCCTGCCAGAGCTGATCGAAAAACTGCCTTCACTTCGCCGTCCGACGATTTCCCAGCTTTCTGAAGAAGGTTGGGTCGCTGTTGAGACAGTGATTGACGAAATCGTCGTCAGGGACATTATCCCCGAACTGAAGCGCCTGGGGGCAGAGGGGATCATCGAGTATCCGCTCAACAAAATCGTCCCTTAATCCTTTCACCGCAACCTAACCCCGAACGCAAAAGCCATGGGCTCCATCAAGAAACGCCGTAAGACCAAGATCAATAAGCACAAGCGCAAGAAGCGCATGAAGCAGAACCGCCACAAGAAGCGTCTCCGCTACAAGTCCTAGTCCTTAGGATTGATCCGTTTTTACAATCGCCAGAGGCTCGTTCGTTCGGGTCTCTGGCTTTCCTGTTGGGGTGATTTTACCCGATTTCCGTCATGAGCCTGCAAGTAGTCGTCAATTTCAAAGTTATCGACGAGTCGAACGACTGGATCGTGGTGGACAAGCCCGCGCCGTTGATCGTCCATCCGGCGAACCGCAAGCCGGAGCCGACGTTGCTGGGGGGATTGGAAAATCTGCTGGCCTACGAAATCGAAACAGGGGCGTGCCTGGGGATCGTCAACCGGTTGGATCGCGAGACGAGCGGGGTGGTTCTGGTGGCGAAATCGACGGCTGCGGCGCGCGAGCTGGGAATGATTTTCGAAAGGCGTGAGGCGGAGAAGGAATATCTGGCGATCGTGATCGGTTGGCCGGAGCTGGACGAATGGGAGTGCTGCGAGCCGATCATCCGTGCGGGCGAGCTTGGGGCGTCGGAAATCTGGGTACGGCAGGTGGTGAGTCCGCAGGGAAGGTTGTGTCAGACGCGGTTCCGGGTGGAACGACGGTTCGAGAGGGGAGATGGAAAATTTTCCCTGATCCGTTGTTTTCCCGAAACAGGACGAATGCATCAACTCCGCGTCCATCTGGCGCATTGCGGATTCCCGATCGTGGGAGACAAACTCTACTCGGGCGACGGCGCGGAATACATAGAGTGGATGGTGGTCGGCTGGACGCCCGAGCTTGAGCGGCGGCTGATCCTGCCCCGCCACGCTCTCCACGCCGCAAAGCTACGGATACCGTGGGGAGGAAAGATGCTCGAATGGGAAGCGGAATTGCCGCAGGACATGGTGGAATTTCTCGCTGGAAGCGAAATCAGTGAAACACCGGATGTTGTAATCTGGAGTCGGCATGATTGACTCCGGCCATGATCGCGCTGGATGAATTGGTGGCATTTTTGGATCGGGAACTGAAAACTTCCTCTATTCCAGACTACCCGGGCGCGGTGAATGGTTTGCAACTCGCCAATAGTGGCAACGTCGGCCGGATTGTCGCGGCGGTGGATGCGTCACTTCCGGTGATCGAAGCCGCAGCGGAGGGAGGGCCGGGTCTGCTGATCGTCCACCACGGGATGTTCTGGCAAGGTGTCCGGCCGGTGACCGGAGCCTTTTATAAGAAGCTCAGAACGGCCATGGAGGCGGGTCTGGCGATTTATTCCTCACATCTGCCGCTCGACGTCCATCCGGAATGGGGAAACAACATCCTCCTCGCGAAGGCCATCGGGCTGGAAAATCCACAGCCGTTTTTCGATCAAAAGGGATTGATGATCGGTCTGCGCGGCAATTGGAGTGGAACCCGCGACCGACTCGCTGAAGTTCTGGGTTTGGCCGTTGCCGGAAAAGTCCACGTCTGTCCGGGTGGGGCGGAAAGCATCGGATCCGTCGGCCTGATCACGGGTGGCGCGGGAAGCGAAGTGGAAAAAGTGGCGGCGCAGGGAGTGGATACGTTCATCACAGGAGAAGGTCCGCACTGGAGTTATCCTTTGGCAGAAGAATTGGAAATCAACGTGTTGTATGCGGGGCACTATGCCACCGAGACTTTTGGCGTCAAAGCGGTTTCGGAGGCGGTTTCCCTTAAATTCGGGATTCCGTGGGGGTTTCTGGATCGTCCGACGGGCCTGTGAACGTGATCTCGGGGGGCGTGAGCCAAATCGCGGGAAAGCCGGACAATGCCCGAGGAATGTGGCGGTTCATTTTTTGCGAGAGAAGTGGGATCGTGCGGATTGCACCTGATTTCTGCCGAAAATTTTGGAAGATAGTGTCTGAAACCAATGTATTTGCTGGGTTGCCAGCGCGTGGCCTAACCTTTGAACTAACCCTAAATAATTTCCAAAAACGCCAAAAAAGACTTGATCGGGTATCAGATTGAGGGTCATATTCGCCACGACACAGCGGGCATAGCTTAGTGGTAAAGCGCTATCCTTCCAAGTTAGACATGCGGGTTCGATTCCCGCTGCCCGCTCCAAATGATTTTCAGAAGCCGCGAATACTCAATAATATGAAAAAGACCATCTATTTTGCTCTCCTGAGCGCAGTGCTCGGCACGCTAACCGCATCCGCTGAGGTCGATTGCCTCAAACTCTCGCTCTCGGTAAAACTGGTGGCTTCGAAAGAGCAGTCCAAAGTTCTCGAAATCGTCTCCACCGAAGTGGCTGCGGCCCCGGGTTGCGCTTGCGAAATCGTGAAAGCGGCCATCGAAGGCTCCAAGGCGAATGTGGATACGGTTGCTGCTATCGTGGAGGCTGCCTCTATCGCTGCTCCCGAGCAAATGCGTTTGGTTTCCCAGTGCGCCGTTGCAGTGGCTCCTGACGCACTCGCCAAGGTTCAAGCGGTTGTCGCGAAGCTTGATCCGAATCTCGGTGAAACCGCAGCCAAGAGCTCCAAGGATGCAAAGACTCCTGCTGGTGAGGTGGCTGCCATGCCGAACCCGCTCGATTTCCCCGGTCAGGGGCCTGTCGGTCCTACTCCCGGAGGTCCGGGTGGTGTTCCTTTGGTTCCGATTTTCCCGCCGGTGATCATCAATCCGCCCGAAGTGACGGATGTGAACCCTTGATCGCCCCTTCCGACTTTTTAGTTTCTTAATCGCTAGCACCCACCCAATCATTCCATGAAACGCAAATTTTCTTCCGGCTTATTTACTCTCTTATTTGCAGGTTCCGCATCCGCCCAAGGCTTGTATTATGTCGGAAGTGAGGCGCAGGAGACCATCCCTCTGAAGTGGGTAGTTGGTGTCAGCGGCACTTATGATGACAACGTCGCGCCTGGTTTTGGCGACAAGGAAAGCTCGTTTGGAGTCAATCCGTATGTCGGACTTTCTTTTGTCAGCATCACCCCGCAGACCACTTGGGATGTCTATGCGCGGTTGGGCCTCATCTACTACTTCGACGCGCCTGCGGGCATGGATGACACCAGCAGCCAATCCCGGGCTGGCATCAACCTGACCCATCGTTTCAGCGAGCGCCTTCGTTTCTCCAGTCGGAATTTCATCTCCTACGAATTGGAGCCTGATTATTCCTACGGCTACGCCTCCTCGCGCCAGCTTGGGGAATATTTCTATTGGCAAACCGATAACTCGGTTGGTTTCCGTTGGAGCGAACGCTTCGCGACCTACACCGGTGTGTCCCTTACCGGGACTAGCTATGCTGACTCCGACAATAACGACCGCTTTACTTGGGAGGCTTACAACCAAGGTCGTTATCAGCTTACTCCACAAACCGTTCTCACATTTGATACCCGCTACTCCGAGACTACGGGTAATGGAGCTTATTCGGATGCAACCGATATCTATATCCTCGGTGGTGTTGAGCATCGCTTCAGCCCAAATACCATTGGTATCCTCCGGGCTGGTGCGCAGTTCCACGATGTTGATGGCGGAGACAATACCACCAGCCCCTACGTGGAACTGGCGTTGAACTCTCAAGTCAACGAGCAACTGAGGGTTCGTGCCTTCACCCGCTACGGCATTGAGAACTACAACAACATCCAGTCCACTTCGGCGGCTGGCTTGGTCCAGTTCGACGATACTTCAACACTTCGTTTCGGAGTTTCCGCGGATTATGTGATTTCACCGATGTTCTCGGTTTTCGGTGGAGTTGATTATATCCCAACCTCCTACGACAATGGCAGGTCTGCCACCACGCCTCCGTTCATCGGCAGCATCTCCGACATGGATGAGGAAATTCTCAATACCTACGTCGGTCTCTCGGTGAAAATCACCGATTACCTTACCGGGACTGCCACTTATAACTACACCAACTCGAATTCCGACTTCGACGGCCGCAACTACAACCGCAATCGCATCAGTGTCGGTCTCAGCACCGAATTCTGAATGTCTTTGAATTAGTTGAAAAACAAGCCAATATTTAAAGTATTACTTGCTTGATCTCGAACTCCCGCAATGTCTTTCATTGCGGGAGTTTTCGTTTCCTCTGGAACTCTGAAAAAACCGTGAAAGACTGACCTAAAATGAATCTCTCGTCCCCACAACAAAATGAAGCGGCCCTGCATGCGGTTGACTACTGGCAGGTGATCAAGAACCGCTACGGGATCATTCTTCTTACTCTTCTGCTCGTTTTCATGACTGCGGCGGTCATCACCTACGTGATGCCGAAAAAATACGAGAGTGAGGCGATTATCGAAGTGAAGCCGCGGGAAGTCGGAATGTCCCCGTTGGGGGCATTGTCCCCAGGATCCAGTGGTTCCATGATGACTGCACAGTTTTTCGGGACGGAATTCGAAAAAATCAAGAGCCGCAACTCCCTTTCAAAGGTAGTGGATACTCTGGAGTTGGTCAATAAGTGGAATGTCGACAAGGAAACAGCGCTGAGAATCCTGAAAGGGATCGTGAACACCCAGAACATCCGGGGAACCGACCTCATTTCCATCAGGGTGAGACATACCAACAAGGAAGACGCCAGGGATGTGACAGCCGAAGTGGCAAGAGCCTACAAGGAATATCGGACGGAAATCGAAAGCCGTTATGCTGACAAGAATCTCTATGAACTGAACAAGGCGGTTCGGGATCAGGAAGACAAGGTTGAGGAACGCCGCAAGGTGCTGGCCACGATTGTCAGGACCAAGGGGATCATCTACAAGGGGCAGGATTCGTTCTATGGCACCAATGGTGTTAACGATGACGAGGGAGCCCAGAATGCTCAGGAAACTTTCAACCAGCTTGAGCAGGAGAAAATGCAGCTCGCAAGTCAGATCAACAGCCTGCTCAAATATGATAGTGATCAATTGATTGTCTATGCGGCCGGTTTGAATTTACCCGACAATGTCATCAAAAATCTTTATCCCCAGTATCTGGAAAGCAATCTCAAGTTGAACAGCCTCAAAACCAGCGGTTTGGGTGACAATCATCCTACCGTGAAGGCGGCGAAGCAACAAATTGAAGGAATGAAACACCAGCTGGACGAAGGGGTGGTCAATCTCCGGGCTACATTGCAAGCCCAGCTGAATATGGCGGTTGATCGTCTGAAAAGTGTCGAAGCAAGGAGAAATGAAACGCGGGAGAAAGCAATTAAAACAGGATTGGACGCACAGGATTACGTGGATGCGAAGCGGGATTTCGAAACCGATCAGGAACTGCTCCAACAGATGAAGCTCAAGCAGGTGGCGGAAACGATCACCAACAAGCTGCCGCACGACAGCATCGAGGTGCACGACGATCCTCAGATCTCGGATGCACCTGTTAGTCCGAACGTTACGCTCAATCTCGTCCTGGGCGCTGTCGTCGGTCTCATTTTCGGAGTCGGCATCGCCTTCTTCCTCGAATATCTCGATACGTCCGTGAAGAGCCTTGAAGACGTGGAACGTTATCTCCAGGTGCCGGTGCTCGCGGTCATTCCGAAAGACGTCGGTATTCTTCACAAGCAGAGCGGCATGAGCCCGGATGCGGAAGCCTATCGGATTCTCCGTACCAATATTGAGTTCAACCGCAAGAATCCAGAGGACAATGCGATCACCGTGGTTTCCGGTGGTGCGGGTGAAGGGAAATCCACCACGTTGGTGAATCTTGCCTACATCTGTGCTCAAGGCGGCTATACCACCCTGATGATCGACGCCGACTTGCGGCGCCCGCGCTTGCACACGTTTTTCGACATCAACAATTCGGTGGGACTCACCAACTACCTCACCACCGAGCTGATGCTGGAGGATGTGATTCTTCAGACTCCCGTGGACAATCTTTACTTCATGCCATCGGGAATCCTGCCTGCGGATGCCGCCGGTATTCTGAATTCGCGCCGTATGTCCGAACTGATTCAGGACGTGAAACAGCGCTTCGACCTAGTGCTTGTGGACAGTCCTCCGATTCTGGGAGTCAGCGACGCTTCGGTGTTGGCCAGTGAGGTCGACCTGACGATGATCGTCGTCCAGCATCGCAAACTTCCTAGAAACATGCTCCTCCGGGTGAAGCAGGCTGTTGAAAATGTCGGCGGAAACGTGATCGGCGTGGTGCTCAACAACGTGGATGTCCGCAGTGACAGCCAGTATCAGTACTATACCAGCTACTACACCTACTACGCACCTGCCGAATCCCAAGTCGGCCCGCCGGTTGGTGCCACATCCGCTCCCGCGAAGCCCCAGGCTCCGCCGCGTGGCAACGATTCCGAGATGTATTAAATCACACGTAAAAATCAAAACGATGAACCTCAAGAAGTTATTCACCACCTTGCTGGCGCTGATGTGCCTGTCGGCTCCAGTCATGGCGCAAATTGTAGCGGGAAAGAGCCTCCAGATCATGGCGGCTGGAATTCCGCCTGAAGAGAAAGGCCGTATCGATGGCATCTACCCGGTTTCCGAGGCTGGAACGATCAACATGCCGTTCATCGGTCTGGTCCACGCTGCGGGATTGAGGAACGAGGATTTGTCGGTGTCTCTCCAGAATCGCTACAAGAGCGCGGGGATTTATACGAACATCACTATTCAGGTGATTACCAACCGTGAAGGCGCGACGGTGGACGAGCAGGTTGTTTACATGGGTGGCCAGGTCCGCCGACCCGGCCCTGTGCCTTTTGTCAAAGGGCTCACACTCTATCAGGCTGTCCAAGCGGGCGGTGGCGCGACCGAGTTCGGCAGTCTCAAGCGGGTGAAACTCTTCCGCGGTGGCAGCCAGAAACTTTACGATCTCACTCAGGCCCAGTTTATGAGGATCCCGCTCGAACCCAACGACACGATCGAGGTTCCACAGAAGAATATCATCGGACAGTAGTCCTGGCCTCCGCTGTTCCGACCGAGTCAGGTTGGCATACGGCGCAGGAAATCCGAACCGTTGATCCGTCATGAAGTTGAGAACGACACGCAAGCTCGGAGCGGTTTCAGCGATCTTGGTTTGCATCGTCGGGTTGTCGCTCCCTGTCTGGTCGATTGAAATTCCATCCAAGTCATACGCAGCTCTGAAGTCCCAGGAGTTTCGCGAACGGGAGGCGGCGGAACTGGAACTTTTGGCATGGGGACGCCGGCAGCCGGAACCGGCGATGACCGAGTTGCTCCGGCAGTCGCGGGTGGCGGAGGATCCCGAGGTCAGGGAGCGATGCCTTAGTGTCCTGCGCGACCTCGTGACCGATCAGTATCTCAAGGATGGCGATGGCTACATCGGCATCAGCATGCAGAGTGACACCGCGAATGTTCCGGGTGATCCAAAGCCGTGCAGCGTGATCCGGGTAACCCATGTGGCCGCCGGCTCGGCAGGTGAACGGGCGGGGTTGCAGTTGAACGATCTCATTGCCGGGCTCAACGACCAGTTCTGGCACGAAGGCCCGGCGGCCGAACCTTTTTCGGCGAAAATCCGAGGATTCAAACCGGGGGCTAAGGTGACATTGAAAATCCTCCGGGGTGACAAATTGATGTCTTTGGACGTGGTTTTAGGCAAGCGGCCGCCAAGTCTCAACAACCTGTTCCTAAACGGCCAGAGCCTCGATCCGGAAGCCATCGAGCGTGCCGACAGGGAGGCGTATTTCCGCCGTTGGCTGAGTGAGAGAAAGTTGCCGGGCTGACCGGATTTCCGATTTTTTAGCAATCGACATCCGGAAAAGTCGTGGCACTTTCTTGAAACATTCCAAACCTCGTAACGTTTGACCTTCATGAGTATTTCCTGGTTTCGAAAAGCAGCATCGGCCGCTGCTTTGATCGCGTTTTCCTGTTCCGCGTGCGCCCAGCAGGCGGATTTCAACGAGGTGGGGCGGCAGATGGCGATCATGCTGCAAAACAGCCATTTCGCGCGGCTGCCGTTCAATGCGGAGTTGAGCAAACGCTTCCTTGAGGACTACCTGAAGGACCTCGATTTCCAGAAGCTCTACTTCACCCAGGAGGACGTCGATGGATTCACTGCGAAATATGGCGACCAGCTGCACATGGAGCTTCTTCATGGCAACAGCATGCCCGCCGCGACGGAGATCTATCGAAAATTTGAGAAACGCGTTGAGGAGCGCGTCGCCCTTGCTGATACGCTGCTGAAAAGTTCCGATTTCGACTTCACCAAGGATGAATCGGTCATGCTGAGCCGTAAGGACGCCGCTTGGCCGAAAAACGACAAGGACGCGGCCGACCTCTGGCGATTGCAGATCAAGGAAGCGGTTCTGGGAGAAACGCTCCGTCGCGAGCTGCTCACGAAACTCTCCAAGGAACAAGGCAAGGCAGATCCCGGCAGCGACGACCGCAGCCCGAAAGACAAGGTTTCCCTCCGCTACAAGCGCTTTCTCAAGAGCGTGAAGGACGTGGACGACGAGGAAATTGCCAACTATTTCCTCAGTGCCGTTGCTCGCGCTTATGATCCTCACACGGACTACATGAGTTTCCGTGAAATGAACCGTTTCAAGGATGGCATGAAAAACGAGCTCGTCGGAATCGGCGCGCTGCTCCAGGGCGAAGAGGATGGTGCCACCAAAATCATGGGAATTGTCGTCGGTGGTCCGGCCGACCGTGAAGGGACACTCAAGCTGAATGACCGCGTCATTGCGGTGGACATGATGAACACCGGCAAGGCCGAGGAGATGGTCGACATCATGTTCATGAAAATCGACAAGGTTGTGGACTACATCCGCGGCAAGGAAGGCACGACGGTCGCACTGAAGGTCGAGCCTGCGGGCGGGGCTCCCGGCGAGACGAAAATCGTCAAAATCCAGCGTGGCAAAGTGGAAATGAAGGACGAGCAGGCGAGCGGTGATGTCATCGAGATGAAAACCGAAAAGGGCGAAACCCGCCGTTTGGGCGTGCTCACGCTGCCGTCGTTTTATGCAGATTTTGAAGAAGGTAAAATCCGCTGTTCGGTGGATGTGGAGAGAATCCTCAATCGTCTGAACGAGGAGAAAATCGACGGGCTCGTCATGGATCTCCGGAACAACGGCGGTGGTTCCCTTGAGGAAGTCCGCCGCATGACTGGATTTTTCGTGGAGCGCGGCCCGGTGGTTCAGGTGAAAAATACCCTCGGCCAGGTCCAGGTGAAGGATTCGGACAACGGCAAGCCGATCTACACGGGACCCATGGTCGTGCTCACTGACAAGAGCAGCGCTTCCGCCAGTGAAATTCTAGCAGGCGCCCTCCAGGATTACAACCGCGCGGTCATCGTAGGTGAGTCATCCACCTTCGGCAAAGGCACTGTCCAACAGCCGATGGACATCGGCCGCATGCTTCCGTTGTTTGCGGAGCGCAACCGCGCCGGATTCCTCAAGGTCACCATCCAGAAATTCTATCGGCCTTCGGGTTCGTCCACCCAGATGGACGGCGTGGTTTCCGACCTCAAGGTGCCGAGCCTGATGGACGCCATGGAAGTGGGGGAGGAGTTTCTCGATCATTCGCTGCCACACGACAGGATCCGTCCGGCTTCCGACTTCAAACCGCTGGACGTGCAGGCCCTCTTCATCCCGCGTCTGAAGGAACAGAGTCAGGAGCGCCTGAACTCCGGCAAGGATTTCTCCTATGTCATTCAGGACGTTCTCAAGGCGAAGGACCGGCTCAAGATCAACCAGCTTTCCCTGAACAAGGCGACCCGTGAGAAGGAACTCGCCGAATCAGATACGCTCCAGAAAGAGCGCAATGCCGAACGCCGCGAACGCTTTGCCAAGATGAGTGAAGAGGACAAGAAGAACATGAAGTTTTTCAAGATCACCCTTGATGAACTCGAAAAGGGTGCGGATCTCAAACCCTATGATCCGGCAGCCGAAAGCGGCGAATACATGCGCCGCGCCAAGGACGAAACCGCCGATCTGGACGAGACTCCGAAGTGGCCAACCGGGATCGATCCTGTGAAACGCGAATCCTTTTCGGTTCTCAAGGACCTCGTCGATCTGACTGAAAACGCGCGGCTGGCGGGCATGTTGAAAAACGGTGCTGACGTCCGGTGATGTCGGAGGTTTCTGAGAACCTGGAACGGGTCGCGGAAAAAATCGAAGCGGCCTGCGTTCGTGCGAAACGCGAACCATCGTCCGTGGAGTTGATTGCTGTTTCGAAAACCTTTCCCGCAGATTCAGTTAGGGAAGCGGTGGAGGCGGGACAGCTTCATTTCGGTGAGAGCAAACTCCAGGAAGCGGAATCCAAGATCGCGCTCCTGCCGGACCGCCTGCACTGGCATTTCATCGGCCGGGTCCAGCGCAACAAGGTGAGGAAAATCCTTTCCTATTTCGAGTTCATCCATGCGATCGACTCCACACGCCTCGCCGAATATACGGACGAGGTGGCCAAGGAACTCGGCTTTTTTCCCAAGGTGTTCCTGCAAGTGAACATTGGTGGGGAAGAGTCCAAGGGCGGCTTCGACCCGGTCGGCTTGCGGCAGGATATAGCAAGGCTGATGGAACTCGGCCGTCTGGAGATTCAAGGTCTGATGTGCATCCCGCCTGTCGCGGCCGATGCGGAGTCGGCGCGTCCGTGGTTTGTCATGTTGCGGGAACTGCGGAATTCGCTGGAGCGCGACTTTGGAATCTCGCTGCCTTTTCTCAGTATGGGCATGAGCAGTGACTACGAAGTGGCGGTCGAGGAGGGAGCCACGCATGTCCGGGTGGGTTCGGCGATTTTCGGGAAACGCTCCTATCGGGTGGACGGGGAACTTGGATAAAGGCAGATTTTCCGCATGACGTTGATCCTCCAACAGGCCACGGTGATCGGAAACGAACTGGCACTTTCGTTTGCGGACGGCTTCGAGGCCTATCTGTCACTGCCGATGCTGCGGCGAGCCTGCCCCTGTGCCACCTGCCAGGGAGAACCCGATGCTCTCGGACGTGTCCTGCGTCCGCATGTCGAGCACGGCCCACGGGCTTTCGAGCTGCTGAAGTTTGAGCAAATCGGTGGCTATGCGATCCAGCCTTTTTGGGGAGATGGCCACTCGACGGGCATCTACAGCTACGCCTATCTGCAGAAACTCGCCTCTTTGCCACCCACGTAGGACGCGATGTTCGCCGCCCACGAAAATTTGGCCGCCCTGCCGCTGCTTCCAGCCAAGGATGTGTCCGCACTGGCTGCGGCCGGATTTCTAACTGCTAAGGCGGTGCTCGATCACCTGCCGAAACGTTACGAGGACCGCCGGCGTTTCGATGCGTTTCCCAACCAGCCGACCGCCGGCGCGGTGTGTCTGCGTGGGACTGTGATTGATTCCTCGCTCAAACATTTCGGCCCTAGCCGTCGGTTCTATGAAGTAATCATCATGGACGGTTCGGGGGGCGTGTTCGGTTCCGGCAAAGTGACCTGCCGCTGGTATAACATGCCGTTCATCCAGAAGCTGGTGGCGACCGGGCATGAGGTGATCATCTATGGCAAAGTCAAGGATTCCAACGGACGCCTGATTATTGATCATCCGGAATTCGAAATCCTCCGCGAGGGCGAGGATGAGGATTCCATTCACGTGGACCGCATCGTACCGATCTACAAAAACATCTCCGGCCTCGCCCAGCGCCGGCTGCGGGAGATCGTGCATCTCCTCCTGCTGCAGACGGATCCTGATACTCTATCCGCACGTTACGACGTGGATCCTGTTTCATCGCGGGCTCAGGCACTGAGGATCGCGCACTTTCCCGACTCCCTGGAAGAGGCACATGCCGCGCGGCGGCGGTTCGCGTTGGAGGAGTTTTTCGAACTCCAGCTCAACGTCGTTTGGCGCAGGTCGCGCCATGGCGAGCAGCAGGGACGTGTGTTAGGGCGAAGCACCGCTTCGCTGAAACAGTTTTACGCAAGCCTGCCCTTCGATCTGACCGGCGGGCAGAAACGCTCGATCAAAGAGATACTCGCGGACATGCGGTCGACGCGCCCGATGAACCGTCTGCTGCAGGGTGATGTCGGCTCAGGAAAAACCTTCGTCGCAATGGCGGCGATGTTGCTGGCGATTGACTCGGGCGTTCAGGCCGCACTGATGGCTCCTACGCAGATTCTTGCTGAGCAACACTATCTGACATTCCGCAAATGGCTGGAACCGCTGGGAATCCGGATCGCCTTGCGCACGGGAAACCGCGGCGAGGAGAATCATTTGGAAATCGAAGGCGAGGCGCAGATTGTCATCGGCACCCACGCGCTGCTGTATGACTCCGTTTCCTTCACTGATCTCGGTCTGGTAGTGATCGATGAGCAGCATAAATTCGGCGTGGCCCAAAGAGCCTCGCTGATCCGTCAGGGCGTGATGCCGGATGTTCTGGTCATGACCGCCACGCCGATTCCCCGCACTCTGACCATGACGGTTTACGGCGATCTCGACGTTTCATTGCTGGACGAAAAACCTCCTGGCCGCGGGAAACTCATCACCGCTCTGAGGACCACCGCGAAGCAGACGGATGTGACCAAGTTCGTCAAGGAGCAGCTCGGCCTCGGGCGTCAGGCGTATCTTGTCTATCCGCTGGTGGAGGAAAGCGAGACTCTCAAGGCAGAGTCCGCCACCGAGGCATTTGAGAAATGGAAGAAGCGCCTTGGATCTTATGAAGTCGGATTGATTCACGGCAAGCTCAAGCCAGAGGAGAAAGAGGCGGTCATGCGCCGTTTCCGTGAAGGTGAAATCGCCGCGCTGGTCGCGACGTCCGTTATTGAAGTCGGTGTGGACGTTCCGAACGCCAGCGTCATGATCCTCCATCATGCCGAGCGCTTCGGGCTTGCGCAGATCCATCAGCTCCGGGGACGTATCGGACGCGGCGGACACAAGGGCTACTGTGTTCTCCTGACAGACGGGAAAAGTCCGGAAGCCCTCGAAAAACTCAAGGTGCTGGAGCAAACCTCCGACGGCTTTGAAATCGCCGAGGCCGATCTCCGCCTGCGCGGGCCGGGCGATGTCCTGGGCACCATTCAAAGCGGACTCGGCAACCTGAGATTCACCGATTTTCTGGCGGATACGGCACTGCTCCGCGAGGCGAGGGCGCTTGCCGAAGTGGTGCTGAACGAGGATCCGCATTTGGACGGAGTACATTCCGCGCTGCGATCTATTATCCAAGATTCCGCGGAGGCGATCAGCCTGCCGGGAACCGCCTGATGGATCACGCTCAGCGTTCGACAATTCGATAGACCGGTCCGGTATGGTCGACGATGAGGAGGTTGCCGTCGTTGTCCTCAGCGAAACTGGGGATCAGGTTGATCCGGCCGTTTTCAGGCTGAAGATCTTTTGTGTGATCCTTGAAATCGGAAACCTTGCCGCCTTTCAGCCGGAACGACCAGATGCGCGGGTTCTGATAGTCCGCGAACACATAGCGGTTCTGAAGCTCCTTGATCGGGCCGTGGTAAACATAGCCGCCGGTCACGGACATGCCCTGGTCATCGCCGCCACCGTGCTTGTAAACGTAAACGGGTTCGATCACTCCAGCAGGCGCGTCTCCGCCGACTCCGTTGGCGGGGGTGGCTACGGCACCTTCGCGCAACCGCCATCCGTAGTTGGCACCCGCACCCTTGCCTGCCGGAACGAAATCGACTTCCTCCCAGTTGTTCTGGCCGACGTCACCGATCCAGAAATCCCCCGTAACCCGGTCGAACGAACAACGCCACGGATTGCGCACGCCGTAGGCCCAGATTTCCGGCTTCGCGTCGGGACGATTGACGAACGGATTGTCCTTCGGAACCTGATAGCCGGTGGCGGGCGAAACATCGATGCGCAGGATTTTTCCCAGGAGGACATTGAGGTCCTGGCCGTGTTTGTTCGGATCGTTGCCGGCACCGCCATCGCCGTTTCCGATGTAGAGCATGCCGTCCGGTCCGAAAGCCAGCCAACCGCCGTTGTGATTGTCGAACTCCGACGGATAGACCATCACCTTCTCACCGATTTCGGGTTTGGTCGTTTTCCGATCTTCCGAAGTGAAGCGGACG
Source organism: Luteolibacter sp. (assembly GCA_039915545.1). Taxonomy (GTDB): domain Bacteria; phylum Verrucomicrobiota; class Verrucomicrobiia; order Verrucomicrobiales; family Akkermansiaceae; genus Luteolibacter. The sequence goes on from JBDSNC010000072.1 coordinate 17,895, forward strand.
ATGCGGGTCTGCTTTTCCTTGTCCGTGTAGTCCACGTAGAAACGTCCGGTTTTTGTAAAATCCGGCGCGAAGGCGAGTCCGAGCAGACCCTCCTCATTGCCCTTGCGGCTGACGTCGTTGCGGATGTCGAGAAACGGTTCCTTCGAGCGCTCGCCGGTTTTCTCGTCCACGATCCACACCAGTCCGGCTTGTTCCATGATCCAGAGCTTTCCGCTCACGCCCTTTGGCATGCCCGCCCACACGGGACGTTCGAATCCTTTGGCAACGAGCTCGACCCCGATTTTTGCCTGGCTGGCGACGGTCAGGGAAAGGAAGGCGGCGGCGGAAAAGGCTTTTGAAAACATGCGGCGAAAATAACGGCAATCCTCGGGGACACAAGGCGCTTTCGACCTGATCATTTCCATCCCACCGTTGAAATCACCCGATTCCTCCGCGATCACGAAATCTCACACCCGTCTTGCCATGCCGCACGGGCGGCGTATGGTCGCGCCGGACCTGTCATGACGCCGTTCTTAAGGAAAATTCTCGGGATGAACTGGGTGCTCGTGCTGGTAATGTACGGGCTCCTCATTTTCGGCGTTTTCATGATCGAAAGCGCGGCGCGGCACCTGACCATTTCAAAGGACCTGCTCGATCGCTTCGGCACGGTGGGAGCCTATTACGCCCATTCCCAGAAGATGTGGATCGTCATCGGCAGCGTCGCCTATTTCATGGCGGCGTTCATCGACTACCGCTGGATCCGCTGGCTGGGAATTCCGTTTTATCTGGCGAGCATGGGATTGCTGGCCCTTGCCATGATCAAGGATGATTCGGTGCACCGGCTGTCGTTCGGCACTTTCAGTTTCCAACCCGCGCAGCTCGGAATCTCATCGGGGATTCTGCTCATCGCCTGGCTGATCCAGGATCTGCCGAAGCTGCACCGCTGGTTCGGCGCGCCGTTCGTTAGAATCGGCATCATCGGCGTGTTGGCGGCGGTGCCGTTCCTGATGGTGATGAAAATGGGCGACATGGGTTCCGCTCTCGTCTGGATTCCTGTCGCCATCGTGGCCCTGCTGATCGGTGGAATTCCGTTCCGTTATCTCTCGTTCATGGCGCTTGTTGGCGCGGGCTGCATCCCACTGCTTTATTTTGTGGCACTGCCGCTCGTTTCAAAACGCGGCCCCGAGCGGATCGACATCTGGCTGCGGATGATGCAGGAAAAGGAAGTGGACATCGCCGGTCCCGCCTACGCGCCCCACAACATTTCGATGGCCGTCGGCAAAGCGGGGTGGAAGGGAGTGGGCTGGAATGCCACGGCCGAACAGGGATCACTTCACGACAAGGGTTTCATCCCGAGGGATACGGCTCACAACGACTACATTTTCGCGGTCATCGCCGAGGAGCTGGGTTTCCGCGGAAGCCTGCTTCTACTGACTGCCTTCGCGCTATTGCTGATCCAGGCGCTATTCATCGCGTTTTACAGCAGAGACGTGTCCGGACGTCTGCTGGTCTGCCTGATTGTCGCGTTGTTTTTCGCGCACATTTTCGAGAGCATCGGGATGTGCGTGCTGCTGCTTCCAATCACGGGCATCCCGCTGCCACTCATCAGCTACTCCGGAACCTTTGTGGTCATCTGCATGTTCCTGCTAGGACTTGTGCAGAGCGTGTGGATCCACCGGAACTACAAGCACGAGCCGAAGATCAAGGCCGCCGAGGCCTGACTCAGACTGAGGCGAGCGCTTCGTCGATGACTTCGAGCATGAAATCCGCGTCGGCCTGGTGGATGCACATCGGCGGTTTGATCCGCAGGGTGTTGCCGAAGAGGCCTCCCTTGCCGATGAGCAGGCCGAGGTCCTTGCATTTTTCGAAAGCCGCCGCGCATTCGGCGGTGGCTGGCTCTTTGGTGGTGCGGTCTTTGACGAGTTCGACGCCGAGCATGAGACCTTTGCCGCGGACTTCGCCGATGAGGGAATGCTTTTCCGCGAGCTTGTGGAATCCGGCGGTGAGGTAGGCGCCGATTTCGAGCGAGTTCTGTTGGAGTCCTTCCTTTTCGATCACCCGCAGCACGGCGCGGCCCTGGGCCATGGATACCGGATTGCCGCCGAATGTGTTGAAATGGATGCGGGTGGCGAGGACCTGGGCGATTTCCGGTGTCGTGATGACGGCCGCGAGCGGACAGCCGTTGCCGATGCCTTTCGCCATGGTGACAATATCTGGCATCGCTCCCTGCGTTTCAAATCCCCAGAAATGGGTACCGGTCCGTCCGAAGCCGGCCTGCACTTCATCCGCGATGCACAATCCGCCGAACGAGCGGGCTTGGGCGTAGGCTTCCTTCAGGTAGCCATCTGGGAAAACGACGGTGCCGCCGACGCCTTGGATCGACTCGGCGATGAAAGCGGCGATTTTTCCGGAAGTGGCGTAGCGGACAGTTTCGCCGATATCAGCGGCGTATTTTTTCCCGGCATCCGGATCGTCCATGCCGAACGGACCGCGGTATGAATCGGGCATCGCCGCATGGTGGACGCCGTGGGAGTGGGGGACATTGTATTTCCATGTGTGGTGGGAAGTCAGTGCCATCGCGCTCGGGCTGCCGCCGTGATAGGCGTTGCGCAGGGCGACGACGTCGTAGTTCTGAGTGTAGGCGCGGGCCATCAGGATGGCGAGGTCGTTGGCCTCGGAGCCGGAGTTGACGAAATAACAGACCTTGAGGTCGCCCGGCATTTTCGCGGCGAGCTCCTTGGCATACAGCGCGATGCCCGGATTCAGATAGATCGTGGTGGTGTGGTTGATCGTCTCGTTTTGAAGCGTGGCTGCAGCAAGCACTTCCGGGTGGCAATGGCCGACGCTGACGGTGACGATGCCGCCGAAGCCGTCAAGGTAGCGGCGGCCGGTTTCATCGTAAAGATACTGGGCCTTTCCTTCGACGATGGCGATGGGCTTCTTGTAGTAATGGAAAATCGCAGGGTTCACGAACTGCTTGCGAAGTGCGAGGATTTCCTCGGGAGACGGGCCGTCGTAGGGTTTCGGTGTGTGGTCGAAAGGAGGAAGGGTAGCCATGGTTTTGAATGTTAGCGGTAAACGGGTGCGGGTGAGATTTTGCGGAAAATCAGATAGAGAACGAAGGCCACGCCGAGTCCGGTGAACCAAGCTTGCTCATACAGCATTTTGAAAATAGCGGGCACATGGGCGATCACGCCGATCTGAGCGAGAAAGCCGGGAAGGTTCGGCAGTACCGCAAGACTGAATGCCAGCAGCGCGGCGATGCTGAAGCCGTTGGTGTAGCGGTAGATGCCGTCAGTTTGATAGAGGTCGGTGACTTCGAGGTGCTTCTTCCGCAGTACGAAATAATCGGCGATCATGATTCCGGCAATCGGGCCCAGCAGTGCGCTGTAACCGACAAGCCAGGTGAAGATGTAGCCGCTGGGATCGGCGATCAGTTTCCACGGCATGATCAGCACGCCGATGATGCCAGTGATGAAGCCACCGGTGCGGAATGAGATTTTCTTCGGGGCGAGATTTGCGAAGTCATTGGCAGGGCTGACGACGTTCGCCGCAATGTTGGTGGCCAGCGTGGCGATGCAGAGGGCGAGCATGGCAACCACGAGGACCAGCGGATTTTTAAAACGTGTGAGCACGTCCACCGGGTCCCAGATCGTTTTTCCATAAATCACCGCCGTCGCAGAGGTCACCGCCACGCCGATAAAGGAGTAGAGCGCCATGGTCGGCGGCAGGCCGATCGCCTGTCCTAACATCTGAGCCTTCTGTGTGCGGGCATATCGCGAGAAATCCGGAATATTCAGGGAGAGCGTGGCCCAGAATCCCACCATGCCGGTGAGCGCGGGAATGAAGAACGCCATGAACTGCCCGGCTTTGGGCTGCCCGGGATCGAATGCGGAAGGCTTTGCCAGCATCGGCCCGAAGCCACCTGCCGCGTTGTAGGCCCAGTAGAGCAACAGCAGTCCGAGGATGAGAAGCAGTGGGGCTTTGATGGAAAGCAGGACACGGATCGTGTGAATGCCGCGATGGATCACCCACATGTTGATGCCCCAGAAGAACAGGAAACACACCATTTGCGAAGCGGAGATGCCGAGGCCCGGGATCGGATTTCCACTGGAGAACGCCGGGATGAAAACAGATAGAATTTTATGGATCGCTTCGCCGCCGATCCACGACTGGATGCCGAACCAGCCGCAGGCGACGAGCGCCCGCAGCAACGCGGGAACATTCGCTCCGAGCGTGCCGAACGATGCGCGGCAATAGACGGGGAAGGGAATGCCGTATTTGGTGCCCGCGTGGGCGTTGAGAATCATCGGGACCAGCACGACCAGATTGCCGAGGAAAATCGTAAGCACCGCCTGCCACCAGTTCATGCCCTTCTCGATAAGCGATGAGGCCAGCATGTAGGTCGGAATGCACGCCGCCATCGAGATCCAGAGCGAAGCGTAGTTCCAACAGGACCAGGTGCGCTTGTCCGTGGGTATCGCTGCCAGATCCTCGTTCGTCAGGCTGTCATCGGTGGTGAGCGGAGCGTGCATGACTTATGAAATCCGCGGCTTTCTCGCTAGAAACTGTCCCCAACCGGTTTCGCCGGTCCATGCGCCATCGCGGACCATGATTTTTCCCCGCACCGTGACGATTTCGGCCCGGCCGATCACTTCGCGGCCCTCGAAGGCGGAATAATCTGTGGCCATCGAATGCGTGGCGGCGGAGATTTTCCCCTTCCACTCCGGGTCCCAAATGACGAGATCCGCATCGCTGCCCGGAGCGATGGTGCCCTTGCGTGGATAGAGTCCGAAAATCTTTGCAGCGCGGGTGCTGGCGCAGCGGACGAATGTCTGCAGGTCGATGCGTCCTCTGCAGACGCCTTCGGTGTAGAGAAGCTTCACGCGTTCCTCCACACTGGGGATGCCGTTAGGAATAAGAGTGAAGTTGCCTGGCTTTCCGGTCGGCTGGCCGTTGGCGTCCACGCATTTCGCCGGATCCGGATGCCCCATGTGTTTCTGCGGGGAAAAATCGAAGGGGGCGTGATCGGTTCCCACGGTGTCCACCGTGCCGTCGGCGAGGCATTTCCAGAGAAAATCACCATGTTCCTTTGCGCGGATCGGCGGGCTCATCACATACTTCGCGCCCTCGAAATCCGGAAGCTCCGCATACGAGCTGTCCAAAGTCAGATAGGGCGCGACCGTCTCGATGGAAACTTTCACTCCACGCTTCCTTGCTTCCACGATCGCCTCCACCGCCGGAATGCAACTGGTGTGCACGACGTAAACCTCCGCGCCGGTCATCTCTGCGAAGGTCATCAGATGGTGGCAGCCTTCCGCCTCCACGCTGATCGGCCGCGACGGTTCGTGCCACTCGGGGCCGGTCTTGCCCTCGGCGACGAGTTTCTTCTGCGTTTCCGAAACAAGATCCGCATTTTCACAATGCGCGGTGACGACTACGCCAAGCTCTTTGGCGAGCGATAGTGTTTGATAGAGTTCCGTATCCTCGATACCGAATGCGCCCTTGTAGGCGAGGAACACCTTGAACGATGAAATTCCCTCGTCCGCGACGATGGTCCGCAGTGCCTCCGCGGTTCCTTCTTCAAAGCGCGTGACTCCCATATGGAAGGTATAGTCGCAGGATGAAATGCCGGCGGCATTGCTCTTCCAAAGCTTGATCGCTTCGAGCGGATCATCCTTGCGGGAAGGACAGCACATTTCAATCAATGTCGTCGTTCCGCCCATCAGCGCGGCCTTGCTACCGGTCACGTAGTCGTCCTTGGAAAAGGTTCCCATGAACGGCAGATAGATGTGGACGTGCGGATCGATGAAGCCGGGGAAAACAAATTTGCCCGTCGCGTCGATCACCTCCGCGTCTGCTGGAATATCCAGCCCCGGACCGACCTCAACGATTACTCCGTCGCGGCATAACACATCTCCCTTGAACCGCGCGCCGGCGGTCACGATTTCTCCGTTTCGAATGAGCAGACTCATGGATTTTTATTTCGCCCAGATTTCCCCGTCTCCGAATCCGAACCAGCGTGTGGTCGTCGTTTTCCGCTGCGTGTAGAACTCGACGCCCTCCTTGCCCTGGATGTGCAGGTCGCCGAAGAACGAATCGTTCCAACCGCTGAACGGGAAGTAAGCGAGAGGCGCAGGTACGCCGACGTTGATGCCTACCATGCCCGCGCTCACCCGTCTGCGGAATTCGCGCGCGGCCTTGCCGGAGTTGGTGAAAATTGCCGCGCCGTTGCCGAATGCCTGGCGGTTTGCGGAGGCGATCGCTTCGTCGAGGGTTTTCGCCCGCATCACGGCGAGCACCGGGCCGAAGACTTCGGTTTCCATCAGCGGATTGCTTTGCTCGACATGATCGATGAGCGTGGGTCCGAGGAAAAATCCTTCAGGCGCTTCGTCCACTTTCGTCGAACGTCCGTCTGCCAGAATTTTTGCTCCGCCCCGTTCTCCCGCATCGATCAGGCCGGAGACGCGTGTCTTGTGTTCCGCTGAAATCACGGCGCCCATGTCCGGCTGCGTTTCTCTAACGTCCGTTGGACCGACTTTCATCGACTTCACCAGATCCGCTAGGGCAGGCAAAAGTTTCTCACCCGCGTCACCCACGGCGACGGCGGTGGATCCCGCCATACAGCGTTCTCCAGCGCAGCCGAAAGCCCCGTCCTTCACGGCTTCCACCGTGCGGTCGACATCGGCGTCCGGCATGAGGATGATGCAATTCTTCGCACCGCCGGCGGCTTGCACGCGCTTGCCGTGGAGCGTTCCTTTCCGATGGATTTCGCGCGCCACCGGAGTCGAGCCAACGAAGCTGATCGCCTTCACATCCGGATGTTCCAGGATCGCATCGACCACTTCACGTCCGCCGTGGACGATGTTCATCACGCCGGGCGGCATTCCTGCTTTTTCCAGAATGGCGACGACCCGCTGCATGGTGAGTGGCACTTTTTCACTCGGTTTGAGAATGAACGTGTTGCCGCAAGCGATGGCGATGGGCCACATCCACATCGGGACAAGCGCGGGGAAATTGAACGGACAGATCCCGGCGACCACGCCGAGCGGATGGCGGTCTGTGTGGCAGTCGATGCCGCGGGCGATGTTTTCCAGACTTTCGCCCATCAAAAGTGTTGGAATGCCACAGGCGTATTCCACGACTTCGATGCCGCGCCGCAGGTCGCCGCGGGATTCTGATAGGGTCTTGCCGTGTTCGGTGGCGATGCCGAGACAGAGTTCCTCGAAGGCGTCCTCAAGCAGGATCTTCGCACGGAAAAGCACCTGCGCCCGTTCGTTCGGCGGTGTGTCACGCCAGGCGGGAAACGCTTCTTTTGCCGAGGCGACAGCGAGGTCGACTTCCGCCGGTCCGCACATCGGGACGCTGGCGATGACAGTTCCACGCGAGGGATTGAAGACGGGGCTTCCGGTTTTCCCGGAGATGGAAAGCCACTTTCCTGAGATGTAGAGCGGGCAGACTGGATTTTCAGAAGAATTCATGGTTTTTGAAAAACGGAGATTGGCACAGTAGGGACCATATCAGCGTATTCCATGCCACTCCGGCAAGTCCTTAACTTTTGAAAATCATACTGTTTCGGGAAAATCAGCGTTTCCCTGCGAACGGCGAGCGTCCGAATCCCTTCTCCCACTCCGGCCCGATCGATTGCGTGTACCATTGGTAGGCGTAGGAATGTGCGCCGAGGTAGGCATCAACCGTTGCGGGCGGCTTGATGTCGAAGCGGGTGAAATTTTTGTGAAACCCGGTTTCCGGCACGCCCGACGCGAAGGAAGACGTGCAATAGTAGTCCACCGGAATGTCATCCAGCACGGCAAGTAGATCGGCCGTGACCGGGACCGGCGTGTCGAGCATCGTCACCCGGAGATTGCTCGGAGCAAGTCCGAGTTGTTTCAAAACCATCGCCGCGTGCAGCACCACGAATCCACCCGCGCTGTGGCCTATCAGGTGCATCGGCCGGTCGCGGTGGATCTTTCCCGCGCGGATCGCCCGGGCGATCTTGTATCCCACGAGATCGCCGATTTCCTCTGCTTGCGGACGGATCGCTGCGACATCCTGAAGCCAAGCCTGCGGGCGAGTCGGGATGGATTTGCCGATGGCATTGGCTTCCACGGTTTGCAGGCCATCGCCGGAGAACGCCGCCGGGATAGCGGCGAGATGCCAGTCAACGAGACAGAGATCTGGCATCTCCTTGCCGAGATGCTCGTTGAGCGTGTCTTGCATCAGAGTCATCCAGTGTTCTTTATCTCCATGTTTGCCGGTGAAATCGATGCCGTCATGGAGTCCGTGGGCGATCAGGATGAAACCCTTGTCCGCTCTTGCCGGATCGACGTCCCATGCCTGCGAAGTGGGTGAAGAAACCAGCCTACCGTCTTCCATCCGCAGACGGCTGAGTTCTTCCGAGTCCTTTGGAATGCAGAAAGCGATGAGTGCCGTGGTCACCACCATTGAGAGTGCCGCCACAAGGATGCGGCCGAAAATCACCCGGCCCACAAACCCGGCGCTCGCTCCGAAACCTTCGACGATCCTGCGTCCCCAGGTGCGCCGTCCGCCTGCCTTTAGCTTGTTGATTTCCCAAACCTCGATTCCACCGGCCTTCGAGCGGTAATACGGCTCGGCATGCTGTGCTTGATAGAACCACTCGGTCACCTCGCCCAGCAGCACGCGCTCCACTTCGCACACCACGTTACGGATTTCTTCCTGCGTGGTGGTTTCCTCCATCAGTTTTTTCGCCACGATGAGGAACTCGATCTGTTGGACGTAGCGTCCGGTGCGCCGGTTCAGTTCCAGATAGGAGCCGAGCAACTGCATCAGGATCGCGACCAGCGGAAGCATCACACCGATGCAGCCGAGCACGTAATCCGCGCCGGAAAGCCTCAGCCATCTCTCGGCCCGTCCGTTGAGGGAAACCGCGACGCCGGTGACTGCGAGGAAAAGCGCTCCGTCCATCGCCCGCGTGACGTGGCGGCTGAGCCGGGTCCGCTCGTAGAGTGCCTCGCGGTGTTTTTTCTGATAGTGCGCGAGTTGGTCGTCGATTCTCGATTCGAGATATTTCCTTTTCGCGTCGTCTGGCAGGGTTGCCGCCTCACTTCGTTCGGAAAGAATCCATTCCGCGATGGTCTGCAGACCCGGTGCGCCGCCGAGGGCTGCCGCGGTGGCACGGCCGCCGATGGTTTCGGTTGCTTTTGCCGAGCGGGCGATTTCAGCGATCATCCGTGTGCGGGCCCATGAAAACTGCATGCCGCGCCAGCGCAACCACCAGCAGATTCCCACGACCATCAATGTGCACACGAGCACCGAGCAGGCGGCGAAGGAAACCGGCAGCCGGAAGCGCGAGACCAGCAGCCACAGCAGTGGCGCGAGAACCGCGGTGCCTTCCAGCACCAGCACCCATTTCCACATCCTGCGGGTGTCCGGCGCGAGACGGGTGGCTGCGCAGTCCGCCGCCTCAAGGACCTTTTGTGGATTTCCTGGCTTCCGCAGATCGAGCGCTGTTAGCAAGGGCCGGGCCCAGTCCGGCAGCGACTCGAAGGGGTCTTTCATGTCCATGCCGGGTTGTAGCATTCTGCGCCGGACTTTGGCAATGGGCGGGTTTCCGTCAACGTGCTGGTCAGGAAGGCCGCATTTTGAGACGATGCCGCGTGTTGGTTGATCACATGAAAACCTGGTTCGTCATCTGGATGTTGCTCATGAGTCGTGGACTGGCGGAGACTTGGATGGTCTCGCCGACAGGAGATGATCAGAAGAAGGGAACCGCGGACGCGCCGTTGAAGTCGCTCCACGAAGCATTGCGCAGGGCGGAGAAGCGATCAACCGGATCTGCCGAAATCATTCTGAAGCCCGGCAATTACAACATTTCTGAAACCTGCGAGATTGGTCCGAAGCAGGGAAACCTGTTGATCCACGGCGAGCCTGGAGCGGTGTTGAGTGGATTCCGAAACGTTCCGGCTGACGCGTGGAAGAAACCTGACACGGAAACCCTCAAGTTACTGAGGCCGGACATCCGTGATAAGGTGTTAGCGATTTCCTTCGACTCGTTGGGCAGCGGTGATCCCGGACATCTGAGCCGGCGCGGTTTTAATCTGGCGGGAGCTTTGGAATGTCCGCCGTCGCTGTTGTTTGTGAACGGCCGGGCGATGCCTCTGGCGTCGTGGCCTGACGAGGGCACGGTAAAGCCGGGGAAGATCATCGATGCCGGTCCTGTTCTAACTCCGGATCGCGTTGCGGAGTTCTACAAGAGCGGCGGAACCTTCGGGTTTGAATCGGACCGCCTCGCCGCATGGGCGGGGGAGAAGGACCTGTGGGTGGACGGGGTTTTCGGAAATCCGTGGGAGTGGTCCTTCAACGGGGTAAAGAAGGTGGATGTTGAAAAAAGGACAATCACGCTGGCCCAGGGAGAAGTGAGCGGGCTGCTCGACAAGGAATGGCTGAAGCCGTATTTCCGCGTGAGTAACGCGCTTTCGGAAATCAGCGTGCCGGGCGAGGTTTGGTATGACTTCGAAGGCAAGCGACTGTTGTTCTATCCACCCGATAACGGCGACGCGTGGAAGGCGACGGCCGCGATGTCGTGGGCGACCGAGCCGCTGCTCCGCGTGGCGGGAGCGGAGAATGTCAGAATCGAAGGGCTGGTGCTCGGTGGCGCGCTGGATGGTCTGATGGAGATTCTCAACTCGAAGAAAATCGAGGTGACGGGATTGAAATTCGGACTGAACGCCGGCGATGGATTGGTGGTGAAGGATTCGTCCGTGTCGCTGCGGGGCTGTCGTTTTGAAGGCTGCGGCGGGCGTGGGGCAATTCTATCCGGAGGGGACGAGGCGAGCTTGGCTCCGTCGGGGCAATCGGTGGACCACTGTATTTTTTCCAAGAACGCCTGGTGGTCGCGCATCTATCGTCCTGCGCTGGAGCTGAACGGCGTGGGGCAGGTGGTGGGCAACTGCACGTTCGAGGACCAGCCGCACATGGCGATCGAGCTGAAGGGCAACAACTTCGTCGTGGAAAACAATGTCTTCCGCCGGATCACCACCGGCTTTGTGGACATGGGGGCGGTCTATTTCAATCTGGGAGAAAACCCGCTGCGCCGCGGGTCGATCGTTAGGAATAATTTTTTCGACGACATCCGAAGTCCGCTCGGCAAACGTTGTGCGGTCTATCTGGACAACGCGACGGCGGGCGTGCGGGTGGAGGGGAATCTGCTCCGCAACGTGGGGCAGGGGCCGGACGACTGGGCGGTGATGGTCCACGGCGGCGGATACAACAAGGTGCTGAACAATGTGTTTCTCGATTGTCCGCTGCCGTGCGAGGTCGCGTTTTTCCTGGCGACCTGGGGAGTGGACATGGTTCCGGACTATCAGAAAAAATGGGCGGCGGTGCCAAGCGCGCCGGATTCGGCCGTCAGGATGCGGGCGTATCCGGAAATGAAAAACTTCGCGGGTGAGGACCACATCCGTCCGCCGGGAATCGTGGTTTCGGGAAATGTCACCCTGAGCAGCGCAGCAGTCCAGCAGAACGGCGGACTGACGGTGCTGGGCGGGACGATGGATCGCGTGGAGGCGGCGGATAATATCACGCTTCCCACCAGTTCGGAGGCCATCCGGAATCTCCAGCCGGTCCCGGATCTGCCGGAGCACGCGCGCCGGACTTTGGATCGCTGGCGCAGTGCGAAATGATCACCAGCGGAAAACCAGCGGCGGGACGACTATCCTCACATTGCCGCCCTTGTGGTCCTCGCTTTCCTCGACGGCGGTGACGACGTCATTTTCAAACTCGACGGCAGTCTTGCTCTTTTCCTCTTGAGTCACGTAGGCGAGCTGGCGGAAAGCCTGGCCTGTCTGAGGATCGATGGTGGTGGTGTAGTGTTTGATTTCCTCGTAGTCGATGAACTCCCAGCGGCCGGATTGCCCGGTACCGGTCTTGCGGACGGAGGTTTTGGTCGGTTTTCCTTTTGCCAGTCCGACTTCCTCAAGTGTCATGCCGACGGCCACATCCTTGGCGGCGATGAGGGCCTGGACCTGGATCTGGCGCTGATAGAGCAGTTTCAGATTCGCCACAAAATCCGGGTCGGTGGAGGAAAATGCCCACGGCGCGACCCATCCTGCGATGCCGTCACGCGTTCCCCGGCCGCGGACGCGGTAGATTTTCTCGGTGATGGCTTCGAGTTGCACCGTCTGGTCCGCCTTGAGGGTGCCCAACTTGTGCTGGCCTTCTTTGTCGGAAAAGACCGGAGCTTCCTTGATCACCTTGAGCTCGATCGGTTTTTTCAGCGTTTGTTCGAGATAGACGACGTCCGGATCCGAATCGAGCAACGACTTCCGCTCCGGGTGCTTCGTTTGTGCGGAAAGCGGCAAGACGAGCAGGGCGGCGATGAGTGCGAACATTTCCGGTTTCATAAGGGGCAAAATAGTGGGTTTGGTGAAAAACGGAACCGCCATTTTCATGCGACGTTTTCCCCGCCCCGGATATTCAGGAAAAATGTCGGCTCTTCGCGATTGGACGTTTGCAAATCCTCATTCATGCTCTGCGCATGATTCCGCAAGGCCTGCTCTCGCAAAAAATGTTCGCTGTCGCCAAGAAACACATCCCGGGTGGGGTGAACTCGCCGGTGCGCGCGTTCCGCAACGTGGGTGGCGAGCCGTTCATCGTCCGCCGCGCGCATGGCAGCCGGATCGAGGACATCGATGGCAAGCACTACATCGACTACATCGGCTCGTGGGGCCCGAACATCCTCGGCCACGCGCCGATCGTGATTACCAATACGATCCACGAGGTGGCGAAGAGCGGCATCTCGTTCGGGATTCCGAACATGTTTGAAATCGAAATGGCGCGCACGGTTTGTAGCTGGGTGCCTTCCGTGGAGAAAGTCCGCATGTGCAATTCCGGCACCGAGGCGACGATGTCCGCGATCCGTCTGGCGCGGGCTTTCACGAAGCGCGACTACATCGTGAAATTCGACGGCTGCTATCATGGTCACAGCGATTCCTTGTTAGTTGCCGCCGGTTCAGGAGCACTGACGCATGGCGAGCCTGATTCCGCCGGGGTGCCGAAGGCGTTCGCTGAGAAAACCATCGTGCTGCCTTACAATGATCCCGAAGCGCTTGAAAAACTTTTCGCCGCGCAGGGTGAGACGATCGCCGCGATCATCGTGGAGTCGTATCCCGCGAATGCCGGGCTGGTTTTCCCGAAACCGGGCTACCTCGACCTCCTTTCCTCGATCACGAAAAAATACGGAGCGCTGCTGATTTTCGACGAAGTCATGACCGGCTTCCGTCTGGGCAGGGCGGGTGTGCAGGGATTGGAAAACCTGACGCCGGACCTGAGCTGCTTTGGCAAGGTGATCGGCGGCGGACTGCCGGTGGGTGCCTTCGGGGGGCGGGCGGATGTGATGGATTTCCTCGCCCCGATCGGCCCGGTCTATCAGGCGGGCACGCTCAGCGGCAACCCGCTGGCGATGGCGGCCGGACTGGCGCAACTCCGGGAACTGGACAACCACTCGGGCTTCGCGCGACTTGATTCGCTTGGTGCTCATTTCGAAAAGGGCGTGCGCCAGCTTCTCTCGGAAAAAGGCGTGCCGTTCCGCTTCAACCGCGTCGGCTCGATGTTCTGCCTGTTCTTCACCGACCGCGAGATCGTCAACGTCTCGGACGTGATGAAGCAGGATCTGGAGTTCTTCAAAAAGTTCTTCTGGGGATGTCTGGAGGAGGGGATTTATCTCGCGCCTTCGCCTTATGAAACCGGCTTCATTTCCCTGGCACACACCGAGGCCGATCTGGATGACACGCTGACGGTCTTCGGGCAGGTGCTGAGCCGGATTTGATTCAAGGAGCGGAGGCAATCCGCCCCTCCTTTGGGGAAATGCTAACCTTTTGCCAAACCGCGCGTCGGGCGCTATTGGTGTAAATGGATCATTTCAGAAGGCATTCGCTCGGGCTGCTTCTCATACTCGCGTTTGCGGGGCAGTCTGATGCGGTCATTTTTCTGGATACGACAGATCCCACTTACAACACCAGCACGCCCGGAGACAACTCGGGGTGGCAGTATGAGGGGGAATTCAACGGCTTTCTAGGTGTGCCGATTGCGCCATTTTATTTCATCACCGCCAATCACATCGGCGGGACGGTGGGGGATGTGCTGGATTTCCATGGGGACAATTACACGACCATCGCTTCCCAGCTCATTCCGGGCACGGACCTGCGGGTGTGGGAGGTGAATCACTCGAAGCCGTTTCCCAACTACGCGCCGCTTTCCACCGGAGCCGCCGACCTCGGGGCGGCCGCGACGGTGTTTGGCCGCGGGACGCAGAAGGGCAAAGCGCTGATCGTTTCCGGCGAGCCGAAAGGATGGTTCTGGGGCAGTTTCGACGTGCCGGAGCCAAACGAGCGCTGGGGAAAAAACCAGGTTTCGCTGATCATAACAGATCAGGATCTCGGCGAGTTTCTGCAATGTGATTTCGATAATCCGGGTATCGCTAACGAATGCCATCTCTCCGCGGGCGATTCGGGCGGTGGCGTGTTCGTGTTGGAAAGCGGGCTTTGGCGGCTGGCTGGAATCAACTACGCGGTGGACGGTCCGTTCCGGCTTTCCGCATCGGATCCGGAGTTTTTCGCTGCGCTGTATGACTGCGGCGGTTTGGAGATCAAAACGGGACCTGCCAGTTGGCTCGCGATCGCCAACGGTGAGGAGAACGTGGCCAGCAGCTTTTACAGCTCCCGCGTCTCCGCGTCGCTGCCATGGCTCACCACGAATGTTGGTCCCGAGGTGAATTCAGTGGTCGCGGAAAATTTCAGCACGTGGCAGAAGCTCTATTTCACCCCTGCGGCAATCTCCAATCCGGCGGTCTCCGGCGCTCTGGCGGATCCGGACAAGGACGGGATCGAAAACCTGCTGGAATTCGCGCTCAACCTCGATCCCACTTTCAACGAGCGCGCCGCCATGACTCCCGCCACAGGCATTCGCGGCTTGCCCACCGTCCGTCTGGAATCCCTCAGCGGCGACCGCCTCACGATGGAATTCGTCCGCCGGACTCCGCCGAGCGGCGCGGGACTCACCTACATCCCCGAGTTTTCCACCGACCTCGTCACCTGGCTGCCTGCGGGGACCGAGTCCGCCACCTCTCTCAATTCCCGTTGGGATCGCGTGAAAGTCACCGACACGCTCGCCACCAGCGACGAGGTAAAACGTTTCGCGCGGCTGCGGGTGGTGCTTTCCCCCTAGTCCGGGCTCTGTGATTGGAGTTGCGCCGAGGGACCGCGGCGTTCAGCTTGCTGGAAGTCATTCGACCACCCGGTCGGATCAGAAATTTTCCTGCGAAACATGAATAAATCCAACGGAGACCCGTCCAAAATCGTGCAGGGGCCTGTCGGTTCCATCGATTCGGACAACTCCATGGACGACCCCGACGATGATTTCCGCCTGGTGGCGCTCGCGCAGAAGGGGGATTTGAAATCCTACGACGCGCTCGTGACCCGGCACCGTGGAAGGATTTTCGCCATGATTCGCAACATGATCCATCAGGAAGCAGACGCATGGGACCTCTCTCAGGAGGTTTTCATCAAGGCTTGGAACGCGCTCCCGCGGTTCGAAGCGAAGGCGCGCTTCACCACCTGGCTCTATCGGATCGCCCACAATGTCGTCTACGACTGGACGCGGAAGCGGAAGATCGAAAGTGCCGGCGAGCTCAACGACGAGATTTTCGAAAGGGAGCGGATCGACTCCGCCTCGTTCACCACGCCCTCGGGCGGCGAATCGCCGGATACCTCGATGTCCCTTGGCGAGCTGCGGATGAAAATCCAGGTGGCACTCAACAAGCTATCAGCGGAGCACCGGGAAGTCGTTCTTTTGAAAGACGTCCAAGGGCTCTCTTACAAGGAAATCGCCGAGGCCATGGACAGCACCCTCGGCACCGTGATGAGCCGGCTGTTTTACGCGCGTCAGAAACTCCAAACATTGCTAAAAGATGAATACGAATCCAGATGAGGCAAAGTTGGCCCTGTGGCTCGACGACGAACTGGAGGGCGAAGAGCTCGCCACCTTTGAAGCGTGGGTGCTTGGCCAGCCGGAACACCTCGCCGCCCGCGAGGAGACTCGTCGCTGGCGGTCGATGATCGCATCCGCAGTGCCCGCTTCCGAGGAGCCGCCCTACCCGGACTTTTTCAACAGCCGCATCGCCCAAGCGATCCGGGAGCAGACGCCGCAAGCCGCAGTGGTTTCTGAGAAACGTCGCTTTTCGTGGCAGTCGTTCCTGATGCCGTTGGCTGCCTGCGCCGGCATGGTGCTTGCTTTCTGGGTCGGGACCAAAGCCCAGCCGAAGGTGGAAATTGATGTCGCTGGAGCGCCAAGGGCGATTCCGGTTGAGCAGATCGTTTACACGCCGGAATCCGGTGTGAAGGCTGAGCTGATCGCCAGTCACGATGCTTCGGCAATGGTGATCGTGCTCGATGGAGTACGCGCCATTCCCGACTCCATGGACTTTTCTGAAACCACCTATGTGCCCGTGGGACGCGAGTTTGACTCCACCGCAGGGCTCGAAACTTCCATCCCGGACGTCGCCAGCCCATGAACCGCCGTCACGCGATTTTCTCCGTCGTAGCGTTGTTTCTGCTGGTCGCCGCGCGTCCGGTGACTGCGCAGGACGATCCGGGAAAGGCGAACATGGGGCGGGTGTCCGTCACCGTTTATTATGCCACGAACGGCGACCCGAAAGCTGCGGGAAACAAGACCGCCGCAGTGAGCAAGGCCACGGAAAAACGCCTCCGCAGCGAGGAGCGGCTTAATTTCAAAAACTACCGGGCGCTCGGTCAGGACGTGCAGCCTTTGCTCCGCAGCTACGAAAGCTGGGCTCAGCCGCTCAAGCCCTCGGACGAGGTACTGGTGAAATTCGAAGCCAGTAGCGTGCCGACCGACGAGATGATGAAGCTCGACCTCGAAGTCTGGTTCAGCCGGAAAAAAGTCCTCAAGACCGATGCCCGCTTGGAAGGCAATCGCCCGCTTTTCGTCCTCGGCCCCGAATGGCGCGGCGGCCGCCTGATTATCGCCGTCGCACTTGCGCCGAAGGAAAAACCGAAGTCATAATCCACTCATGAAACAAGCAATCGGCATCTGGCTCGCATTCGCCGTTCTGGTCCACGCGGCCACCTTGGACTTCAAGGAAATGTCCAAGGAAATCAACGCTGCGGCCGATGTCACGGCCGTCACCGCCGATTTCGAATTCACCAATAACTCTGACAAGCCGATCACCATCACCAAAAGCGATCCCGGTTGTTCCTGCGTTTCCGTCCAGGTTTCCGAAGGGAGACTCCGCTACGGCCCGGGTGAATCCGGCACCATCCGCGCGAAATTCGACATGTCGAATTTTTCGGGCTCGGTCGACAAGATGATCCTGCTTTTCCTCAATGACGACCCTGCCGACAAACCGTCGCAGATTCTCAAACTGAAGGTGAACATCCCGGTCCTCGTCGGCGTCGAGCCCAAAACTGTGAAATGGGATCTCGGTGCCAAAGTCGCACCGCAGACGATCCAGATCAAGATCATTGAAGGCCAGACCATTCACGTCACCGGCATCAAATCCTCCTCCGAAGCCTTCGCGTGCGAGCTGAAAACCGTCGAGGATGGAAAACACTACGAACTCGTCGTTACCCCGCGCGACATGAACGCCCCCGGCATTGGCGTTTTCCGGATCGAAACCGACTGCAAGATCCAGAAGCACCGCATCCAGCAGGCCTTCGGCGTCGTGCGCAAGCCGAGTGCCGCTGAAACCGCCGCCAAACCATGAAGGCGCTCGGCCAACTGACGGCCGTCGTCGCCATTTCCCTCGCGGCGGCAGGTGGCACCTTCCTTATCAAGGGGCCACCGAGACGGAGTTACATCTGCGATCCTGCGACTCTCAAGCCGGACGAAATCTGCCTCGAACAAATCTCCTCAGACGCGAAAATCCTCTGGGTGGACGCCCGTTCGCGGAGCCAGTGGGAAAAGTCCGGATTACCTGGATCGGTTCTATGGAATCTTGATCCTGCCGAGGACATGCAGGCTTTCGAAGCGGAAATCGTCCCGAAAATTTTGGAAACCCCGCGTGTGATCGTTTACTGCGGCGATGAAAACTGCGGACTCAGCCGTGAAGTCGCCAAGCGGATCCGCGCTCTCGACCTTGGCGCGGAAGTGTCCGTTTTGCGCGGCGGTTGGCAGGCGCTGGTGGATGCGGGGCGGATCAAGGGTTCCAGTCCAGCCTTTTGAGGTCGATCGCCTCAAGGTAGGGAGTCGCCGCGTTGTCCTCGGTGTTCCAGCGCAGCAAGACTGTGCAAGCCTTCGCCCTGCCGTAGCCCAGGCTGTAGGTGCCGTCCTCCAGCATCATGCCGATTTTCGACTGGCGGCCGAAATAAGCGCTGGCGATTTCCTTGGTTTGGTCGCGTGGCAACAGCTTGAGCGTCAGTTTCTTCTCGCGGTTTGGAACCCGCTCGTCGTAGCAGGACGCCACGGCGGAAATGATCACTTGGAAAACCCCGGCCTTGTCGGAAGGCGTCTTCGCGTAGGCGGCGAGACGGCCACCGTAGGAGTCGAGAAAAGGATCGATCACCACTTTCGGATCGCTGGTTCCACGGGTGCGGACGAGAATGGTCTGAAGGTTCTTGGTGTTGTTTCCTGCGTCGAAATCGACGTTATAATAAACGTCGGTGACGCGCTCCACGGCATTCGTCTCACGGGCTTCGGTCAAAAAGCTGGAGGTGGGAAGGGGGGAGGCGAGGCAGGATTTCACGAGTTCTGCCTCGGGCGTTTTCGTTTCGATCATCGTCAGCCGTTCGGGCAGCGATTTCGCAGCGAGGAATTTTTCCAAAACCTCGTCCGCTGCCTTGCCCGGTGCTTCGGGCTCCATGCCCTCCGGAAGCGATGTCGCGGGTTCGATGATCGATGGCTGCGCCGGATCTGGAACCGGTAGTGACGGTACGGATTCGTGGTCGGGCACCTCGGGTTTTTTCGGCGGCGGCACGTTCTCAGGAAGAATCGTGCGGACCGTGGACTCGGTATTTTTCGATCCGGCGGGAACTTTGGTTTGGTTGTTCAAAACCGTGCGGACTCCGTAAACGATGGCCACTGCCGCTGCCACGAAAAGCAGGGCCATCAACGAGCGCGCCAGTGGTCCGCGCTGCCGTGGATGCCTCGGCAGCGGATTCGGTTTCAGGCTCGCGTCGCTGATGCGCTTGGTCGGCTCGGGCATCTGCTTGGCGACCGGTTGCTCGCCCTGCGACGAACGACTCGGCAACTGCCGTGGTTCGGGCCGGAGCACCGCAGGACCCGATACTGACAGCGGTATGACTTCCGTGATCTGAGTGGCCGTCGGGATTTCCACCGAAGCGGAGACGGGGATCGGGTTCGCCACCGGAGGCGCGGCATAGTCCGTGTATTGCGGTGCCACCGGAGCGGCCTGTTGGACCGGTTGTTGCTGATATTCAGACTGCCGCGGCGCGGCTGGAACTGGTTGGGGCGTTGGCTGGTACTGCGGCAGTGGCGGCGGCTGATAGTAATCCGGCTGCTGTGGGGGAGCCTGACCCGGCTGTGGCTGGGCATATGCCGTTGGCTGCGGAAGGGGAGCTGGCTGCTGATAGGCAGGCTGAGGAGGCGGCGCGTAAACCGGCTGCTGCTGGGGATAAACGGGTGCGACCGGGGCAGGTGCGGCGGGGGGCTGATAGGCCACCTGTTGGGGCTGGGAAACCGGAGGCTGCGTTTGCTGGGGAGCTTGGACCGGCTGTTGGTAAGCCGGTTGCGAAGGTGGTGTGTAAACCGGCTGCTGTTGAGGATAGGCGGGCTGGGCTGGCGCAAGCGGAGCAGGGGCGGCTTGGTAGGCCACCTGCTGGGGCTGGGAAACCGGTGGCTGTGGTTGCTGGGGAGCTGGGGCCGGTTGCTGATATGCAGGTTGTGCCGGTACTGCTGGAGCAGGCGTCGGATACGGCGCTTGGATCGGCGCCCGGCAGGAAGGGCAGGGGCCGCTCACGCCCGCCAGGGTTCCCGGGACTGTCAGTCTGATCCCACACACGGGACAGGAAAAGGTGATTGAGTCATTGACCATCGCTTAAAGCGCAAGCTACGAAAATCTCCCGACCCCGTCAATCATTCAGAAAACTTAACTAATTTTAAGTGATTCAGATCCAATGGACAGGATCGGTGTATCTAGAAAACCACGAAGAGTCAGCCGCAAAAAGCCGAAATAAGGGCGCAAAAATCCGATTCATCCCATAGGAGCCTTGGATCGGCCTCCCGACATTTTCACGAACGGCGCTTCTCACTCCGGCAGGGAATCACACCTTCAAGCCGCGTTCCGCAGCAGTGCGATGAGCACGCCTTGGATGATGAGTTCGCGCGCGGGGATCAGGTCCGGGAAGTCCGGGTTTTCAGCATGGAGGAAGGGCTTTCCTTTTTCCACGACGTAGCGCTTGAGCGTCGTCTCGCCGTCGATGAGAGCGGCGACGATGTCACCTTTTCTTGGTTCGCGGAATTCGAGAATCACTGTGTCGCCATCGCAGATGTGGGCGTCGATCATCGAATCTCCCCGCACTTTCAGGGCGAAGGTCCGGGCGTGGCGTGGCAATCCCAGAGCAGCGATGTCGATGGAAATGCAGCCCTGTTTGTCCTGCTCCACATCTTGGGCCATGCCGGCTGCAATGCTGCCATAGATCGGGATGTCGATGATTTCGCCACGGTCGAGTTCTTCCGGGAAAATCACGGCGCGGGCCTTGCCGGGGAGGCGCTGGATCACGCCCTTGCGCTCGAGCGCGCGAAGGTGGCTCATTGCGGCGGTCTGGCTGGCGAATCCGAAAAAGTGCTGGATCTCGCGGGTGGATGGCATGATGCCGGTCTGCCGTTGCGAGCGGCGCAGGTATTCGAGGATTTCCTGTTGGCGGGTGGTAAGGTCTGAGTTCATCGTTTTTTGAACAGTGTTCCTAAGAACAAATAGAAAAGGATCAGCTTGGGCAAGAGAAATTTTCCGGAGCAGGATTGGCGGACATATCGCGCTGGCATTTTGCCGGACGGGGGACTAGGTCGCCCGGGTGCACGGAGAACAGGAAATTCATCAACAACCGCGAGCGGTGTTCTGGTGGATGTGGGTCGTCTTTTTTTTCCAAGGCATGACGCCCGGATTCTGGCTGCCCGCACTGACCAACATTCTCCAGGCGAAAGGCCTCGGCGCGTGGGTGGCGGCGGTTTTCGTAGTGCCGCCGGTGTGCGCGCTCATTTCTCCGCTGATCGGAGGCGCGCTGGCGGACCAGCGGGTGGCGGCGGACCGGCTCTACATGTGGACCTCGATGATCGGCGCGGGACTTTTGTTAGCGGCTTTCGCCTGCCTCGATGCGGGGCTGCATCCGTGGTGGTTCGTGATCCTGCTGGGGTTGTACACGCTCTTTTCCGCACCGGCTTGGGGGCTTCTGACGACCATCGCGCTGACCCACCTTCCGAACGGTGAGCGGCAGTTCCCGCTGGTGCGCGTGGGGGCCACGATCGGGTGGATGGTGGCCGGAGCGATGACGAGTTTCCTGTTTCACGCGGATGTCAGTGCGAAGGTCGGCTACGCATCCGCGGCGGCGAGGCTGGTGGGGGCGGTGCTGGCGTTCACGCTGCCGCATACGCCGCCGTTGGGGAAATGCACTTCGTGGCAAAGCCGGCTCGGGCTGGACGCGTTCCAACTGATGAAACAGCGCGACCACTGTGTGTTTTTCGTGACGACCACGTTGTTCTCGATCCCTCTATCCGCCTTCTACATGTATGCGCCGGAGCTGCTGAAAGTATTGGGAAACGCCCATGCCACGGCGACGATGACGATTGCGCAGTTTTCCGAAATCATGGCCATGCTGCTGGTCGGCCGGGTGATGCTGCGCTTCCGCGTGAAAGCGGTCCTGCTGTGGGCGCTCGGTCTGTCGGTCGTGCGCTTCGGCATGAGTGCGTATGCCGGACAAAGCGGGATGATCGCGTGGCACATCGGCGGCATCGCGCTGCACGGCATGTGTTACACGTTCTATTTCATCACTGCGCAGGTGTTCCTCGACCGCCGGGTGGAGCCGGGTTTGCGCGGGCAGGCGCAGGGGTTGTTATCGCTTGTTTCCAGTGGTATCGGCCCGTTGGTCGGTGCGGTGATTTGCGGCTGGCTGCGGGTGCATTTCGTCACTGCGGACGGTCATGGCTGGATGGCCTTCTGGGGCATTCTGGCGGGGATGATCGCGGTTTGTTTTGTGATCTTCGCCGTGTTCTATCGTGGGCTGGGGAAGCGGGCGGCGGCGGTTTGATAAAAGTGTCCCGGCTGAGACAGCCGGAACCCATTTTTACTAACGTGCGTAAACTCCGCAGGCTGCTGCCACCGCGCACGGACCGCCGGTGATGCCGACGGGAGGGATGGTTAGCGCGATTTTCTCGCCGTTCACCTTGAAGCAGGCGTGGCTGGCGGCGGCTTCGAGCCCTTGCTGATAGAATGGCGCGGTCGGCAGCGGGGAGCGGTTGATCAGCTCCTGCTCCGCGAAATCCGAGAGATGCGTTTCGAAAACAAATCCGGGGATTTCCACGCGGGCGGAAGCCTGGTCGCCGGAGGTATCGATGGTGATCGTGCCGATGATGGAGGGCGCGTTTTCAAACGGCGTGCCGGCGAAGATGTGTTTGCCGAAATAGTCCGCCACCGTCTGGTCGCTGCTGACAAATCCAAACGCGAGCGGCGCGGCTGTCGGATCCGGCTGCCAGAAAAGCATGCCGCCGGGAGCGGAGCCGACCGGGGTGTGGACCATGCGCGCGACGTGCACGATCACGTTCGGCATTTCGATTTCCGCGCTCGTTTTCGCGATGAGATCCACGCCACCTTCCCAGGACATCCAGTTGTTTTTAGCCATGCTGGGACGCTAGAAATTCCGCTCTCCGGGTCAAGCGAGTTCGCAGGCGAGCCGGATGGCGGCGATCATCGACGACGGGTCTGCCAGATTTTTCCCGGCGATGGAAAACGCGGTGCCGTGGTCCGGGCTGGTGCGCGGTTTCGGCAGACCGAGTGTGACATTCACAGCAGTGTCGAAATCCAACAGCTTGAGCGGGATCAGCCCCTGGTCGTGATACATGGCGAGCACGGCATCGAAGTGCCCCCGCGCGGCGTCGCGGAAAATCGCGTCCGGCACGGCGGGTCCGGTGAAAACGCCCTGGCCCGACGCGTTCAGCGTCCGGATGGCGGGAGCGATGATGCGGATTTCCTCATCGCCAAACGCGCCGTTTTCTCCCGCGTGGGGATTGAGCCCGGCGACGGCGATGCGGGGTGAGGAAATACCGCGGCGTTTGAGAAATCCGGCGGTCAGCAGGCCGATCCGCACGATGCGTTCTTCGGTGAGGAGTTCCGGGATTTTTACCAACGGTTCGTGGATGGTCGCCAGGCCGACGGTGAGGGTGTCGCCGGTGAGCAGCATGCCGAAATCATCGAGTCCGAAAGCATGTGCGAAAAATTCCGTCTGACCGGGGAAGGGGAACCCAAGTGTTTGCAAGCCTTCCTTGGAAACAGGCCCGGTGACGACTGCATCGGCGGTGCCGTCTTTCAATCGGCGCACGGCCTCATCGAGCGCAGCCATGGCGGCGGCGGCTGAGCGGGCGTCGGGCTTTCCGAGAGTGCCCGCGTTGCGGTCACCGATGACCTCGATGTCATGGCCGGTGGGGATTTTTCCGGACGCCAGGGCGAGATCGATGACTTCCGGGCCAACTCCCGCGGGATCGCCCAAGGTGATTAAAACGCGTGGCATGGCGGCAGCATCAACGGAACCCCGGTGGCTGCCAAGCGAGGAAACGGCGGACGCGGATCGGAATAACCTTCGCCAGATCGCGATCCTTGCTTGCCGGGTGAGAGGGAAGGTCCTTAGGTTTTTCCCATGGCGAAATTGATGGCGAGAATGGTCCTCTTGGGAAGCATGTGCACTCTGCTCACCCATTGTGGCTCCTCGATGGGCTCCGGCAATCTGGGCGGCCCGACGGTGGAGGAACGGAATGCGAAAATCGCCAGCGAACCGACCGGGGATTTCTTCTACGGCCGCCGTTACTTTGTCGAAAAAACCCGCTTCTGGGGCTATCTCCGCCAGCCACGCCAATCGTGGAGCCGCGCCAAGCTCGTCGTCTTGAACGAGGACAAAAAGCACGCTCCAGACCGCCAGTCGGAAAACGGCCCGCCGGGACAGCGCTATGCTTTTGACAACAACACGGATTACCGCATCCGCGGTTACTACACCGGCCAGCAGGCCTACGATCCGAACAGCAACCAGTTCCTCCCCGAATTCATGCTCACCGGATATGAAGTGCTGGATCGCCAGCCCGGTTGGCTTTTCCGGCCGGACGATCGCTACGACCGATTCCGGATCACGATGACGCCGCACTGACCGGCCTCAGAAATTTTTACCCCCCCCATGAAATCCGACGGTATCAAGCGTGCTGTCCGAGCCAACCGCCACGATCGGGCGGCTGGCGATGCTCCGAGCCTCGGCCGCCTCGCGCGGATGCCCGGCACCGGCTTGCCGAAAGGGACCCGCCGCCGGAAAAAACGCAGCGAGCGCGGGCGGCACGTGGAGAGTTCCGTGATCCTGCACTGGTCGATACTCTTCGGTGTGCTCACGGCGATCATCTTGGTGGCTGCGGTTTATTTCTGGCTGCGGCCCCAGATGGATGCTGGTCTTTCGGTGGAAGGAAAATCCACACCGGATCGCGAGGAGGAAGTCCGCGTAAGGTCGAAACTCAAGTCTCCGTCCGAAAGCGAGGCGCTGGGCATCGTCCGCCACGCGTTGGAAATAAGCGATACGGGAAAAGTGGCGGAGAGGTTCCATCTCGGGACGGCGGATCCCCAGAAGATCGTCGATTTTCTCAAAAACCTCCCCGCGACCGACGGCCGGTTCAATCACTACGACTGGGTGGGCAGCGTGGACGCGAACGACCTCCAGCTCGAAGGCGTGGTGGTCACCTACAAATCCGGCGACAAGCTGAGCC
This sequence comes from Luteolibacter sp., assembly GCA_039915545.1. Classification (GTDB taxonomy): domain Bacteria; phylum Verrucomicrobiota; class Verrucomicrobiia; order Verrucomicrobiales; family Akkermansiaceae; genus Luteolibacter. Next base: position 42,834 of record JBDSNC010000072.1, read on the forward strand.
AGCGCATGGCGTTTCTGACTCCCGACGAGATCGGCACTTGGAAAATCGACTTCGATGCCTTCGCCCGCACCGTGAATCCGTCGTGGGGCGACTTCCTCGAAAAAGGCGCGGAAACCGCCGTGGTAAGGGTTTTTGTGGGTGAGGACAGCTACTACAACGGCCCTTTCAGCGACGACAAGCAGTGGATCTGCTACGGCCTCGCCTCGCCGGACCGCGATGAGACGCTGCAGGGCTACTGCAAGGTGGATTCCCCGCAGGCGGCGGCCATCAAGTGGATGTTTTCCAAGGGGGCGAAGGTCAACCGGGCGACTCTGGAGATCCGCCGGGTGGAAGGGGCGTCGTCGAGGCAGTTTGAAATCGTCAAGGTCCTCGCGGAGGACTGGGTGATGGCCAAGGCGCCTTTTGACGAAGGCTTCAAGTGATTAGAAACCAATGCTTGCCGTGCGGTAGGGGGATTTCCTAGTATTCCGATTGTGAAAAAGTTCGGGGCGGGAACTGCGATCCGGGGAGTGGCGTGCCACATGCCCGGCCATCGCGGCCTGTTTGATCGGTCATTCCCCACATCCCTCCAGATGTGGCCTGCGAATGGCTCCCGGATTTCTCCTCCTGTTGTTAAAAACCCCCGATGAAACCCAAAACCATCCAACGGGACATCCGTTCGCCCCACAGCCGGCTATCCGGCCAACCCCCGCCGATCGGGAAAGTCGCCCGTTTGCGCGACTCGGACCTATCATATGATAGGGTCGGTATGCAACCCCGTCCCCGCAGCTCCCGGCGGAATGAAGGCAGTGGCAATCCCGCTCTCCGGAAGCTGATCCTCCGCTGGTCCATCGCCCTCGGCCTGGCGACAGCGCTGGTGATCGCCGCCGCCATTTCGTTATGGATCCTGCCCTACCTGCGGCACCGGGGCACCACGGCCGCGGCATTCACGATCGACCAGGAAACGCGGGTCCGCATCGCCTCCCGGTTTCCCTCGCCCGGTGAGGACGAGGCGCTTCGTCTGGTGAAG
>JBDSNC010000075.1:0-10791 GCA_039915545.1 Luteolibacter sp.
ACGAAAAACCTGACGGCAGTTTCAATCTGGATCTCACGGACGACGAGTTCGTCGCGCTGCATGCGGAGGCCTCGGCGAAGGGGCTGCATGTGAATGACTTCATCGTCGCCACGCTGCGGCAGCACACGCGGATGGCGATGGAGATCGAAGCGGAACAGAAGGAGGAGGCGGCGCTTTCCGACAAGGGGCAGGTGGTGCAGAGTCCTTCGTGAGGGTGAACAAAGTTTTCAGCTTTCAGTGAAGATTCCGGAAATCAGGATGATCAACAGTCCGTCAAAGACGCAGTGGGTCATCGCCCTTTCTCTCGGTCTCAACGGGTGAGCGTGGGATCGCCGATGACGCCCCAGGCGCTGCCGTTTCCTTCGGGGGCGGTGAGGTTGATTTCGAGCTTTTTCACGCCGGAGACATCGACGGAGAACTCGCCCGGCTTGCTCTTGTCCTCACTGTTTGGATCGTAATTGCTAGAGAGGCTGACGGTCGGGCCTTGATAGAGTTCCCTGCCGTCACCGAGAATCGTCAGCGCGACCTTGCCGGTAGCGCCGTGCTGGACGCCGTATTTTCCGGTGAGCTTCTTCCACGAGCCGCCGAGGTCGAAGGCAAAAGAGCCCGGGGCGTGGGTGAAGAGCGAGCGGCCGGGAACGCTCTCGCCAATGCGCGGCAGCGGTGAACCGTCACCCGGGATGCGGTCGCGCGAAGCCGGCATCGGCCCGTATCCGGATTTCTCCGAGAGGGAGGCGCAATCGGCGAGCGAAACGGTGGTCTCCTTCGCCTCGCGGGCGGCGGGCGCGGGACCCGGGCGGGAGGGAGCCGAGAACAGGCGCACCCAAGCCGCGGCGCGGGCGGCAAGCTGCGGGGAGCCGGAATTCGCGGCGGCGATCTTTTGAGTGGCGGCGAGGGCCTCGTCCTTCCGGCCGCTGCGGGCGAGACTCTCGACGGGAGTGAACGCCCATTCGAGATTCAGACGGGTGATGTCCGTAGTGCGTCCCTTCGACGAGGTGGCAGTGTGCAGCGAGGTGGTGTCGCCATTCATGTGCAGCGCGGTGATCATCAGATCGACGCCGCCATTGTAATCGCGGGAGATGACGGCGGAAAACTCGCCGGTCTTGGGATCCACCAGCGATGAGACCGAATTGGACGGGTAGTCGCCGCCGGGTTTGGCGAAATTGAAGGTGACCAGAGCCGCATAAACAGGCACGTTTGCGGAGGCGATGCGGCCGGAAACACGGAAGCCATTGCCTTCCGGCTTCGCCACCAGATCGGCGAAGACGGCCGCGCCATTGTCCTTCACGCGAAAATCATAGCCGGAGAAAAGCGGCTGCGACATGAGCCGGAGCGCGTCGGTGGGATTCAGGAACGCGCCCTTGCCGGCATTGCGGAATTCCTGGCCATACGCATAGTTGCCGGAGCCCATCAGCGATTTCCCCCACTTCGCCATCTGCTCCGGAGAATCGCCGGTGTGCGGGAGATTGAAACAATGCCCCAGCTCGTGCGCGGTGCCGCCCATGTAAACGGTGGAGTGATCGCCCTGAGCGCGGCCGCGGAAAATGGCCAGCTCTTCGGCGTTCGCAGCAAGCTTGAAAGTGTCCTCCTTCGAGAGCTGGGAGCCGAGGTTCGCGGGATCAAGGCCGGGAAGATCACAGATCCAACAGACTCCGGAATTCTGCGAGCCGCCGCCATAATAAGGTGAAACGCCGTCGGGCATCTGACAGATGATGAGCAGGTGGTTTTTATCAGGCTCGATGCCGGCTTCACGCAGCACCTTGTCTGCGGCGGCCTTGGATTCCTTCCCGGCATTGCCGTGCTTGTCATAACCGGACAAGGGCTTGTCCCCCTTCGCCATGTGCATTTTCAGGAGGCCGTCCGCATCGGTCTCATAGCCGAAGGTGAGCGGCGGCAGACCGTTCGCCACCATTTCACGGGCGTAATAGTTGCTCACATCGCGGACGACATGGTCCATGCGGCGCCGGTAATCCGGGTAGGGCTCGCGGTCGGCAGGCGTGAAATAAACGACGTAGAGCTTGCGGGTGTTTTTGGCGCCCTTCTCCCCATACACCTTCGTCAGGCGGCTCCATGCCTCGGCGGCGCGGGCGCGCTCGGCGGGCTCGGCCTGCCAGACATGGGCACCCGGTTTCGGCTTGGCGGCATCGGCGTTGATTTCGCCACGGGCTGGGGAAATGCAAAGAGCGGAAAGGGCGCCAAGCGCAAGGAATGAGGTGGATCGCATGGTTTGACCGCCGAGCTTGGCGACCGCCCCCTCGGCCTGCGATCAACTTGCGCTGGTCTGAATGACAAACCATCCTTGGAATTTTCCCGACCAGTGCCGGAACGGATGCAGGGCGGCAGGTTTGATGTCTCCCAGGCGTTGACCCAATCCGGTGCAGGTTTCCAGATACACGTGCGAGGCATCCTGACCGGATTCGATCAAAACTTGAATCCGATGGGACTGGTGAATCCAAAGAACGAAGTCCAGCGCCCGTGCCAAAACATATAGCAATTGTCCGCAGCCACGTCGTGTTTGAAATAAAAAACCACGTGCCGTGAATTTCACAACGCGTGGTTTCTGATTCAGCAACCGATTGATGAAAAAGGATCAGTTTCCGGCGACGGTGGTCGGCTTGTAGCCTTTGGTTTCGTGGCTGCCCTTGCCAAAGTCGAAGCCGAAGATCAGCCAGCACTCTGCGTTCGGCGAGGAGTCGGTGAGGCCGCCCATGGCGACGAGGTCGAGGTGGGTGTTGGAAGTGGGACGCCATTGCACGGATGGTCCGAGGATGGTTTCGGATTTCTCGTCGGTGACGTGCGACCATTTTCCTTCCAGACCGACGGAGAAACAGTTGTCGATGAGGGTTTTTGAAATACCGCCGGAGACCGCGAACTCATCGGTGCGTTCGCCCCATGCCTGGGTTTCGTGGATCAGGTTGACACCCCAGTGCCAGCCCTTGCCGAAGTCGTCGCCGAACAGGATCTTCGACTCGATGACATCGCTGCCCTCATGGGCGAAAGCGTATTCGAAATAGAGAGCCGGGTTCAGCGGGATCGCCCCCCAGTTAGCGAAGGCGTAGCGGAGTTCAACGGCCACTTCGTCCTGTTGCCAGCCCTTGTCGTCCTCGTTGTCGTGGATCGCCTTTTCATAAACGTCCAACTGCATGCGGTAGGGCAGGCCCATTTCGATTTCCGTCTGCGAACGCTGGGTGACGCGGCCGCCGTCGTAGGTTCTCACCCGATACCATTCCTCGACGCCGATTTCCCACGGGTCCTTCTGAATGTGGATGCGGGTGGTGCTGAAGCGGCGTTGTTTCACCCACTCCGGCTGACCGAATTCACCGACGGGCTTGTCCTCGTCCAAGGCGTAGTCCTCAACGACGAGATCGCTCATCGCAGGTTTCGTGGTGGAAGCAGGCGCAGTGGCTGACTGGGCATGGGCGGAAGCGGCGGCGGCAACAACGGCCGCCCCGATGAGGGCGATGGATTTAGGATGGATCATCCGGGTGAAAACGATTGTGGGCCGCGGTTCTTAGGGAAATTTTCCGAAAATTTCCAAGTTTCTTGTTCTGTAAATTCTCCGTCAACGCGGTGGATGCTGCTTGTCCCCGCTGCGCCATGGAGCGAGGTTCCGGATCTCATGAAAACGCCAATCCACGTCTTCACCGCAGCCCTGCTCGGACTGCAAGCCGCCGGGGCCTATCAGCTTCACGAATGGGGCACCTTCACCACGGTCTCCGGATCCGATGGCATCCTGCTCGCGGGACTGGAACGCGAGGAGGAGAAGCTGCCGCCATTCGCCCACGCGCACATGGGTCTGGAAAACGGGCAGAATCCCGATCCCGCCGAGCTCACCCGGATCTACCAACAACACGGCACTCTGGGCATCAATCCCCCGTTCTCCAAAGGCCTCGGCAGACGTCCTCTCAGCGGTGTCACCGTGAAAATGGAAACGCCGGTGATCTATTTCCACTCCGAGGAAACCACCCCCATCCACGCCAGTGTGAAAGTCGGCTTCGAGGGCGGCACGATCAGCCAGTGGTATCCCCAGCGTTCCGGCGGAGAAAAACTCCCGGAACCGCCTCCCTCTTCCGATCCCACGAACAAACCGACACCCATCAGCGCGTGGACCCTCGATTTCTCCAAAAACTACCGCGGCTCCATCGAGTGGCAGGTGGACATCCTGACTCCCGCCCAGACCCGCGATCTGGTGCTCTTCAAACCCGGCGACACCCTCGGCTGGCTGCGCGCGCGGCAGCCGATGACCAACGCCGTGCGCACCGCGAACGGAGAGACGGAAGGCTACCTTTTCTATCGGGGCGTGGGCCATTTCAATCCCGGGCTGAAGACCACCGTCAGCGGCGATGAGACGCTCCACATCGAAAACCAAACCCACGGCCGCATCCCCTATCTGGTCGCCTTCGAGCTGGCCGAGGGAAAACTCCGCTGGACCGAACGCGCGGGAGGGCTGGAGGCGAACGGTGCCCTTGCCATCGCTGAATCCGATCTGAAAGCCGAAGCTGCCGGGTTCCCGGAGAACCTCTATCGCTCCGTGAAAAACGGTCTCGCCAAGTGCGGCCTCACCGATGCCGAAGCGCGCTCGATGGTGGAAACCTGGTGGCAGAGTTATTTCGAAGCTCCCGGCCTCCGCGTCTTCTGGGTGCTGCCCCGCGAAACCACCGACCGCCTGCTGCCCCTCGAAGTTTCCCCCGCTCCCGCCGAAGTGGTGCGAGTGCTCGTCGGCCGCAGCGAAGTCCTGCGTCCGCGCAAGGAAGCGGAATGGCTCGCCGCCTCCCGCAAAAGCGGCGACGATGCGAATCCATGGAACTGGCTGGTCCAAGGCGACCGCTTCGGTCTCGCAATCAGGGAGCGGGTGCAGTCCATGGAAAAAGCCACCGCCGCGAAGTGAATTTCGCGGTCTGTCAAGACGCCAGCCTTGGGTGATCGACAGAGGAGGAAATGATGGTCGATCCTTGAACAAGGTGTCCCCGGCTGTCTCAGCCGGGTTCCTGTGGCTTCGCTCCCGGCTGAGACAGCCGGGACACATTTTTCAACACTCCACCTAACACCGTTCCCGCGATCGGAGTGGCTTCGTGCAGCAAAACGATGTCGCCACCCGTCATCTCAGGCAGGATTTTCGCCAGCACCTTACCGGCATCTTTCTCCACCGCATCGAATCCACGGCGGTTCCAGGCCATCACTTGCAGGTCTAACTCATTCGTGACCGGATGCGTGAAGAGATTCCGATGCCCGACCGGCGCGCGGAACCAGCGGGGTTTGAATCCGGTGATTTCCTCAATCGTCTTCTGGCAATCCTCGATCTCTCGGCGCGTCCGCCAGGGGCCCGCGCACCAGAAGCTGGCTTGTGGATGGGTCATGGTGTGGTTGCCGATTTCGTGACCGCGCCTTACTACTTCCCGAGCGAGTTCGGGATGCGCCCGGACCTTTGCGCCGATCATGAAAAAGACCGCTTTCTTCTGATGACGGTCGAGCAGATCCAACAGAACCGGCGTGTCGTGCGGATCCGGCCCGTCGTCGATGGTGATGAGGATTTCGGAACTTCCGGTCGTCAGCTCGACCGGTCCCAGCCACTGGCAATACGGCGACAGAACCGCGCGGCACAGCCACGCGGCGATGACCGCTCCAGCAGCCAAGGCAAAGGGCCAGCCGAATTTAAAACCCAACACGACTGCTGCGCCATGCAGGGCGATGACCCACGCGAGACGCAAGGCGACACCCGCGTTTCCCGGCAGCCGCATCATCCATCGCAACGCCAACACGCAGGCACCGGCCAAGGTCATCACGGCGATGGCAATCCAAGCGTAGGACAAAAAGCCGACCACGCCCGGACGGTCGGCATGAAACACCGCCCACAGGACACAAGCGGAAAACCACAACTGCCACTGGATCCGCGGGTTCTTCCCGGCGAGGATGAAGGGCAGCAGGTTCAACAGAAGAAACGTTACCGGTGCCGTTAGCAGGAATCCGGGAACCCACCCGAGCCATTTCACCAGCACATCGCCGATGGCGATCAGGACCGTTAGCGGAATAAGAACCGAGAGCGCCCGCGTCTCGCCGTAATGCATCGCAGGCTGGTCGGTGAGCACCGACGCATCCGCCACGACAGACTCCCCCGCCCCGCCGAAGGCCCGGAACAGGGTGCTGACCGCGCGGTTGTCGGAGGTGCGCATGGTGGCAATGGGGATTCGTGACAAATGAGGAGAAGGGGTTTGCAACCCCTTTCTTAAAGGCCAACCGAGTAGACCGGATGCAGTGGAAAGGGGTTGCAAACCCTTTCTCCTTATTCCCACTCGATGCTGGCGGGGGGCTTGGTGGAGATGTCGTAGAGCACGCGGTTGATGCCTTTCACTTCGTTGAGAATGCGGTGGCTGGTCTCGCGCAGGAGGATGGCGGGGAGTTCCACCCAGTCGGCGGTCATCGCGTCTTCGGAAACGACAGCGCGCAGGTTGGTGGCCCATTCGTAGCTGCGTTCGTCGCCCTTGACGCCCACGGTTTTAACAGGAATCAGACCGGCGTACGCCTGCCAGACCTTGTCATACCAGCCGTGCTCCTTGAGCTTGCCGATGAAGATGGCATCGCACTCGCGGATGATGCGGAGGCGTTCCGGAGTAACTTCGCCAGGGCATCGCACTGCCAGGCCGGGGCCGGGGAACGGATGACGCTGGAGGATGTCTTGCGGGATACCGAGGGCGGTGCCGAGTTCGCGGACTTCGTCTTTGAAGAGTTCCGCGAGAGGTTCCAACACTTTTCCCTCAGCCTGGAGTTCGAGGATTTTTTGAACCCGGTTGTGGTGCGTCTTGATGACAGATGCCTTGGACTTCGCGTTGGACGCGCTTTCGATGACGTCCGGATAGAGAGTGCCCTGGGCGAGCATTTCGGCATCGCCGACCGCGTCCCAGAAGACTTCGATGAACATATTGCCGATGATCTTACGCTTCTTCTCGGGATCGCCTTCACCCGCGAGCGCGGTGAGGAATTTTTCCGACGCGTCCACGGTTTCGATTTCCAGGCCGATGCGTTTGAAGTTCTCCTGCACGACGGCGGCCTCGTCTTTGCGGAGCAGGCCGTTATCGACGAAGATCGCGCGGGTTTTCACGCCCGCTTCCTTCAGCAGCACCGCCAGCACCGTGCTGTCCACGCCGCCGGAAACGCCGCAGACGACTTGCTTGGTGCCGACTTTCGCCTGGATGTCGGCGATCATCTCGCGTTTGAAGTCATCGATCTTGAACGGCATGAGGTCGTTCGCGTGATCGAGGAAGTTTTTCAGGATCTTCAGGCCTTCGTGGCTGTGCGTGACTTCCGGGTGGAACTGGATGCCGAAGAACAGATCGTCCCATTGCAGGGAAACCGGCGTGCCGTGTTGGTTCGAGGCAATGACCTTCGCGCCGTCCGGCAGGATTTTCACCGTGTCCGAGTGGCTCATCCAGACCTGCGAGCAGGCGGAGATCCCTTCGTAAATACCGACGCTGGCGGCGGGGAACAAATCGGCCGGACCGTATTCACGGCGGTCGCTCGCTTCCACGCTGCCACCGAACTTGATGTTCAGAAGCTGCATTCCATAACAGACGCCGAGCACCGGAACGTTGAAGGCCTTGAGCGCTTCAAAGTCGAGATCCGGCGCATCGGCCTCGCTGGTGCTTTTCGGTCCACCGGATAGAATAATGGCTCCCGGCTTGCCGATGTCCGGGAAATCCTCGATGGCGTAAAGCTTCGCGAAAAATCCAAGCTCCCGCACGCGGCGGACGATGAGCTGGGTGTATTGGGAACCGAAGTCGAGAACGGCGACGTGTTGGGAATCGTGCATGTTTAAAAGTGGTGGAAGAGTGAACCGCAAAGGCGCGGAGGTCGCAAAGGGATCGCGGAGGAAGACAATTCGTTAGAAAAAATTTGTTAAAAATTATTGGAAAATCCCCAAGAAATGACTTTGCGTTTTCTTTGGGAACTTTGCGCCTTTGCGGTTCAAATTTTCTAGCTGAGCGGCTGATAGTTCGTCGGCTCCTCGGTCATGACGATGTCATGCACGTGGCTCTCGCGGAGGCCGCCGGCAGTGATGCGGGTGAAGGTGGCACGCTCGCGGAGTTCCTCCAAAGTGGAGGCACCGACGTAGCCCATGCCGGATTTGAGGCCGCCCATGAGCTGGAAGATGACATCGGACAGCGGGCCTTTGTAGGGGACGCGGCCTTCGACACCTTCGGCGACGAGTTTGCCGGAGCTGTTCTGGCCGTAGCGGTCGCCCGCGCCCTTTTGCATGGCTCCGATGGAACCCATGCCGCGGTAGGTTTTGAATCGGCGGCCTTGCGACTGCACGGTCTGGCCGGGGCTCTCGCGGGTGCCGGCGAGCAGCGATCCTAACATCACGAGATCGGCACCGGCGGCGAGGGCTTTCACGATGTCACCCGAATAACGGATGCCACCATCGGCGATGACTTTCACGCCCGCCTCGCGGCAGATTCCCGCGACGTTCTGGATGGCGGTGAACTGAGGCATGCCGACGCCGGAAATGACGCGGGTGGTGCAGATCGATCCGGGACCGACGCCAACTTTCACGGCGCTCGCTCCGGCAGCAACCAGATCGCGCGCGCCTTGTTCGGTGACGACGTTTCCGGCGACGACCGGCACGTTTGATAGAGCGCGGAGTTTCGAAATCACCTCCATCACGTGGCGGGTGTGACCGGTGGCGGCATCGATAAAAAGTGCGTCGGCACCGGCATCGATGAGGACCTGCCCGCGGTCGATGCAGTCAGGGCCCACACCGACGGCAGCACCACAACGGAGCTGGCCGTTGTCGTCCTTGGCGGCGTTGGTGAAAGTGATGCGCTTTTCGATGTCGGAGCCGGTGATGAGCCCGACGAGGCGCCCCGAGGAATCGACGAGCGGAAGTTTCTCGATGCGGTTTTGATAGAGAATGCGGCGCGCTTCCTCGAGGCCGGTGCTCGGCGGCGCGGTGATGAGTTTCTCGCGCGGCGTCATCACATCGGCGACGGTGGCGTCGGCGCGGTCGAGGTAGCGGACGTCGCGGCCGGTGACCATGCCTTCGAGGTGGCCGTCGGCATCGATGACGGGAAATCCTGAAAAACCGTTCTTCGCCATGATCGCGCGGACGTGGTCCACAGTGTCCTCCTTGCGGACGGTGTGCGGTTTTTGAATGACCGCGTTTTCCGAGCGTTTCACCCGGGAAACCATCGCCGCCTGCTCGTCGATCGGGCAGGCGCGGTGGATCACGCCCATGCCGCCTTCGCGGGCGAGGGCGATCGCCAGATCGTGTTCGGAAACCGTGTCCATCGCCGCCGAAACGACAGGAAGGAACAACGGAATGCCCGTCGTCACGTGGGTGGAAAGGTCCGCTTCACCGGGTAAAACCGAGCTCAAAGCCGGCACCAGAAGCACGTCGTCAAATGAAAGTCCGAGAGAAATCTCTGCCATGGCGGAGTCAATAGAAGCGACTTTCGGGGCGCAAGCCCGAATCCGGGGTGCGCATAATTTCCTATCCCGGCCCTTGGAAATGCTTCAATTTCCCTCGCATGAAACTGCTGATTTTCCTCTGCACCGCCGCCCTTGCCATGGCCGAAGACGAACCAAAAGACAGCATCCGCCGCTACGAGGGCACCATCGGCAAGGATCTCGCCATCAGCCTCACCCTGCACGCCACCGGCAATGAAACCGGCGGCGAGGACTACTCGGGCAGCTACGCCTATAAGAAAACCGGCATTCCCATCGCCCTCACCCAGCCGGAGGGGAAATCCGCGATGACGGTGTTTGTCGAAAACGAACACTGGGACGGCGACAAGACCATTTCCACCGGCAAGTGGAAGGTGAAGATCGAGGGCGAAAAGGTCACCGGCACCTGGTCATCGTCCGATGGAAAAAAATCCCTACCCATCTCGCTCACCGAGTCCTACCCCGCCGGCACCTTCCGCGTGGAGATGGTCCATTACCAAAGCTCCTGGAGCCGCAAGCGCGATCGCAAGCAGATCGGCGACAGCAAGGCGGTCGATTTCCTCCAGTTCAAAGGCGATGCACCCGGTCTCCCCGCGATCAACGCCGCGCTCCGCAAAGTGGCGTGGGAAGGTGCCGGCGAACTCTGGGGCGACGAAAAATCCAAAGCCCCCGCCGAGGTCTCGCTCGCGGATGTTGAAAAAGCGGTCACCGCAAAACAGCCGGATGCCATCGATTGGGAGGCGGCCTATCTCGGTTCCCAGAGTTCCTCGATGAATGTCGTCATGAACGAATCCGGGCTGATCTGCGTGAGCGTGATCAACTCGACCTACACCGGCGGAGCGCATGAAAATTACGGCATCTCCAACCTCACCTTCGACGCGGAGACCGGCAAGCAGTTCAAACTCGAAGACCTCGTGAACCCCGGATTTGAAAACCGCTGGGCCACCCTCGGAGCAACCGAGATCCGCAGCGCCTGCGGCCAGAAACCCGGCTCACCGCTCACCGAGTCCGGCCTTTTCGAGGACAAGCTGGAGCTCAATCAAAACTGGTTCCTCACTCCCGGCGGCATCGGCTTCAGCTACGATCCCTACGAAATCGCCAGCTTCGCCCAAGGCGTCGTCGAGTTCACCCTGCCGTGGAAAAGTATCGCCGCCGATCTGAAGCCCGGCACCCGCGTGGAGGAACTGGCGAAGAAGGTTTTGGAAACCACGGAGAAGCGCTAGAAGAACACGCTGAAACGTGGTTGCTGCGTCTCGCCGCAACATTTCCCGTTCTGCTCCGGATGAGCAGGAACCAGTCGCAATGTTCTCGAAAGAACTGACGTTGCTGCGAGACGCAGCAACCACGTACGCT
>JBDSNC010000158.1:0-20996 GCA_039915545.1 Luteolibacter sp.
GCGAAAACGGCGCGGGCACGTTCCAGCGCGGCAGGCTCGCCGGTGAGCAGGATCCAGCCATCGCGGGCCACGGCCTGCACGCCGAGCGCGGATTCGAGATAGCCGAGGTTTTTCGGATCGTTGGCGAAAAGCGCGTGGAGGAATTGGGGCGTGTCGAATTCCAGTTTGATTTCCGAATGCGCTTCCTGAGTCATTGCCGAGATCTTGCACAGGCGGGGGTGGACACTGGGAAGTGAAAAGTGAGTGGCGGATTCTTGTTTCTTGAAACTCCGGTCCGCGCTGATTGAATCGTGGGCGTGAATATCCGTTACAGTCTGCTGGCGATGGCCTTTTTAGCCGCTTGCACCGGCCCCCGGGATGCATTGGTGGTGAAGCAGTTCCAACTGCGTGACCAAAATCGCAACGCGGGCGACGAGCCGATGGTGCGGATGGAAAAAGAGCGCCGCCTGCGTGGTGCCGTGAGCATGGAGCAGCGCAAGGAGCGGCTCGGCCAGTATTACACACTGCTCTGGAGCGACCCTGCCGGTGTAGGCCAAGGCGGAGTGGAGGTGATTTTCCAATACCAGCAAGGTGCCACCGCCAGCCTCGTGAAACGGATGGTGAAAAGTTTCCCGGCATCCGATGAAGAGGGCACAGCGGAGTTCGCCGTGATCGGTGAGAACTATTTCAAAGGAGGCAAGGTGCTGGCGTGGAAGGCCACCGTCCAGCGGGGGAAAAAGGTACTCGCGAGTCGCCAATCCTACCTTTGGCAATGAGCGCATGAATTTCCAGATGGAAGGTTGACCAGAGGCTCGTCTGATTTTATAGTTAAAACCCCTCGCCGTTGGAAAGACGGCCTTTTTTCCCTGTGACTACGGAATGCCCAATTTTGATCGGAATCTTCGATGGATTCAGTTGGATCCGCTGTGAGGGGAAAGGATCGTTTCTAAACAGCCCGTCGATGAAGGCATTCGGAGACGAACGGATCGCTGCCGGCGAACACTGTCTGGTCGTCGATCTGGGTGGGTGTACCGGGATGGACTCGACGTTCATGGGTACCTTGGCCGGGATGGCCGCGCGCCTCTCCACGCACGACGGCGGAGTGTTGCAGATCGCGGATTCCGGCTCGCGCAACCGCCGCTCGCTGGAGGATCTGGGGCTGGACTTTCTGTTGGAAATCGATCCGCCGGCGGCAGTCTGGCGGGGAAATGTGGACACGATCCGTAACAAGCTGCAGGCCCCCGCAACGACCGGTGTTCCCGGGCAGTTGCAGCGGACGCAGCACGTGCTGGAGGCCCATCAGATTCTTTCGGAAACGAATGACAAGAACGCCCGCGAGTTTTCCAACGTCGTGAAACTGTTGGAAAACGAACTCGCCGAGAAGCAGCAGCGAGAGGAAAAAACGAAGGAGAGTTAGGACCATGGACCGGTCGCATCTGAATTCCTGATCCCCCGAGATGCAAGATCCCAAGACCATCGCCCTTCTCGTTTCCGCCGTCGTGATTCTGGTGCTTTCCCTGGCCTTCCGCAACCAGCGCCGCCGGGTGAAAACGATCCGCCAGAAATTCAAGGAGCTCGAAGGCGAGGAGCAGCGCATGTTTTCCTTCCTGCACGACCTCGGCCTAGCGATCGAGGGCGAACCCTCCCCTTCCGTCCTCTCCCGCATCATCGTGGACGGCATCGACAAGGTCGTCACCGCCCGCGGCGGCGCGATCTACTTCGTCGGCGCGGACAACCATTATCTCAATCCTTCCTACATTTCCGAAGAATGCCCCCCCCTCATCGGCATCCCGGTGGAAGTGAGAAAAAAGGCCGAGCGCGATCCGCGTGCTCTCGAAAGCCACGTCCGGCTCTCCAGGGTCGCCGTCGAGGATGGCATCCTCGGCCACTGCCTGACCGTCGGCGATCCCATCCACGTCCGCGACGTGAAGAACCATCCGGCTTTCCGCGACGCGTTCACCCGTTACACCGACGATGTTTCCGCGCTGCTCTCGCCGCTGCGCCATGCCGGAAAGGATCTCGGCGTGCTCGTAGTCGCCCGCCGCCATGAGGACGGAGCCTTTACCGCGAACGACTTTTCCGTATTCCGGTCGGCTGCCGAGCAATCGTCGTTTGCCATCGGCAACGCCCGCATCCACCGCGAGGCTCACGAAAAACGGGCGATGGAAGGCGAACTGAAAAACGCCCGCGAAGTCCAGCGCATCCTGCTCCCGCAGGCGGACCCCGTCGTTGCCGGTTTCCGTATCAGCGGCACCAATCTCCCCGCTCGAATCATCAGCGGCGACTACTACGACTACATCAACGTCGGCGAACGGAAATTCGGCATCGTGATCGCCGACGTCTCCGGCAAGGGGGTTCCCGCCGGCCTGCTGATGGCGATGTGCCGAAGCGCGCTGCGCTCGGTGGCCCCTAACGAAAATTCGCCCTCGAAAGCGCTCGGCGCCGTCAATCGCCAGCTTTTCCCGGACATCCGCGAGGACATGTTCATCAGCATGGCCTACGGGATTCTGGATGAAACCACCGGCACGCTCACCCTCGCCCGCGCCGGGCACGATCCGGCGCTGCTCTATCGAAAGGCCACCGGCAAGGTCGAGCTCCTGCGCTCGCCCGGCCTCGCTCTCGGCATCGACAGCGGCACGGTTTTCGAACGCGTCACCCGCGATCAGGAAGTGGCGTTGAATTCCGGCGACTGCGTGCTGTTCTACACCGACGGCGTGAAGGAAGCCGTCGATTCCCGCGACGAGGAGTTCGGCATGGAACGCATGTCCGAAGCCTTCCGCCGGGCGGCTCCCTTCGGCTCCGAATCCGTGCTGCTACGAATGCAGGAAGAGCTCGCCCAATTCACCGGCGAGGGCCCGCAGATGGACGACATCACGCTGGTCGCCATCGAGAAGCGTTAGACGGAAACCGCCACCTGCCAGAATTTACCCGCATGCAAATCAAGTCCGCCGTATTCAACATGAGCGCCCGCGACCTCCAGTCCTGCCCGGACTGGAGCCGGCCCGAGTTCGCCTTCATCGGCCGGTCGAACGTCGGCAAGTCGTCGATGATCAACATGCTCACCAACAAGGACGCGCTGGCCAAGGTTTCCGCCACACCTGGAAAAACGCAGCTCCTCAATTTTTTCGTGATCAACGAAACCTGGAGCCTCGTGGACCTTCCCGGATACGGGTATGCGAAGGTCGCCAAGAGCGAGAAAATCAATTTCAACGAATCCGTCGGCGACTACATCGAACAGCGGGAGAACCTGCGGCTGGTGTTTGTTCTAATCGATTCCCGCCTGCCGCCGCAGCAGATCGATCTGGATTTCATCAACTGGCTGGCCGGCTGCGCGGTGCCTTTCGTGCTGGTCTTCACCAAGGCCGACAAGCAATCGGCGGGAAAAACCCAAGCGAGCATCACCGCCTTCCAACAGAGCATCTCCGAATGGATCACGGGATCCGCGCCGGTGATCGTCAGCTCGTCAAAAACACGTGACGGGCGCGTCGGCATCCTCAAGTCCATCGAGCAGCACTTGCGCGATTGAGCAGGAAAACAAAAAGGGCAGGTGAACGAATCACCTGCCCTTTTGCGGATTTGAAATCGGTTACCAGTTGCTCTGTTTGACGTAGATCACGTCATAGGTCCGCACGTAGAACGGGCTGCTGTCCGCACCGGCAAGGGCGTCGTTCATGTTGAGCACGTAGCGCTGGTTCTTGCCGCCCTGGTTACGGACGACGATGACCTGCTTCGGATTCGCAAACTTGGTGAAGCCACCGGCTTCCATCACCGCTTCAAGCGCCGTCATCGGACGGTCGAGCGGGATCTTGCCAGGGCGGAGCACCTCGCCTGAAACATAGACACCGGCAGCGGCGGTCTCAAGCGAGACGATCACCGTGGGGTCCTGCAGATGAGGCTGATAGAGGGAGGTGAGCTGGGCTTGGAAACTGGTGATGCTTTTTCCAGCAGCCGAGACATCCCCGATGGTCGGCAAGCTGACCTTGCCGTTCGCCTGGATCTTCTGCTTCAGGTTCAGCTCGGGAGCGCCTGAGAACGCGACGTTGATCTCATCTCCTGCGGCAAGCACTCCGCTTGGCCTGGAGGCGGACGCCTCGGCAGGAACATAGGAACCCTGCTGGTTGTCCACGCATCCGACGGACGAGAAGACCAGAACCATCGCAAGCAGGCCTGCGAGCCCCGCCTGGAGCCGCTGCCATCCATGACTCAGGCCGGATCGCTGACCGGACTTCGCCCCAACTGTGTTTTCCATCATTACCGTTCTCATAATTTCTGCTATGTTGATTGTTTGTGTTCTACCGACCTGTTTCGCAAATCATTGGTTCCGGCATGCCATTCCTGATATGGGCGCATACTGGGCTTTTTGGTTTCTCATGTCACGATCTGTCTTTCAGTCGGTTCTATCATTCGATGTCCGCGAGGTAGGCAGCCCAGTCGGGAGGCAGCGGCGCGTTCTCGATGCCGCTTTCCATCCGGCCCTCCCAGTCGGGATTGAACGAGGTGCTCGTCCCGTAAACCATGATCAGGTCCTCGTTGCCGATGCTCCGCAACGCGTGGCCCACTCCCGGCGGGATCACCACCGCGACGTTGTCCGCACCCGGGCGGCTGTCTCCGGAAATCGTAAAACGCATCACCCGCTGCGGCATCCCCTCGCGCTCGTCCGTGAGGATCATCTCACAGATTCCCGTGAGGAAAAACATCACGTCCCACTGCTCGCGGTCGTACGGGCGGAGGCTGTAATCCTTCGGAGCATCGATGAAGAGCTTCCTGAACCACTCGTCAGGAGAAACCCCGGCGGGAATGTGCGGCGGGTGGATGTGGAAGCCCTTCGCGCTGTCACGGTGCATCAGCGCGGATGCCCACTGCTGCGGAACAATCCCGATTTCCTTCAGAATCCCCACGTTGAGCCGAGTGAGCTCACCGAAGTAACCACGGCCCTTCTGTTGGAAAATCCTCCTCGGGAAAATCTCCACGCCGGGAATCCAGACTTTCTCCAGTTCGGTACGCGCGGCCACGGCTTCACCGCCGCCCACTCCACTGGAGCTGATCCGCGCGGCGAGCGTACCCTTCGAATAGTCACGGGTTTCCAACCGCTGCCTCGCGGATGCTTTCAATCCCCTCCATGGATCCTCTGCGGAAGTGCTCATGCCGATTCTTAGTTAGAGTGCTGCGAGATATTCCCCATACGGAGTTTTCGAGTATTTGGCGATCGACTCGTCGAGCTTCGCGCGATCAATCCGACCCTGCAGGAAAGCGATCTCCTCAGGGCAGGCGATCTTGAGACCCTGCCGCTGCTGGATGACTTGGACGAACTGCGTGGCATCTGCGAGCGAGTCGGGTGTTCCTGTGTCCAGCCAGGTCGTGCCGCGGCCGAGGATCTCGACACGCAGGCTGCCCTTTTCCAGATAGAGGCGGTTCAGATCGGTGATCTCGAGTTCGCCGCGCGGGGACGGCTTCAAGCCCTTGGTGATTTCCACCACCTGGTCGTCATAGAAATAGATTCCGGGAACAGCGTAGTTGGATTTCGGCTGCTTGGGCTTTTCCTCCAGCGAAACGACATTCCAATCGGCATCGAACTCCACCACACCGTATTGCTCGGGCTCGTTGGTGTGATAGCCGAAAACGGTGGCACCATCCTTGCGCCTCGATGCGGCTAACAGGGATTCGCCGAGGTTGTGGCCGTAGAACAGATTGTCACCCAGAACCAGACAGACAGGTTCGCCGTCGATGAATTCCTCACCAATCAGGAACGCCTGCGCTAGACCTTCCGGCTTCGGCTGTTCCGCGTAGGAAATGTTCAGCCCCCACTGCGAGCCATCACCCAGAAGATGCTCGAAACTCGGCAGGTCGCGCGGTGTCGAGATCAGCAGGATGTCACGCACGCCGGCCAGCATCAGCACCGTCAGCGGATAGTAGATCATCGGTTTGTCATAAACCGGAATGAGCTGTTTGCTGACCGAGTGGGTCATCGGGAAAAGGCGGCTGCCCGTTCCGCCGGCGAGAATGATTCCCTTCCGCAACGCGAGTTCATCGGAGGGCAGGGTCAGGTGGCTTGATTCTGTTTTACTCATGTTGTCGGTTAGGCGAGGGTTCCGAGCCGTTGGCCGCGATAGCTGCCGTCTTCGATCGTGCTGATCCATTCGTCATGATCGAGGTACCATTGCACCGTGCGGCGGAGGCCAGAAGCAAAATTTTCCTGCGGCGACCAGCCGAGCTCCCGCTCGATCCGCGAGGGATCGATGGCATAACGGCGGTCGTGTCCGGGCCGGTCCTTCACGTAGGTGATGAGTTCCTCCGCGGTCTTCACTCCCTTGTCGGGCGCGAGTTCGCGCACGGTTTCGATGATGGCGTGGACGACATCGATGTTCTTCATCTCGCACTTTCCGCCGATGACGTAGGTTTCGCCGAAGGTGCCGCGCAGCAACGCCATCGCAAGGCCGCGGCAGTGGTCCTCGACATACAGCCAGTCGCGCACGTTGCTGCCATCGCCGTAAACCGGGAGTGATTCGCCTCGCAGGGTTTTCCGGATCATCAGTGGCAGGAGTTTTTCAGGAAACTGATAGGGTCCGTAGTTGTTCGAGCAGTTGGTGGTCACCACCGGCATGCCGTAGGTGTGATGATACGCGCGCACCAGGTGGTCGCTGCCGGCCTTCGAGGCGCTGTAGGGGCTGTTCGGTGAGTAGGGCGTGGTCTCGCAGAAAGCGGGATCGTTCGCACCAAGGGAGCCGTAGACCTCGTCGGTCGAAACATGGAGGAAAGCCGTCTTGCCTCCTTCCGCGAGGGACTTGGCATCGGGCTGCGCCGCGCCCCGACCGCTTTCGACCAGATAGCGGCGGAAGGCCTCCAACAGCCGGTAGGTGCCGACAAAGTTGGTCATGATGAACTCCTCCGGACTGTCGATGGATCGGTCCACGTGGGATTCCGCCGCAAGGTGCATGACCGCATCGATATTGTGGTCGCGCAGCAACCCGCCGACGAAAGCCGCGTCACCGATGTCGCCTTCGGCAAACACGTGGCGTGGATCTCCGTCGAGGTCGGCGAGGCTGGAACGGTTTCCCGCATAGGTAAGGTTGTCGAGGGTGACCACAAGGTCGATATCAACTCCGAGTTCTTCCGAAGCCCCGCCCAACAGATAGTGCACAAGGTTTGAACCGATGAATCCGGCTCCGCCGGTAACTAATATTCTCATGATTTTGAGTAGGATTTGAAATGTTGGGTAAACCGGCTTCCGTGGGGAATCATCCGGCGTTTTTGGGTTGTGAATACTTTTTGAAACAATCGCTGTGAAGCAGGTGTTCCCTGACCGCAGCCATCCAGTCGCGAGGCCGAATGCCTGTGGCGTTTGAAAATTTCTCAGTGCTCATCGCGCTGTTGACAGGCCGCTTCGCCACGAAGGCCGGGACCGAGTCCACGGGCACGCCTTCGATCCGTCCCGCCTTCACCGGAAGTCCGGCGTCCCGCGCGGTGTCGATGCAAAACTGCCCCCACTCCCGCCAGGTGCACGGCTGGGAATTGCAAAGATGAAACACACCCGACGCGCTTACGGAGGAAATACCAAACAACAGGGCGTTCATGTATCCGACAAGATCGGAACTATAGGTCGGGCTGCCAATCTTGTCGCCGGGTAGTGTTAGCTCGGATTCGTTGCAGGCTTTGTCCACAATCCATTCCGGAAATGCCGGTTTACCGGGACCGAAAAGCCAGGACACCCGGACAACCAGATTGCCTGCGGAAACAGCCAGAACGTTCTCCTCGCCATTGAGCTTCGACGCTCCATAGACACTGACAGGATCCGGCATGTCCGTTTCCAAATACGGAGCCTGTTTGTTTCCATCGAAAACGAAGTCCGTGCTGACATAGGTGACATGCGCCCCCTTCGCTGCCGAAATCATTGCGATCGTGCGGGGAGCCTCCGCATTCACCGCGAAGGCTTCCTCCTTGTGGGTCTCACAGTAGTCGACGGCAGTTAGGGCCGCGGGAAGAATCAACAGATCGTAATCCAACGGTTCAAGCGCGTCCGCGATCGACCGCTCCGACGCGAGGTCCATCTGCGAGCGCGTGAGGCCGATCACCGTATGATCACTTCCAAGGTTCTCCACCAGAGCGCTGCCGAGCCGGCCAGCGGAGCCGACAACGACAATTCTCTTTCTTTCTACTGGAGTGACTGGGGGGGGCATGATCAAAAAGTTGAGTATGCAGGTTAATCCGTTGGAGATGAATTGGAAGTCAAAACTGGGACACCAGGTTCTGGTGAGATGTCCGTGTTCTGATTTTTCGAGACTCCCCATTTTTTCATGAACGCCTTCTCGGCGAACGGGTATGCAGCAAGAATGAAGAGGTTTCTCATCAGCGATTTCAGGTCTCCGCCGGATGTGAGTCCGGAGCGGGCATAGCGTTTCGCGATGACAGGTTTCCGCAACGCGCAGGCGAGCTCGGCCTGCCTTGACACGAAATAAAGCAGGTTCTGCCTCACGATGGACGCGGCCTCGCCATCGATTTCCAAAACACGCCAGAACGCTTCCGACTGGACCCTGATATAACAGAGATAGCGCTTGTAGGCGCTCACAGGATCCATGGTGTCCGAAAGCCCCGGACCTTCGCGCTCGCGGCAGATGTTCACATATCGTTCGTTCACCACGGAATATCCGAAATCGAGCGCCAGACCGTAGATCAACTTGGTGTCTTCCGCGACCTTGAGTGATTCATCGAAAACACCCGCACGCAGCAGTGCGCTCTTTTTCACCATCATGGATTGGAGAAACGGATGCCGCGGATGTATGAACAAGCGGCAGTCACCGGCAGGATAATATCGTTCGGATCCGGCAGACAGATCGGGATCCATCAGATTGATGTCATCGATCGGCTCGCCGGATTCGTCCCGGCTCACGCAGAAGCATACCTTTGCGGAGGTTCGCGTCGCACAACCGAGCTGACGCTCCAACTTCGAAGGATGCCATATGTCGTCGGAATCGAGAAACGCGATCCACTCGCCGTTCGCCTCGCGGATACCCCGGTTGCGGGCGGCGCTCACACCGCCGTTTTCGGTTTTGATATAGCGGATGGAATTGCCGAACGGCGCGAGTGCTTCCGCAGTCTGATCGGTGGAGCCATCGTCGATCACGATGATTTCAAAAGGTTTCAGTGTTTGTTCCAAGGCACTACGAACCGCATCGGGGACCTGGGATTCCCGATTGTAGGTAGGTATGACTACACTGATCGTTTCCATCTTATGACGGCACCTCCTGCATGGCCGCGTCGAGTTTGACGAGACCGTGTTTTTCATATTTACGCGGGCGCTTGTGTTCCTTGATGTGGCCTTGGATCATCGCACAGTCATAGACCAGAGTGAGTTCCTCCTCACTGCATCCTTCATCCTGGATTTCGTCCGCATGTGCCGCACGCCAGGCGGCGAGCTTGCGGTTGGCGAGAAACAACCGCGATTTTCCGAAGCGATAGCCCCAGTGTTCCCAATGATGGCCGCGGTAGGCGTGCGAAAATCCAAGTTTGGCCGCAGCGTCCAACCACGACTCGCGCTTGAGGCGTGATTCCTGGAAATGATGTTCCATGCAAAGATCGAGCCGCGGAAAAATCCGATAACCCGCAGCAAGAACCTGCGATGAAAACAAACTCTCCTCACCGCTGCCGAGAGCGCCCGCACCGAGTTCCGGATCGAACCCTAGAACCTTTCCCAGCACTTTTCTCGAAAACACCATGTTCGCTCCCACCATGCTTTCCGGCTTTTCCTGATTGAGCCATTCCGACGATGCCAGCCACGAGCGATGAAGCTTTGTCATCCATGGGCGGAGAAGGTGAGGTGCGATCCTGACACCACCGGCGACTCCCTCGGCCTTTCCCTGGATGATCGGTTCGCACATCCCCGCAAGCCATCCGGAAGGCGGGCGGATGTCGTCGTCGGTGAATAGCAGTATCTCACCATGTGCTTCTGCCAGAGCGCGGTTTCTTCCGTTGGAGAGACCGGGACGCTCCTCCAACAGATAACGGACTTTGAGGTTCGGGAGGGCTGAGGATTTCACCACATCCGCCGTGTGGTCGGTCGAACCGTTGTCGATCACCAGCAGCTCTGCGGTAAAGGCATCAGGAGTCACGACGTTCCGCATGGCCTCCAGGGTCTGCCTGAGGTCGTCCGCACGGTTGCGGGTCACGATAATGATGGAGGCGTTCATGGGGCGGTCTCTATCAATGGGTGACGGCCAATTGTCCGGCCCCGACGAGTGAAAGGAGATTCTGTGAGAAACTGGCGATCGGATCCGAGGGGAGCACGTCCAACGCAGCCTGGCGGGCTTTGACGCCCATTTCCCTCCAATCGTTCCGCCGCAACCACGCGCGCTCCATCGCCTCGTCCAGCAGCCTGACGGTCGGGGCTTCCGCGATGAAACCGTTGACGCCCTCGCTGAGATACTCCGCGTTTCCCGCGACATTGGTGGTAATCACCATCCGCCCGCAGAGCATGGCTTCCACGATCACCAGCGGCAGTCCTTCGAATCTGGACGGCAGGACCAGCGCGTGGCTTTTCGCCCAGATTCCGTTCACATCGGAGAGCTGGCCACCGAATGACACGTTTTTCAAATCCAGCAGATCGATGAGCGCCTGCAGCGATTCCTTGCACGGTCCGTCACCGTAGAGGCTCAAACGGACCGGCCGCTCACGCCATTTCGGCATCGCCAGAACTTGGAAAAGCACATCCTGTCCCTTGGCTTTCGGATCGAGGCGGCCGACACAGGCGAATTCAAACCCACTGGTTTCGTCCGGCCATGGAAGTGGCTCGCTCACGTCGACCTTCCAGGGATTCGTGGCGACTTCGGCATTCGGCAACCGCATGCCGCACTGCAGTTCCATCAACTCGAGATTCGGGCGGGAAACGAAAAAGATCCGCGCGGCATCTGTCAGAGTCTGCCTGATGGATGGAAGATCGTCGTCCGATGGCCACCATATCTCGCTGTGCGCCTGGATGATCGGGCAATAGGGAATCCCCAGTTCACGACAGGCGAGCTGCCAATCAAGGCCCTCCCACGGAAATCCTTGCGAAACGACCAACAGATCCGGCTTGGTCTTCCGCAACCACTCCATGCCGGCGTGATCGAGCGGACTCGGAGAAAGCGTCTGCCGGAGTTTCTCCAGAGTTCTGCCCACCAACCGTGGTTTGATCGGGCGGTAGTTGATGAGGGCTCCCGCCGCGGCGAGTTCCTTCATCCTCGACGGACGGGTCGTCCAGTCATAAACCGACACGTGGATCTCATGCCCGAGCTTGCGCAACCTCAAGGCGCTCAAGCCCCACAACTCCTCACTGCCTCCCCAGGGAGCACCTCCCATGGTGGAAACAAATGCGATCTTCGCTTTATGACTGCCTTCGTTCATCAATCAGTTTCCTACCAAACGGAATACACGTAAAATTCCTTCTGCAGCGCCCGCACCCGCTCCTTCGGATAGATCGCGAGCAGGATCCCGGCGAAAGCCTTGGACGCGCCCAGCGAAACGAAACGGACCAGCGACGATGAATGACGCTCGTTGGTAAGAACCAAGGGCAGCCAGATCTTTCTCAGCAGGTCAGGCAAGGGCACGAACTCGCTGACATAAGACTGATAGATCGTATCCAGCTCTTCGATGATTTTTTCCCTGCCGACCACCGATTTGTTCGCTCCGGTGAACCGATAGACGCTGAGCACCTCGTCCTCCCATTCCCACCGTGCGTTCCGGGAACAAAGATAGGCCCACAACTCGCGGTCCATGCAATAATGCAGGTCCCGGCTCACCAGATCCTGACGTGCCACGAGGCTCCGGCGGAAAAAGCAGCTCGGCTGCCAGATCGCCGCGATGTAGGGCGTCCGCTCCCATCCCTGCCAATCGACCTTGCGGGCGATGTTCTTTTCCGGCTCGTCGTCATACTGGCAGAAACAGGCGCCCGCCACAACGTCGATCGGTTTTTCCGTGAACAACGTCGCCACCCTCAGCAGCGCACCTTCTGTGAGAAAATCATCGCTGCAGATCCAGTTGAAAATCTCACCCGTGCACTTCGCGAATCCCTTGTTGATCGCATCGGACTGCCCGGCGTCTTTTTCGCTCACCCAACTGTTGATCCACGGCTCATACTTGCGGATGATCTCCACCGTGGCGTCCTTGCTTCCGCCGTCGATGATGTGGAATTCAAGATTCGGATAGCCCTGAAGCAGGATAGAGCGGATGGTTTCCTCGATGTACTGGCCCTGGTTGTAGCTGGGGATGATCAGGCTGATGAGCGGCCACGCCTTGCCGCCCTTCATCGCAGCCGGCAGCGGCAGCGGTGCCTGATCCCACGGCCAGCCATGGAGGCCGGATGGCGGATTCGGAAGGTCTTCGATGGTGCAAAGTTTCATGATCGTATTTGCCGCCGCGGCTTCAGCAGCGGGCCTCCTGGCTGGAATCTGAAGAAACGATGAAGGGTTCCCAGAATTTCCGGTCATACTTGGCCCATGCGTGACAGCCGAAGGGCATCTTGCCGCCGTTCAATTCCAAGCAGGTCTTCGGAGAGACTTCGAACGCAAAACGCAGGCCTTCCTCAACCGTCGCCACCTTGAATTCCGGCATGAAGTAATTCGCCAGATCCGACCAGAAGATGTCGTTGTTTCTATTGTTAGGGGACGGATCGTTGATTTGACTCCACTCGGTCAGCAGGCAGTTCACCAGTTCGAAATTCGGGAACCGCGACTGGAATTTTTCCAACATCCGAATCGACCACATGGGTGCGTGGCGGGTGAAGACATCGAGCCAGAAAGTCAGCGGCATGCGCCGGTAGCGGATGTTGAAAACTCTCAGGGCGCTCTCCACCCGCAGCAGTGTGAACCCGCCGTTGCCCACGCGCGGGCGGTCCACCCAAGGCGAATCCTCGCAGTTGATCCACGGCGGCCCGACGTAGTCGAGATCGGTCCGGCACCATTCCTGCAACTGGTCGGAGAACGCCAGGCTGTCGAGATGATAGAAGAATACGAACTTGTAGTCGTCGAACTCACGGTAGAACGACGGATGGTTCAACAACCTGCCGTGAGCCGCCGCGGAGCCGAAATACTTCTTCTGAAAGCGCTTGATCCGGAAGCCTTCGAAATTCAGTTCGAGACCGTCGGGAGCAATCAGGAACTGGTCGTAATCGCCGAGATGGTGCTGCAACTGCCGCATCGAGATTTTTTCCTCCTCGGTGAGTTCCGCCCGGTTCGAAAGCGGAATCAGAATCGCGACGTCCTTCGACGGCGGATACTTCTGACGGAATGGCGGAACCAGCGCGTGCGTCACGGCATGCAGGAATTTGCGTTTCATTTCGCGACCTCCATCAGGGGCCACGCCCTGTCGTTGTCGTTGATGACGGTGACCGGCAGCGGCCACTCGATGCCGAAAGCGGGATCGTCGTAACGCAGCCCCGTCGCGCAGCCCGGCGTGTAATACTCGCCCATCAGATAAAGAAGCTCCGCACCGTCGGTGAGAGCCTGGTTGCCATGGGCGAACATGTCCGGCACATAGATCGCGCGGCGGTTTTCCACGCTCAGCTCCACACCGAGATGCTCGAGATAGGTCGGCGAGTCTGGACGCATGTCGATAATGACGTCCCAGACCGCGCCGCTGATGCAGCGGATGAACTTGGGCTCGCTGGCAGGCGGCAACTGATAGTGCATGCCGCGCAGGGTTCCCTTCTTGTGATTGTAGGAAATGTTCGCCTGCACGACACGCGGACAAATCCCGTGCTCCTCGAATTCCTGCGCACAGAAAGCCCGTGCGAAGAACCCGCGCTCGTCCTCTTTCCTGTCGAGCTCGACAATGAAAGCGCCTTTGAGTTTGGTTTCGTGGAAAATCATCGGGGGGAATTGTTTTCCGCTAACAAAGTTTAGTCGAGGACCTGGACTTCTGGAATGGGCACGACGAACTTGCCGCCCCATTCGCGGACTTTGGCCATCTCACCGCTGATCTCCTTTTTGAGGTTCCAAGGCAGGATCAGCACGTAATCCGGTTTGGTTTCGAAAATCTTCTCAGGTCCGTAGATCGGAATACGGACGCCCGGCATGAAGTGGTTCTGTTTGTAGGGGCTCTTGTCGACCACGTAGTCGACAAGGTCATCGCGCACACCACAGTAGTTGACGAGGGTGACGCCCTTGGCAGCCGCTCCATATCCGACGACGGATTTGCCCGTTTCCTTGGCCTCGATGAGGAACTTGAGGAGCTTGCGTTTGGTGGACTTCACTTTCTCGCCGAACGAGGTGTAGGTCTCCATGTCCGTCAGGCCGAAATCGGTTTCCTGCTTGCGCATCGCCTCGACGCGATCCGTGACGACGGTTTTCTCAGCAGCGCTCCCGGTGTGGCGGGCGAAGATCCTCAGCGAACCGCCGTGGGTCGGAAGTTCCTCTACGTCGAACAAGGTAAGGCCGTGATGGGCGAACATTTTCTCGACCGCAAGGAAAGAGAGGTAGGAGAAGTGCTCGTGATAGACGGTGTCGAACTGGTTCTCGTCGATGAGGCGCTGGAGGTGCGGAAACTCGAAGGTAATCACGCCTTCTGGCTTGAGCGCGATCTTCAGCCCGCCGATGAAGTCGTTGATGTCGGGAACGTGCGCCATGACGTTGTTGCCCATCAGAAGATCAGCAGACTTGCCGGTGGCGACAAGTTCCTTGGCGGTTTCGACTCCGAAGAATTTCACCAGGCTCGGAATCCCCTTCTCTTCCCAAGCGACCTTCGCGACGTTCGCCGCCGGCTCGACGCCGAGCACCGGAATGCCCTTGGCCTTGAAGTGCTGGAGGAGATAGCCGTCGTTGCTGGCGATCTCGACGATCTGGCTGTCAGCATCAAATCCGAAGCGTCCGGTCATCATCTCGCAATACTTGCGGGCGTGTTCGACCCAGCTCGTGGAGAAGCTGCTGAAGTAGAGATAGTCGCTGAAGATGGCGTCCGGCGACTCGAAGCTCTCAAGCTGTGAGAGAAGGCACTTTTCACAAACCCACACCTTGAGCGGATAGTGTTTCTCGGAGTTCTGCGCGTCTTCGAATTTTACATACGAGTTTGCCATCGGGGACATGCCAAGGTCGCACATGACATGGGCGAGCGGTTCGGCGCAAAAGCGGCATTCGGGAGAATGAATCATATAGTTAGAAGTCGGGATTGAATGAGGGAACTCCGTTTTCAGAAAGTGGTCTTCCAATAGAAGTCGTTGTCGATCTGCTCGGTGCGGATGAGGTATTGGAGTTGCTTGAGACGGGTGAATCCGCGGGACTCGAAGTCCTCCTTGGTGAAGTCGATCTGTTTGAACAATTCGTAGAACTGTTGGGCACCCTTCGGCACATCCCAGTCGCATTTGAAATCCGGCAGATGTTTGGCCAGCTTGTCGAAGCTCACGCGGTAGCTGCGGTTGTCAGCACCTTGCGTGCCGAAGGTGGTCTCGCAGCCCGGAAAGGCCTTGGCGACAATCTCGGCGATTTCGCGCACGCGGTAGTTCTGCGAGTCGGAGCCGATGTTGAGGATTTCACCGTGGATCGCATCGACCGGCGCTTCAAGGGCACATGCAATGGCCTTTGCAATATCAAGACCGTGGACAAGCGGACGCCATGGCGTGCCGTCGGAGGTCATCTTGATCTCTTTGGTGGTCCAGGCGAGGCCGCTGAGGTTGTTCACCACCACGTCGAAACGCTGGCGGGGCGAGGCTCCGAAGGCGGTTGAGTTGCGGAAGAACACGGGAGAGAAGCTGCTATCAGCCAACGGCATGATATCGCGCTCACAGAGGGTTTTGCAAATCGCGTAGGCCGTCTGCGGGTTGGTCGGGGTTTCCTCGTTCACCGGAGTGTCGCCAGTGGCCACACCGTAAACCGAGCAGGACGACATATAAACAAAACGGCGGACGCCGGCTTCCTTCGCGAGTTTCGCGAGACGCACGGAACCCTTGTGATTGATTTCGTAAGTGATGTGCGGCGCGAGTTCTCCGGTCGGATCGTTGGAAAGCTCCGCCATGTGGACGACGGCGTCGTGGCCCTTGAGATCCTCCAGCGTGAGGTGGCGGATGTCCTTGATGATGGTTTTCGGCTGGTCGCCCTTCGCATTGTAAAGGTAGCCGGACCGGTAGTAGCCGACATCCACGCCGGTGACACCGTGGCCGCGCTCGATGAGCACGGGTGCGAGAAGCGCGCCGAGATAACCTTCGGTTCCTGTGACAAGTATGTTCATGTTTTCTGTTTGGGGGGGTGATTGGTTTCAGACTCCGGCGGCGACGAGCACGCGCTCTGCATTGCCGACGGCGGGCACCTGGCGGGCGATTTCCTTGCCGATTTCAAGCGACGCGGTCGCGGCGGGCGAAGGGGCGTTGCAGACATGCATCGCATTTCTTGCGGCGATGATGAGGAAATCATCCACGAGTTTTCCTTCATTCGTGAGAGCCTGGGCGCGGATGCCCGCGTGGCATACGACGAGGTCCTCGGAGCGGACCTCGGGAATCAGCTGTTGGAGACTGTGGGTGAAGGCGGCCTTGCTGAACGAGCGGTGCATTTCCTTCATGCCCTCGCCGAGGTTCTTGCTGATGAGTTTCCAGAAACCCGGGAACATCATGGTTTCAGAAAAGTCGCGGGCGTTGAAATCGCTTTTGAAATAACCCTCGCGGGCGAACGCCAGTACGGCGTTAGGTCCGGCGTGGACGCTGCCGTCGATCATCTTGGTGAAGTGGACGCCAAGGAACGGGAAGTCGGGATTCGGCACCGGATAGATGAGCGTGTTCACCAGATGGCGGCGCTCCGGGATGAGCTCGTAGTATTCACCACGGAACGGAACGATCTGCGCCTTCGGATCAGTGCCCGATGCGCGGGCGACGCGGTCGCTGTGGAGGCCGGCGCAATTGATGACGAACCTTGCCTTGTATTCGCCGTTGTTGGTTTCGATGATCTTGAGCGGACCCCGGTCCTGGAAATCCTGAGCCTCGGTGTTGAATTTCACCACGCCGCCGTTGGCCTCGACGATTTCGAGATATTTCTGACAGACCTGCTTGTAGCTGGTGCTGCCGGTCGATTTCACCAGCACACCGGCGATGCATTTCACATGCGGCTCGATCTCGCGGACCCGCTCTGCGGAAACCTTCTCCACCGGCACGTTGTTTTCCAATCCGCGCTTGTAGAGGTTTTCCAACTGGGCGAGTTCGCTTTCCTTGGTGGCGACGATGACCTTGCCGCAGACGGTGTGGTCGATGTCGTGTTCCTGACAGAACTTCACCATGCTCACCGCACCGAGATGGGCGAAGCGGGCCTTGAAGCTGCCGGGCTTGTAATAGATGCCGGAATGGATGACGCCCGAATTACGGCCGGTCTGGTGCTGGGCGGGCGACGATTCCTTTTCCAACAGAAGCACTCTGGCGCCGGGGAATTTCTGCCCAACGTGCATGGCCGTGGAAAGGCCGACAATGCCTCCACCTATCACCGCGTAATCGTAAGTCGCCATCTGCAAATTCCTGTTAAGTGTTCAGGGTCACTTGGACCACAGTTTCCACGGTGCTTTTCCGGAAGCCCAATGCTCCTCCAGCACCATCTTGTCACGCAGCGTGTCCATGCTCTGCCAGAAGCCGGCATGCTTGAAGGCGCAGAGCTTGCCCTCGCTGGCGAGATTCTGCATCGGCTCCTTTTCCCAAGTCGTGAGGTCGCCGTCGATATAGTCGAGAACCTCGGGCTCAAGGACGAAAAATCCGCCGTTGATCCAGGCACCGTCGCCCACGGGTTTTTCATGGAACGAGGAAAGCTTGGCATCGTTTTCTCCCAGCGAAAACGCCCCGAAACGACCCGGAGGCTGGACGGCGGTCAGCGTGCAAAGCGCCTTGTTCTTTTTGTGAAACTCGATGCTCTCCGGGATGTTCACGTCGCTGACTCCGTCGCCGTAGGTCATGCAGAAGGTTTCGTCATCCAGGTATTTCGCCACTCGCTTGAGACGGCCACCGGTGAGGCTGCCTTCACCGGTGTCGACGAGGGTGACGGTCCATGGCTCGGCTGCATTGTTGAGGAACTCGACCTTGTTGGTCCTGAGGTCGAAACGGACGTCCGAACGGTTGAGGAAGTAGTTGGCGAAGAATTCCTTGATGAGGTGGCCCTTGTAGCCGAGGCAGATCACGAAGTCATTCAGACCGTAATGGCTGTAGATGCTCATGATGTGCCAGAGGATCGGCATGTGGCCGACTTCGATCATCGGCTTTGGCTTGATCGCGCTTTCCTCACTGATCCGTGTTCCGAAACCTCCTGCTAGAATGACTACCTTCATAAATTGTTATCGATTGATTGGATGTGTTTGAATGATTCGACTCACGTGTTTTGCGCCGTGCGGTATTTGATGACTTTGGCGGGAACCCCTGCGGCGATCGCGTTTTCCGGAATGTCCCGGCTGACGACTGACCCGGCACCGATGACCGCGCCCGCGCCGATGGTGACACCCTGCAAGACGGTGACGCCGTAACCCAGCCACGCGCCGTCTCCGATCCGGATGTCTCCCTTGCTGCTCACCGGCTGTTCCATGATCAATTTGCCAAGAACAGCGCCGTGATCGTAGGAGAAAAATCCGCAATTGGCGGCGATCTCGACACATTCGCCGATTTCGATGTTCGAAACATGGGCATGCAGGTGGCAGCCCGGCTGGATGTGGGTGCGGGCACCGATGGAAATCCGTGCGTTGGAACCTGTTTCAAGAAAACTGTCTCCGTAGATCTGCACTCTGTCCCCGAGGACGACCGCATCGCCATTGTTCGTGCGGGCGATGTTCACCCGGTCGCCCAGATAGACGTGATCGCCGAAACGGATGTCCGGATGTGATAGAACCGCGCTGGGCGCGACGAAGCCGCGGCGGGTCATGTCGGCGAGGTGGGCCCGGAGGTGATAGGGCTGCGTGTTGAGGCAGGCCAGTCTCGCCGCAATCCGGCCAAAGCCCTTGGTGCCGGCGCGGTTCAGGCACCACAGCTTCAAACGACGCAGGAATGATTCCAGCGGTTTTGAAACAGCCGCGCCCGATTGCAACCGCTCAGGGCGGTCGTTTTCGAACAAGCCGATATCAGGCTCTTTGTGGAGGCATGTTTTCAAGCGGGGGGGGATTTCGAAGGGTCATGGAGTCACCAGCGAGGCCTCGAGGCGGGCGAAGAGCTTGCCATTCACCGCCAACGAGCGGGGAATGTAAACCGAGACGATGTCCGTGGAAGGTCCGGCTCCATTGTCGTTGACGAGAGTGACAACGCCGGATGTGCCGGTGGAGTTGGCCCAAGCACCCGTGAGGCTGGTTCCCCAGGTGACACGGATCGTCATGCTGGGATCCGTGTTAGCGAGATCCGTGCGACGGTAGGTGAACAGCAGGTAATCACTGTTCACCGTGTTTCCATCAGGATCGGCGGTGACGAGAGAAATGGTTGGAAGCAAGTTTGCATCGGCGCGGTTGGCGGGATTTCCACCGATCACATACTCGACAACGTTGCTGATGGAATCATTGTCCGAATCCGCAGTCGGGCCGGCGCTGAGACTGAATGTGTTCATCCACTGGGCGAACTCCTCCTGAGGATTCACGGTGATGGAAATAGTGGCCGGCGTTGAATCCACGGTGCCATCGTTCACCTTGTAGGTGAAACTGTCAGGGCCGCTGTAGTTAGGCGCAGGCGTGTAGGTAAGGTTCGGTGCCGTGCCACTGAGGCTGCCGTGTTGGGGGGTTCCGGTGACCGTGAAAGTCAGCGGATCGCCGTTGGTGTCGGTCGCCCCCAATGTGATTGGCAGCGAGCCATCCTCATTCAACGACACCGACTGGTTCGAGGCAACCGGCGCGATGTTCACGCTGGTGTAGTCGATGCTGACATACAGGCGGGCGAACAGCATGCCGTTCACTGCCAGGCTGCGCGGGATGTAGACCTTGACGAGATCCACACCGGTATCCGCAGCATCGTTTTCCTCGACGGTGACGACGCCCGGAGTACCCGTAGCATTCGCCCATCCGCTGGCAGGAGTGGCGCTCCACTGGACCTGGATAATCGTGTTAGGATCTGCCTTTGCGAGGTCCGTGCGGCGGTAGGTGTAGAGCAGATAATCATTGCTGACTGAGTTCTGGTCCGGATCCGCAGTGACGAGGGTGATCGTCGGCAACAGGTTCAGATCCGCGTGGTTGGCGGGATTTCCACCGATCACATACTCGACGGCGTTGCTGATGGAGTCGTGGTCCGGATCATTTCCCGGTCCATCGCCGAGGCCGAAGCTGGCGAGCCATTCACCGAAGCTGTTGTCTGGCACCGGAGCAACGTTGATGGAAACCACCGCAGGTGCGGAAATCACCGCGCCGTCATTGGCGACGAAGCTGAAACTATCAGTGCCGTTGTAATTCGCGGCAGGCGTGTAGGTCAGATTCGGGGCCGTGCCGGAAAGCGATCCGTGTTGCGGCGGAACGGTGACGGAGAAGGTCAGCGCGCCGCCTTCCAGATCGCTGCCGGTCAGGGTGACGGATGCTGTGGTATCCTCGTCAAGGTTGATGGTCTGGGCGTTGGCGACCGGGGCGTCATTAACAGCAGCCACCGTGATGGAAACCGAGGCTGAGGCGGAGTCCACCGAACCGTCATTCACCGTGAAGCTGAAGCTGTCCGGTCCGAAATAGTTGGCAGTAGGCGTGTAGGTCAGATTCGGAGCCGTTCCACTCAGATCGCCGTGGGCAGGCGTCCCCACCGTGTAAGTCAGCGAGCTGCCTTCCACATCGGTTCCAGCAAGAGTGATTCCGACCGATCCGTCTTCATCCACATTCACCGACTGCGCAACGGCCACTGGCGCGTCGTTCACAGAAGTTACAGTGATGGAAACCAAGGCAGAGGCAGAATCCACCATGCCGTCGTTCACCGTGAAGCTGAAGCTGTCGGAACCAAAATAGTTCGCGGCGGGCGTGTAGGTGAGGTTCGGAGCCGTGCCACTCAGACTGCCGTGCGTTGGCGTTCCCACCGTGTAGGTCAGGCTGTCTTCATCAAGATCGCTTGCGGAGAGTGTGATTCCAACAGATCCGTCTTCGTTCACGTTCACCGA
>JBDSNC010000078.1:0-12772 GCA_039915545.1 Luteolibacter sp.
CCAAAGAACGGCCTTTCTCCGGAAAAACCAAGCTGGCGACCATACCTAACGGCGCGACGCAGGATGCGACGGAGCACGTAGTTGCGGCCGTTGTTGCCGGGCATGATGCCATCGGCGATGGAGAAACTGAGCGTGCGCAAGTGGTCGGCGATGACTCGGAAAGCAATCGCGGTTTTCATCTCTTCGGTGAAGGCGGCGCGGTCGGCGCCGGGTTCCGGGTAGATGTTGACGTAGGTTTTTCCGCTGAGTTCTTCCAGCTTACGGAAGAGCGGTTGGAAAACGTCGGTGGCGTAGTTGCTAGGCTTTTCCGAGAAGTCGGTGAAGCCTTTGGTGTTTTGGATGATGGAGCAGGCGCGCTCGAAGCCCATGCCGGTATCGACGTGTTTGGCGGGGAGCTCGCGAAAGCTGCCGTCGGCCTCGGCGTTGTATTGGATGAAGACGAGGTTCCAG
The DNA here is from genome assembly GCA_039915545.1 of Luteolibacter sp. GTDB lineage: Bacteria > Verrucomicrobiota > Verrucomicrobiia > Verrucomicrobiales > Akkermansiaceae > Luteolibacter. Next base: position 451 of record JBDSNC010000078.1, read on the forward strand.
ATCTCGATGCAGAGGTCGGAGTCGTTGTTGACGAGGTTGCGGCCGGTGACGGGATCGCCTTCGGGTGTCAGGTCAACGTGGAGTTCGGAGCAGGGGCCGCAGGGGCCGGTTTCGCCCATCATCCAGAAGTTGTCTTTGACGTTGCCGTGGACGATTTGCACGGCGGGGTCACAGCCTTTTGAAACGAAGAGGGCGGCCCAGAGGTCGTAGGCTTCCTGGTCGAATTCGCCCGGGTCGCCGGGTTTCGGGGCATAGACGGAGGCGTAAAGCCGGTGGGCGGGCAGGCCCCAACGCTCGACGACGAGTTCCCACGCCCACGAAATGGCTTCCTTTTTGAAATAGTTTCCGAACGACCAGTTGCCGAGCATTTCGAAAAACGTGTGGTGATAGGTGTCGTAGCCGACATCCTCGAGGTCGTTGTGTTTGCCGCCGGCGCGGATGCATTTTTGGGTATCGGCGGCGCGCGGTGGATCGTAGGGAGCTTTTTCAACGCCGAGGAAATAAGGCACGAAGGGGTTCATCCCGGCATTCGTGAACAGCAGGCCGGGCGACTGCGGAAGCAGCGAGGCGGAGGGGACGATGGTGTGCTGTTTCTCGGTGAAGAAATCGAGGAACGATTGGCGGATCTCGGCGGAAGTCATGGTCGCGGTTTTGGAAAAGGTGGGGCGAGACGCCCCTGCAACGGCCTGGCGCGAGACGCGCCAGCCACGGTGAAAGGCCCGGGAAGATGCAGGAGGGCCGGGGGCGGTGTAAAGCCTCGGGTAAAGCCAGAGGGGAGACGCCAGAATCCGGACTCAGGCAAAAGGCATAAGTCCCATGATTCCCATCGGTCCTATTTCTTTATCTTCGGGAAAAATCGCCGCTGCTGCCGGAAAGAAGAGAAGAACAAGCCATCAGGGGGCGGCTGCGGTGGGAGGCGTGACGACGGGTGCCTTGGGTCTGAGGAGGGTTCCGAACTGCTCGCCCCACTCCTTGGCGGAGGGGTGGGTGATGTATTTCTCGATGTGAGCGAGCATGCGCAGGGCGGCACCGCGTTCGTCGCCGCAATTGTAGAGGTCCACCTCCATTTCCCACTGCAGTTTCGGGACGGTGTCGGTCATGAATTTTTCCAATTCGGGTGAACGGGCTTCGGCTGCCGGAGCCGGCCCCGGTCTTTTGGAATCTCCGCCGCGCTCCGGGCCACCCCGGACGGTCTCGAGGTACTGGCGTTTCGCAATGTCCTGCTGGATGCGCTTGACCCAGGTGGTGCGAAGGGCGGCGAGGTGCTCGGGATTGCGCAGGGGGGGGAGCAGAAGTTTGCCGTAAATTTCGTCGAGGTTGACAGGAGAGAGCGGGAAATTCTCCGGCTTGAGGAGGTTGACCTCGTAGGCCCGGGCGAAGACGGAGTTGTTTACGGATTCCGAGAGCATGCGCTCTTGTCCGCGGATTTTTTCGGGGTCGTGGAAAACGGAGTCGAGGATTTCCTCCGCTTCGTTGCGGATTTTGGCCTGGTCGGGTTTGTCGGCGGACGCCTGGAGGGCGAGGATGAGCCAACTGAGCTGGACGCGCAGGGCCTTGCGGAAAGCGGGATCGGTGAGTTTGTCGGCCTCCTTGCGTTTCCACTCGCGGAAATCCTGGGTCTTCTTCTGCTGTTCGTCGTAATTGACCTTCTCATAGCAGTTCAGATAGAGCTCGATCGCCTGATCATCGCTGCTCATGGCGTTGCGGAAGGCGGCGAGTGCGACGCGGTATTTCCCGTCCAGTCTGGAAAGGGTGGTTTCGCGCAGTTTCTCCAGATTTCCTAGCAGCGCCTCGCGGTCCGCATCGGATAGAGTCTGTGCGTGGGTTTGGCCGGTCAGATAAGCGGCACACAGGAGCATGGCGGGAATGCGCATGACCTACGTCATTGCAGATCAACGGGGGTGCGCCAAGGAGGAAGAATGAAATTATTGGGGGCCGCGGGGGCCGGGCAGGGGAGTTTCCAGACTTGGAAGTTGGCGGTTCAGCGGCCATGATGGGGGCGTCACCCACCCTTACCATGAACCGATCTTTCCGACGTATCCTCATACTTGCCGCGACATTTGTGTTCGCGTTCGCAGCCGTCACGGCGGTGCGCACCTGGCGCTCCGGCGGAAGTTGGCGCGACTTGTTCCCCTGGATTCTGAAAAACCCGTCTGTTTCCCAACCGGAAATCGGCACGCTGGCGACAGAGGCACCGCTCAAGCCGGGCGACGTGCAGTTGCTGACACAACTGAATGATGAATACGCCAAGCTGACTCAAGCAGTCGTCCCCTCCGTCGTCAGCATCGATACCGCAGGAGTCCGCACCGGCCTGCAGATCGACCCGTGGGGCAGGCAGAGCCAAATCAATTACCCGACGCAAGGCCAAGGCTCCGGCGTGATCGTCACCAAGGAGGGCCACGTCATCACCAACCATCACGTGATCGCCGGCCAGCAGCAGATCCGGGTGACGATGCATGGCGGCGTAACCCACACGGCGCACCTCATCGGTGAGGACACGCTGCTCGACATCGCGGTGCTGAAAATCGACGCGACCGAGACATTTACCCCGCTGAAACTGGGCGACTCGCTGCAGGCGCAGGTCGGGCAAATGGTCTTCGCCGTGGGAAATCCGTTCGGCCTCGGCGAGACCGTCACCCAAGGCATCATTTCCGCGAAAGAGCGCTCGATTTCCGACAACCAGCGCGACCTTTTCCAAACCGACGCGGCCATCAATCCGGGAAATTCCGGCGGCCCGCTCGTCAACCTGCACGGTGAGATCATCGGCATCAACGCCGCCATATTTTCCCAAGACAAGCAGAACCCGGGCTTCCAAGGCGTCGGTTTCTCGATCCCTTCGAACGATGTGAGGGAGGCGCTCGACCAGATCCTGAAACGCGGCCGCCCGATCCGCGGTTTCCTAGGCGTGCAGATGCGCGACATGGATCCGGCCGTTCGCAATGCCCTTGGATATGGGGAAAACGACGGCGCGGCGGTGCTCGGAGTGTCGCCCGGATCGCCCGCGCAGGCGGCGGGATTGCTGCCATGGGATGTGATCCGATCCGTCAACGGCCAGTCCATCCAGATCTCATCCCAACTGTTCGCGCTGGTCCAGCGCACCCGCGTCGGTGACCAGATCACCCTCGACGTCTGGCGGAAAGGCAAGGCGGTGCAGTTGAAACCCACCATCGCCGAGAGCGGAGTCTCCACCGCGCCTGCCCAGCCGTCCCCGCCTCCGACACCCCAAGGCCGCATCCGCGATCCCGAGGCGATCCTCCAGGCCCTCGGCATTCAGGTCCGTGAGCTGTCCGGGACCGAGCGCTTGCGCGGCTACGGCGGTGTGGCGGTAAACCGTCTGACAGAAAACGCGCTGGCCGGAGATCTGGTGAAACCAAACGACATCATTTTCGCGGTGAACAACATCAAGGTCGGCAACGCCAGCGAGTTTTACCTCAATCTCGCCGCCTCCGCCGCCGTGCAGGACACCACGCTCAGCCTCTATCGGGACGACAAGCTCCAGCGCGTCAACCTGCCCGCGCTGCCCCGCCAGGATTGATCCGTCGCCATTGAAATTTCCTCCATCCGCCCCACGTTTCATCCCACGCCTTCATGCAACCTTCCAACCGGCTTCCCTACTTTTTCCTCGGTCTCGCCGCCGTGCTCGCTGCGGCCGCCGTTGCCATCCTCATCATCCGCCCGGGAATACCGACGAAGCCGCCGGTTGCCAAAACCACTCCACCGCCTGTCACCGCGCCTGTGGTTCCTCCGAAAATCGGCAACCTAACCGATCCGGGGAAGCCCGAAGATCCCGCCACCGCACTGAAGAATCTCGGCATCGGCTACTCCGCCTCGGATCCGGCAGAGCTCGTCGCGCAGATCGGCAAGGCGCTCGAAGCCGGCGATCTCGCGAAACTCGGCCGCCTCGTCGGCAAGGACGCGCTGGACCCCGCGACCATCGAGCGGCTCAAGGCGCTTTCCTCCACCCCGCTCAAGCTCCGCCAGCCGGACGGCGTGCGCGAGGTGGGTGAAATTGAACTCAACGCCCGCTCCCGCTGGGCCCTCGAACTTGCCGGCCAGGAACCGGGGCGCGACCGTATTTTCCTCGATCTCCACCGCGAGAACGGCAAGTGGTCCGTCGAAAAAATCATGCTCCCGCCCGCTCCCGGCGAGCCCATTCCGAAAGCGGTGTTCGCCGATTCGTTAGGCGTGGCCGATGCCTTCCTTCAGGCGGTGCTCAAGCAGGACTTCGAGTTCGCCCGCGCGTTTGTCGATCCATCGACCGTCTCCGATGCCAAGATCGCCGGACTCTGCATTCTCTTCGAGGAAGGCGAATATCACCTCCGCAAATCGAAGCCGCTGCGCGCCATGTTCCAGCGCCCGGACACCGTCGGCTACCTCGCCAACGTCGAAACCGCGGACGGTGCCCAGAGCGCGCAGTTTTCCATCACCATGAGCCAGCCGCCCGCCCCGTCGAACTGGATGGTCTCTGAAATCAACTTGAACCAACTCCTCGCCGACTACGCCCGCCGCGTCGCCGGTGGGGATCTCTACTACTCGCCGCTGGTGAAAAACCCCGCCGGTGGTGACACGCTCGCGCTCTATTTCGAGTTCGACGAGGATGTGATGAACCCGCGTACCCGCCGCCAGTTGGAAATCGTCACCCTCATCCTGCGCTCCGATCCCGGCAAGAAAATCACCCTCAGCGGCCACACCGACGCACTTGGAACGAAGGACTATAACAACAGCCTCTCCTCCCGCCGCGCCGACGTCGTGCGCGACTATCTGATCAAGGCCGGAGTCGCCGCCAGCCAGATCGTCACCGTCGCGAAGGGCGACAGCCAGCCGCGCCGCCCGAACGTTACCGAGACCGGCGACGACAGTCCCGACGGCCGCCGCGCCAACCGCCGCACCGAGATCTATCTGGATTTCTGACGCTCACCGGGCTCCCGGGGAATCCGGACTTCGGCATCGCCAGGTAATTTCCACGCGCTTCCGCCCGTCAAGGAGCGTGATGGCGTCCGGGAGCCATCAGGATTTCAGGCGGGAAATCACCGCGCATTTTTAATCGTTTCAGGATTTTAAGTGTCGAAAAATCAGTGACTTGGGGAAAACTGATACACCGAACGCAAAACGTCTTTTTGCCCCTCGTAAACGTCTTTTTGTGGCCGGTGAACGTCCCCACGCCATTGCCAAACGTCCGGACACAGCCAGTGAACGTCCCGGCGCGCCGGGTAATCGTCCGTGCCATTCCTGTAAGTGCCCGCACCCGCCGCGCAAGCGTCTTCCCGCAGGTAATGAACGTCCGGCAGCTTCCGGCAAATGTCGCCGCGCCCGTCCGAAACATCTCCGCACGGAGAGCAAGCGGCTCCAGCTTGATAGGAAACGGAAAATCTCGCCGCACTAACTGCTTTTTAATTGCCAGCGGTGACAGATTGCCGCATACGCCTGAAATCCTGATAGGATCAGGCAGAAACAAAAATACAGGAATCAAAAAGACGTCATCATCATGGAATACCATCAAACCATCCAGAACCGCGCCTCTGAGACGGCGGCCGTCATCAACAAAGCCATCCCCGCACTCACCATCGGCGGGGTAACATCAGCGGCGTTGCTAACCGCCTCTGCGGAAATCAATATCCTCGCCCAGCTCCGGGACGACGCGCTCGCCGCCTTTGATGCGGCGAACAATGCGGAGAACCACGGGTTTCTCGCCATCCAGTCACTCACGCTCGCCCTGCCACAGGCGGCGGAAGGCGATCTGGATGATGGGACAGCCGCCGAATCAGCGCTGTTGGACCTGCTCTCGCCCGTTTATTCCGTCACGCCCCGCACCACCGAACTGGCGCTGGAGCGCGGGAAAAAACTGGTAAGCGCATTGACCCGCATCAACGCCTATCTGGCAGGGCTCGTACCCGCCCGCTCCCCTATCACCAGCGGTGGCAGAGGCCTCGCGCAGCTCACTACCGCCCTCGCCGCACAGCCCGCGTTAGGCCAGACGGAACAGGACCGCGCGGCGGACGCCACTGCCGCACGTATCGCCCTGCGCGCCGCCGCCACCGCGCTGGACCGCCTGAACAAGCGGTTCTACGTCCGCCTCCAGTCCGAGGCGCGCACCAACCCGGCCGTGGCCGGAGCACTGGGACAAATCACCACCGAGTCCGGCAATCTTCCCGCCACCCTCGGAATCCGTTCCATCCTTCAGGGTGGCACGGGTGGCCTGCACCTGCTGGTTTCGTATGACAACGGCTCCTACGACGGCAGCGTCACCAATACCATCGAGTGGCAGATCGGGGGAACGGACACCACGTTCAGCCATTCCACCCCGGCAGATCCCAGCGGCAATACCGTCGGCCCCTTCGCCGTCGGTCAGACGGTGAAACTCCGCACCCGCGTTTCCAATGCGAACGGGACCACCACCGGCAGCGTCCGCACGCTGGTGATCACGGAGGTGTGAGGTGATTTACAAGCCGGTGGTGTCGCCCCGCGATGCCACCGGCATTTTGTCAGGCCGCCTTCCGGCCTCTCAGATAATACCAGACCGCCCCGCCGATCAGGGCGCAGGCCGCCAGAATCCCGGCGATGGAAAGCGGCTTCGCAGCCACGGCGGCGGTGGAACCGGTTTCGGGAGCGATTGCTGATTTCTTATGCCCCACCTCTCTCTCCTCGTCCCGCTTCCGGTCGCGCTCGGCGCGTTGGACCACCTCTTTGGATGCGGGGCCGTCCGCGCCATATTCGATTTTGCTGCCGATGAAACGATAGGTGCGTTTTCCATCCCTGATTTGACTCCACCAGCTTTGCCATGCATCAACTTCTCCCTCGAAAAGCCCGTCGTGGGGGTTCGGGCCGGGTTCTTGGAACGGTGGGTGCTCTATGCCGAGTTTACGGATGGACTTGGCAGCCTGCTCCGCATTGCGGGGACGCGGCGCGTAATCTTGTCCGTTTTCAATCAGGCGACCAATCACATTCTTACCATCTTTACCTTCAGGATCGTCGAGAAAATGGCCCAAGACCGAAACCGTTTCAGCGCTTGGCATGAATTGCAAAGTGCGCAGGGATATTTCTCGGAAATGCTCATAGGTCGATTCCCACATGATTTCCTGCCCTTCATTTTGCATCTTTTCAAGCTCTTGTGGCGTCCTTTTTGAATCTATAAGAACCTTTTTCCGCATTTCCTCGATTTTGTCTTGATAGTATTTTGCATGGCCAGGGATAGCGAGAAGCTCAGCCTGTGCTTTATAAAAAATTGATTTTTGCTCCTCATCCATGTTTCTGACTGTTCCAATATCAAGAAAATCACCGAGAGCCGCGATCCGCTCATTATTGTTAGGAATTTGAATGGCACGATTCAAATCTCCCATTCTGTTTTCAAACCACTTTGGATCTCTACCCATCAATGTTGTCTGAAGAAAACTGATGAAGATAAAACATATAATGATGGTAAAAATTCTATTCATAAAATGCCTTTATTTCCCTGTTTTATCAACCAGTCCTCGATCAAATCCCATTCCTTTTTGATCAGTTGTTTTGGTGGATTTTTCTGATCAGTATTGTTTCCCGAACACATGAGACGTAACTTGTCGCGCTGATCCACACTCTTGGATAAATCATTTCCCCATCGTAGGACAGCGTGGCTTGTTCCATCCTCAGCATGGCCTTCTCCGATCATGACATGCCCGATTTCATGAGCAAATACGTGCAGGATCAATTTTGCCTTCTCTTCTGCAGAACCTTTGTAAATGGATGAATCACCATTGATAATGATTTTTCCCACTCCATCACCCCCAAAATGGAAGCCTGCGGCCTGACTTCCAAAAACACTGCCTGTAGATTTAAGTTTGACTCCGCCCCCAATGACCCAAATGTCGATGTGAGCCGAAGTTGGCTGATCCAAAGCTTTGGCGTTGGGTGTGGCAGCGGATTGTTCGGGATTTGTATCTCCGTAACCCAGCGTCAGGCTGTTATCCAAATCGAAGTCAATTCCAGTTCCCGCCGGGCCCTTTTCATCATAGTAATCAAACGAGAAAAACGTGTTCGTTTGTTTTCCATAAACTTTACTCAGGTAAACCGAAAGCGCGGACTCAGTCGGCAGGAGGTCCGGCTGGGTTTGCTGGCCGGCCGCGTCGATGCCGAATACCTTGTGTACCGCCACCCGCACGGTGCGCCTTTTCATGCTTTTGATTTTCACGGGACTGCTCAATGACTCCAAGGTGCCGCCAAGCTTGAGCTTGGGTGTAGTGTCTGTTGTTGCGTCAAGCGAGGCGCTTCTGCCTTTTACGAGAACCTGCTGGTCGTTTTGCTCCAGGACCTGCGGCGTGAAGGTGACATTTGCTTCGCTTACCAGGGTGAGTTTGGATTGATCATTAAGCGGACTCTGGAAGCGCACTGGCGTGCCGGTGCCCCCATTGGGTGCCATGATCCAGATTTCAGAGACTTTGGCCGCTCCAAACCGAGCGGTCATCGAGGTGTGGTCCACGCCGCCCGCGAGGAATTCCGGTGGATTGTCCTTTGGTGCTGTGGGATCTGTGGGAGGCGGCGGCACGACGCGATCAGGATCGACTCCATCCGCCTTGATTGGCAGCATGACGGAGTAATCGGGTTGGGTCGATGCATCTCCGCGTTGCGCGAGAATCCAACCGCCGGGTGTGGTGTCCATCAGCCTCACAGTGTTATCCGTCCAAGGTATGGTGACACCAGGGGCGTAGTCAGAAGGGCTTTTCCACTCTCCGTTCAGGCAGATGGGGGCCGGGTAGATGAAATCACCCCGTCCGATGGCGGTGCCATCCGCAGCGACGTCGATGGCATCTGCATACAAGGTAGAAGCGTGCCACGCGCCTTTTTGGTAAACCTGGGTTTTCTGATCGAATTTGAAGCTTGCGACCCATTCACCGTGCGGTCCTGCGACCAGATTTTTGATAGAGTGAGGCGGGAGGATTTGCGCTTGCCCATCCATGAGGGCCTGACCGTTATCGGGTAGCGGAGGGTCCGGGTAGCCCCAATAGTGGTTCGCGTCCAGCACTCCTCCTTCTTCAAAGGAAACAGGAATTTTGCCTGCGGTGCGGCCGTGGCCGGGGAGGGTCCATAGGTAGGTATCCTCGGTCTGGGTGGCCACGAGTTCTCCTGTTTCATCGTAAATGCCCACGTCCTCATAGCCGATGAGGTGTCCGTCGTTGGAGAACAGGGTGCCGGAAGAACCCGGATAGTCGTCGTAAAGCGAGCCAATCCAGGGGCTGGAACCGTTTACGACGAGAGGGGCGCATGTGCTCGTCGGATCCGGCCAGTAAACGAGATTGCCGGGGATGGTGTAGCTCGTCGTGCCGCCGTTTTCACCAAAAACGCCGGTATGCATGCCGATGATCTCGCCCAGATCGTTGATGCTGGCCGCCATTGTCTCGACTCCGAATTCGGCGGCGTAGATGGCTCCCGGTAGGTCAGTCCACGCGCCATTTGACCAAGTCCCATGAGAATAGAGCACCGTGCCCTGATCGTTGATCTGAAAGGGCGCTGGCCAGTAAGGCATGGGCTCGGCGTTGGTGATCGGGAACACTGCGTAGCGGGGAACGGGACCGATGGGAAAAAATGCCGTGCTGTCCGATGGATCGGGATCGACCGCGTCGGGTGTGCCGTCCTTATCACTGTCGATCTGCAAACCATCCGGGATTCCGTCGTTGTTGGTATCGGCGTTGAAAGCGTCGCCGGTCACGCCTGCGACCATTCCGCCGGTGCCGTTGGCTGCCATTTCAAACTCCGCCCAGTCCGGGGTGCCGTCGGTGTCCGTATCGATGCCCGCATCCACATTGATGCGCCAGAAACGCAGCGAATCCGGGTCCGTCGGGGGAGACGGCGGCGCATTGCGGGAACGGGCTGCCGAGGTAGCGACCTCCTCGTTCATCGCAGGCAGGCTCGCTTCCAGCGCGGCGAGCATTGCGGTGTCCTCGGGGCCGAGGGGCGGATTCTCCGCTGGCGGATCGATGGAGTCAGTCGGATGCCAGACGAAGAACTCATAGTCGCCGAATCCGCTGGCATAGAGTGGCACACTCGCCCAACCGGCATGCAATATCCCGTCGATTTTCACAATCACAGGACCGCCGTTGTCCAAAGACCGCCATGCCACCACGGTGCCTCCGCCAGTCCCCGTAGCCGGTTGCATCCGGATGCTCGCGCATTTCGTAGGATCGGAAGTGGGGGAGGACGGTGGTGCACCGGGATCCGGCGGTGGAGCAGGAGTGAACTCCCGCATGGTCACGACGTATTCATGGCCCAGTCCGTAAACTTCGTCTTTGGCCGTCCAATGGATCAGATCGTTGGAAACCTCGACCAGATAATGGACCCCGGGAACTGTCTTGAAAACGTAGCATTGGAGGACCGAGGCGTTTGTGGCGGGGATTTCCTCGAAATGAGCCTCCGGGCGGAAATCGCGGCCGGAGTCGAGGGGCTGCTCATGTTGGGAAAAAGCGAGCGATGTGACGGACACCATTGCCAGGCAAACAAGTAGGATTGGGTTCATGAGGAAGGTTTGATGAATGAAGTCCTTCCTGGTGGACGGGGAGTTAGAAAGTCGAGCTACGTCGACCGCAACGGCCTTTGGCCCCCTCCGAAGAAGCAGCTTGGACATGCGCCGCTGCCTCCCCGGCCCTTGGGTCGGTTTGGCAGCAATGTTCGCGGTCATTGCCAACCGCGTAGCTCGAGGTTTCTAAGCCTCGCCCGCCGAAGCGGACATGTGGATATGAGTCGTTAGGCGAGGTGGTTACAAGGTTTAATTCGGCGGGCCGGATTCCTGTAATTTTCTGGCAAGCTAAAATTTTTTCCCACCCTTCATCTTTTCTAAAGGTTCCGTGGCCTACGGTGGCATCCAGAAAACCGCATGAACGCCGCACGATTCCTTTTGCTCCCCAGCTTTGCCCTTGTCGGACTGAGCGCTTGCGTCGGGCCCTCTTCCCTCAGCCGTCAGAACCTTCCCCTACCCGCTGATTGGAAAAACGCCGCCGGTTTCCCGGTCGCCTCGCCGTCGCGCGACTTGTCCCGCTGGTGGAACCGATTCGGCGATCCCACGCTTTCCCGCGTCATATCGGATGCGCTCCAGTCCAGCCCGGACATGGCCTCAGCCGCCGCCCGCATCAAGGAATCCCGCGCCCGCCGCGATGTGGCGAAATCCTCGCTGTTTCCCTCGCTCGACGGCTCTGCTTCCGGCTCGTACCGCTCCACTCAAACGGACAGGGTCGGAACTGTGGATGTCGATTCCTACTCCGCCGGACTCAACGCCTCGTGGGAAGTTGATCTCTTCGGAAAAAACCGCAGCGCTGTCGAAGCTGCGTCCGCACAGTTAGGTGCCACCGAGGAAAACTTCCACTCCGTCCAGGCCGCCCTCGCGTCGGAAGTGGCCATCGCCTACACCAGTCTGCGCGCCAACGAGGCCCGTTTGGAAATCGTCCGCCGCACCATCAAGACCCGCGAGGAAACCACCCAGCTCGCCCTCTGGCGGACGCAGGCCGGCGAGGCGGATTCGCTCGAATCCAGCCAGGCCGTCAGCAGCCTCGAACAAGCGCGCGCCGCGATTCCATCGCTGGAACAAGCCGCCTCGCAAACCCGCAATCTTCTGTCACTTCTCGCCGGACGCACTCCGGGCAGCCTCGATGGCATGCTTTCATCCTCGAAAAAAGGCATCCCCGAACCGCCGCGCAGCCTCGCCGTCGGCATCCCCGCCGACACCATCCGCCAGCGTCCCGACGTGCGCGTGGCCGGCTATCAGCTTCTCGCCGCCGCCGCCAGCGTGCGCGCCGCCGATGCGCTGCGCTATCCTTCGCTCGATCTGTCAGGATCGCTCGGCCTGAACTCGCTGAGCTCCGGAAAACTCTTCAATCCCCAGACGTCCGCCCTCGGGCTCGCCGCCGGCATCACCAGCCCGATCTTCGACGGCGGTCGAATCCGTGCGGGCATCGCCGCCGAGAGCGCCGCCGAGGAACAGGCGTACCAAACGTACCGCTCCACCGTTCTAACCGGCTTATCGGAAACGGAGGACGCGCTCATCGCCTGCCGCCGCACCGCCGAGCGGATGGAAACGCTGGAGAAGGCCACCGTCTCCGCCCGCGAGGCGGATTTGCTCGCCCGCCAGCGCTATCAGACGGGTGAGATCGATTTCCTCTCGGTGCTTGATACGCAACGCACGCTGCTCGGTTTGGAAGACAGCCTGCTCTCCATCCAGACCGACCGCACCAACTCCTACATCCAGCTTTACAAGGCCCTCGGCGGCGGTTGGTCGGCCGGCTCGTGATTTTATTTTCCACCATTTATCAAATTCAATGACATCACACGATTCATCAGAAGATCTCGCCACCATCGTCGCCAG
>JBDSNC010000206.1:0-10115 GCA_039915545.1 Luteolibacter sp.
CGCCATTTTTTGCCAACGTTTCACACGCCGCGGATCTTTGACAGCCAATGTGGCGAACTCGTTCTCCGCCCATCGGGCGCTCGGGGTATCTGTCTTCGGATGGCTTGGATGCTCAGGCATCCGCTCAAACCATGCATTGTAACTACAAAGTACAGAATAATTTCTGCCAATTTGTGGGTAATGGTCAGAGCAGAGCATGCCGCACTCCGGGCGAATGCTACACACCTCCAAATCGAATCATTAAAGGCATTGGACTGAGTCCTGGACTACGTTGCGCTGTAAATCAGGATCGCACTGCTGCCGTATTCGCGGCGGGTGACGAGGGTGAATCCTTCCGCTTCCGGGGATTTCTGGTTGGCGGAGACTTCGGCGATGAACCAACCGTCGGCGGCGAGGCGCGGAGGAATGAGGGCGCTTTTCAAAAGATCGGTGATGTGGTCCTTGTCGCCGTAGTATTTCCAATACGGCGGATCGGCGAAGATGAGGTCGTAGGTCGCGGCGTCGCGCTTGAGGAAAAGTTGGACCTCGGCCTTCACCGGGTGGCCGCCGTCGAGGCGGGCTTTGGTGAGATTTTCGGTGATGACCTGAGTGGCCTGGCGGTGTTCGTCCACGAAGGTGCAGGTGGCGGCGCCTCGGCTGAGGGCTTCGAGGCCGAGGGCTCCGGAGCCGGCGAAGAGATCGAGCACGCGGGCGTTCTCCACCTTTTCGCCCAGGATGTTGAAAACCGCCTGGCGGACGAAATCGGTGGTGGGGCGGGCGACTGCGGCGGGCACCTTGATGGCGATGCGTCCGGCTTTTCCGGCGATGATTCTCATGGCGATGGATTTGCGTTTTTCAAACTCAGGACCGGGCCGTCCCTGCCGAGCCGGAGATAAGGCTGGCTGATGTTGCCGAAGGCTTCCAGATCAAAGGCGCTGCGCTGTGGCGTGCCCAGCGGGGTGAGGGAGGGGTTCTGAAGGTTGGGGAAAACCTGTTTCACGATGGAGTTCACGTTGTCCGGCGGCGCGACGACGCGGACCACTCCGGCGGCCATGCCATTGGCCAGCACCGTGGCGTTAGCTAACACCGATAGCTCGTCGCCGATCAGGCGGGCGTCGACACAGGAGAGCCGGCCGCCGCGCAGGACGGTGACGGTGCTGCCGCGGTCGAACTTCGCCTCATGTCCTGATAGGTGAAACGACGGCTCCGCCGTTTCCGCGACGAAATCGCCCTGCCAGGTGCCGGGGGCGAGCAGCAGGCCGCGGAAACCGGCGTTGGCGCCGATGGCGGCCGCCTGGGCGTCGGCATTGAAAGGCAGCATTGTCTTTGCTAACGGTTGTTTCGGGATCTGCGCCTCGATCTGGACGGGCAGTCCTGCCAGCGGAGCGATCTTGCCGGCGACGAGTAACTTGAGTCCTTGGAATTCCAGTGTGAGGGGCTTGATCGAGAGGGCGGGAAATTTCCAGTCGATGTCTGCTGATAGGTCGGAGAAGGTCCGGTTTCCGCCGAACGACACCGATGCGATTTTGAGAACGGACTGCGCCGGATCGCCACCGATGGGAAGTGACCCGGTGGCATGCGCGATTTCCAACAGCGGGTGGGGGCGACCGATCGAGACGATGGAAAACGAGGCGTTTTTCAAATGCAGCCAGCCGGTCGGTTGCGGAGGAATAACAGGCGGTGCTGAGACTGTGACGGGTGGCTGGGCCGCCGGAGGAGTTGCGGCGGGTGGGTTCGCGGCGGGCGGATTGTTCTGCGCGACCGGTGGCGGAGTTGATGGGGTGGCGGGAGGCGGCGCGGCTGTTGCCTGACTGCCGGAGAGGTAGGAAAGGAGTTCGAGCGGGACAGTCAGATCCGGCGTGTCGAGTGTGATGGAGCGCACTTCAAGCCGGCCGCGGAGCCAGGCGCGCCAGACAGGAGCCAGCCGGATGCTGTCGATGCGGGCGAACGGTTTCGGGATCGCCGCTCGGAGGGCGGTGGGTTGGAGCAGTTCCACCGCGTGCAGGGATGCGCCGTTCCATGGTGACCAGGTGGCGCTGCCGACGCGGGTTTCAAGCCCGGTGCCGCGTTCGATTTTTACGGCGATCCAGCGTCGCGCCCAAGGTGTGGCGAGCCAGAGATTGCTGAGAAAAAACGCGAGGACCGGCAGAATCAACAGCGTCGGCACGAGCCACGACCAGCGGCGGTAGCCCCGGCGTTTTTCGCCAATCGGGGCTTCGGCATCCATGGCTTACTTCTTCTTCGCGGCAGGTTTCGCTGGCTGCTTGGCAGGGGCTTTCGGAGCGGTGGGCGCGGCAGTGGGATCCTTGGCCTGGCCGCCTTTGCCGAGCGGGAAACGGATGACGAGGCTCTTGTCGAGAAGACGCGTGCCCTCGCTGGAAAGCTCCTGTGCCCGATAGACGATGAGTCCGAATTTCTTGTCTGCGAACTGGCCGACGGCGAAATTCTCCTTCACCTTGCCGAGTCCGGTTTCCTCCTCGAATTTCCACTCGTGGCCGGTCCACTGGCCGAGGATGCTGGAGGCATCGGCCTCGATGTCCTTGATGCGCTTGAGCTCGCCGTTCGGAGAGCGGAAAATGTCATCCTTGGCCACATAGCGGAGGGTGGTGAGCGTGCTGCCGGTGCCAGTGCAACTGAGCGTCCAGGTGTTTTCCGCGCTATTCCGGAGGAGCAGCACGACATCTTCGATCCCCTTGAACGCACGTTGGTTCCAGAGTTTCAGATACTCGTTGTATTCCTCCTGGGTGAGGCCGAGACGCGCATCGTAGGGCAGGGGGGCTCCGGGTGTGGCCTGGCCCGAAAATTCCTTGAACCACTTGGGATCAGCGCGGGCGGCTTTTTCCACTTTCGCGACGTATTTGTCGATTTCAGGCGGCGGCAGCACCACGCCGATCTGGCCGCGCACGGGCACGCTCTGGTCCAGCAGGCCTTCGAAAACTTTCGGGACTTCGGCCGCGTGAAGGCAGGCAATCGAGGCGAGGGCGAAGAGCGGTGCGTGGAATTTCATGGATGCGCCGAGAAGCTGCCTGCCGGGTTGCGAAAACTCAAGCGGCAATGCGGGAGGAAAAAAACGGGCGCGGCTGAAGTCATCAGCGGAGATCGCGATCGGGTCTGCCAAGCGGAAAAGCGGGTGCCAGATTGGCCATGTTTGCAATCCACGGGAAAAATTCGGATACCCGGTTTTCCTAGCCTGGCAGGCCCAACTCGCGAGCACACAGACTGTCATGGCGCCGGGGAACCTGTCACCTCCCCAAATCCGGGGTGTCGGAAATTTCGCAGATCTCAGTGGTCCAAGCCGTCGCCCTGGCTGAGACGGGCGATGAGTTCCGACTGCGAGTGGACGTCGAAGTGCTTGAAGATGAGTTTGATGTAGCCGTGGACGGTGTTCAGGCTGAGGCCGAGATGCTTGGCGATGTCCTTGCGGGACATGCCATGGAAGAGCTGGTTGATGATCAGGCGGCAGCGCGGCGGCAGTTGGGGAATGGTCCGGGAGGAAAGGTGGGGCATGCCAACCTTGTGGAGCAGGGGCACCTCGTTGAGAACGATGTGTGCGATGCGCGAATCCCGCTCCGTGAACATGGGGGCGGCCACCGGCCGATAGAATCCGATGATACTGATGCCGTAGCCCGGGATGGGCCGCAGGGTGAGGATGAGGGGGCCGATCCCGGCGGACTCCCAAAGGGGCTTGGCCGGCGATCGTGCGTAACGTTCGGCGGTGACGATCTGCTCGATGTTGCGGGTGACCTGGGAGCCGGCGTTGATCAGCGCCTGCGCGAGCGGTGCGGTCATTTCACCGCAGTCCGGGTGCTCGACGGCCATCAGGAAACGCGACATGCGCTCCTCGTCGAATCCACCGGTGTGCTGATAGATATAGACCGGCTGTTTCCCTGGTTCCAACAGCGGCGCGACTCCCCATATCCAGGTGTCCGTGCCCAACATTCCGGCGAGCCCTTTCATCAGATAGGTCCGTTGCGCGTCGGGCGATGGTTCCATCGCCGCGACATCCCCAAGGATGCGGACGATGCCGCGGACATCCTTTTCAGACAGTGTGGGCCCGTCGTTTTTCATGATCCTTCGTTCGGAGGAATTTCACCTGTCCCCGCCGTCGCCCTGGGTGAAACGGGCGAGAAGCTCGGACTGCGAGTGGACGTCGAAGTGCTTGAAAATGGCCTTCACGTAGCCGTGGACGGTGTTGAGGCTGATGCCGAGGTGTTCGGCGATTTTCTTGCGGCTCCAGCCATCGCCGAGAAGGTTGAGCACGGTGCGGTGGCGCGGATAGAGATTGGTGATGTTGCGGCTGGCCTGATCGGGAAATGCGGTGAAATGCAGCCACGGAATCTCGCTGAGAACGATGTGGGCGATCTTCGCCTCGCGGTCGGTGAAGTGGGGCTTGTCGAGCGTGCGGTAAATCCGGATGGCATTCACGCCGCCGCTTTCCATCGGGCGCAGCGACATGATCAGCGGACCGATGTTGGTCTTGATCCAGAGCGGCGCGGCGGCGGACTGGTCCAGCAGCCGCTCGGGGTCCATCTGCCGGCGGGTGCGGGTGAGGTGGACGCCTTTTTCCTGAAGCTCCAGCGACGAAGGCCGTGAAACCGCCTCCATGGCCGGATGATTGATCGCTTCCATGTAGCTGGCGAGGCGGTGCTCGTCGAAGCCGCTGTGGAGGAGACCCACTGACGACGGTGGCTTGTCCGGGTGGAAATGCGCCATGGACCAGACCCACGCGCTGGCTTCGATGATTTCGCAAACCCCGTCCATCAGCAGCCGGCGCTTGTCGTTGATGTCGCCGCTGGCCGAGATGACCTCGCCCAAGAGGCGCACGATCCGGCGCACGTCGGATTCGGCGAGTGTGGAATCAGGTTCCGCCGGGTTTGCCATCATCAGGACAGATCCTCAGCCTGTTGCTGCGGGAAGCTCAAGGGAATTCAATGGCTGCCGGACATGAGGCCGGTTCATCGCGGCTCTCCACCGGGGAAAATTTCCGCGATGGATCCGGCGGTTGCCGCTCCCGTCACAGGCACTGTAAGATGCCGTCTGCATGGCCGGAGGCAATTCGATCCCTGCCTATGCGTATTTTTAGGACCGCCGCTAAGCCATCGTCCGGGGTGGAGGAAAACTGCGGAGATATTTGCATGGACATCAAACAACCGGTGCCGGGGCAGGGGACGGCGTGGTTTCCACACCATTCCTGCGGGTGCGCCGCGCGCGGGCCGGAGCGAGGATACCGGAGACCGCCTCATTCAGGCGGGAAATCAGAGTGTCCAGCTCCGGGCGGGCGTTGACCGTATCCGCCTCGTCGAGGCAGTCGATCAGGCCCAGCAGGATTTGCAAACGGTTGCCCAGTTTCGCCTTCGCCTCCGCCAGTGCCGGATAGTCCTCCGCCGCCTGCTCGTCACCGCGGGCGTTCAGCTCCGCCTCGAAGGCCTCCTGCGCGTCCCGCAGTTCTGTCAGAAGTTCACCCGCACCGATGAGCGTCAGCGCCGCCGCCGCATCAGCCGCCTCGAATGCGGAGAAAAGCGCGTTCAACGCACCCGTCTCACGGCTGTAACCGAAGGAATGCAATGAAAACCCCTGTGCCCGGATCAGACGCATCAGCAATTCTCCAGCAGCCAGTTGATCCTGTTTGGTGCGGCGGCGCGTCGCCTCCTCGCAACGGCTCCGCAGTGCCACAAACGCGTCGTCGCGCACGGCATCCGCTTCTGCGATGGCCTGAGTGCGGGCGCTGCCACGTGCCCGGACCAGCACGCTCTGTAATTGCCCGCGATCCTTCACGATCAAGGCGAGCAGGACCTCCAACACCGGCTCTGCCGGAAGGGATTCGTTCACAAGGGTTGTGGTGCGCTCGGCGGCGGCGTCCAGTTCATCTCCGAATAGCAGGCTGTGGTTGAGTTCTTGGATCATGGTAGGTTAGGGACTGTTGGATTGGTCAGTGTTTTATAACTGATGGGCCGGCCCTTCCGTGGCAAGCCTGCTTTTTACGTTCATATCGGTTCCTGAAATGGCGGATAACAGATCCCACGGAAAATGAATCAGTTATAGAAAATGGCAATTCCGTCACCCGCCGGATTTTTCCAGAAATGGCCGGTCTGCCCGCCGCCAGTCGGCCGGATTCCGGAAATTATCCCCCCGAATTTCTCCAGCCTCCGAATTTCCGCCCATCCAAGGCCTGCAATTTTCCACGCCCCAAAATCGCAAGAATCCGCCGCCTGGGATTTTCCAGCCTCCGAAATTGCGGAAATCGAGCCCCTGGAATTTCCCAGCCCCGGAAATCGCCCGAATCCGACCCCTGAAACTTCCCAGCGCCCGAAATCGCACCAATCGAATGTCTGAAATTTCCCAGCGCCCGAAATTGCGCGATTCGAGAGGGTGGAATTTTTCAGCCTGTTAAATTCCAAAAATCCGGAAGCTGGGAATATTTAGCGGCTGTCCGACTAGGATTTTGTATGGAAATATGGACGACCGTCTGTTTCTCGTGCGATTATTTGCCTGAAACCTTCTCATGCCACGCCACGATCTTCCCCGCGCGGTTCATGTAGCCCCAGCTATTCAGAAGCCAGACCTGATCACCATATTGCTGGAATCCATCCACAAGGGCGACAGGGGCAAGCTCTCCGTAAAACTTCGGACACCTGTCTTCGGAGTAGTGATCTTCCCGGCTCCAGATCCAGTTTGCTCCCACATACTTCAGCTCGCAGAGTTCCTTCGCGGATGGATCGATCAATCCCCAGCCCTCGTGCTGTATTGGCCCGCGATGGTCTGTCCAACGGTGGCTGGCCCATGCGGTGCCATGATCGAAGTCGGCGACCGAGGTGTAGGTATCGTTCGCCAGAATCTCGCCGCGTTCGCTGATGAGGGCAGTTACAAATTTTACATCTCCATTTGCGTCGCGCCCTCGGCTGTCCACTGCCACGGCCACTCCATCGTGAAATTCACCGATGCGGTTGAAGATCGGCTCGACAAGGACTTTCCCATCCGCAGTGGCTAGGCCGTGGTGGAAATCCCCGCGGCTGATGACTGCGAGATCGCCCCGCCAGCGGGTGTGACGCAGCCATTCGGTCTGGCTGGAGAAGCCGGTTGAGTATTCCCACTGGTTGTGGCGCTCCGGTGGGTCGAAGGAATAGTCCGTTAGCACCTTGCCGGTGCGATCGATCATCGCCCACTGTGGCTGATCCCATAGTCCGCCTGCTTTCACAACCCACGCCCGATTCTGGCAGAATTTTGAAGTCCACCTAAACTGGGGAGGTATGGCGACCGCTCCCGCCGGGTCCACGTAACCCCAGAGGCCGCTGTCGGACCAAGGGCTGTTTTCTCTTGGCTTGCGCTCCAGAAACGCGCCTAACCCGTCGGAGAATGATTCCGTCATGTAGAACGTCTCCGCAATATGCAGCGCACCGGTCTTGTCGATGTATCCCGCGCGTGGATCGTATATGTCGCTCTTTTGGCCTTCTGGGGAGTTGTTCCAAACCGGCGTGAAACCCTCGGAGAAAGAGGCCAATTCAGTTTGTCCTCCTCCACGTGTCTCTCCACTCCCTAGATAGGTACCCAGTCCGATGATGATTTTGCCTTGTTCATTGATGAAGCCATAATCCCACCAGTCATCGATCCCACCGTTGGGTTTCATTTTGCGACGATGCTCTGAGATGACGGCTAGCCCTTCGTTGGGCGGTCGGATGTTTGGATATTTGGCAGGCAATAGAATCTGGCCGTCCTTTGAAACAAGGCCAGAATTTCCATCCTTTTGGGTGAAAATGTAGGCGTCCTTGGTCCACGGTTTCACGGATTGATAGGCATTCCGGACCTGAACGCGGCCATCATCAGTGATGAGCTGGTATTCCTTTTCTACCATGACCCACGCCCTGCCGCTTTTGAAATCCAGGCCTTCCGGATGATCCCAACTTTCCGATTCCTTCCTCCCCAGGACATGCTCCGCAAACTGGGGAGCGAACAGCACCTTGCCCTCGCGTGAGAGTAATCCCCATTTTTTTCCGCGCTTGAACCACGAGACATCCCCCTCAGCCGGTATCGGCATTTCACGTCTGCTCGGCCATTCCATCGAGGGCTTGAATATCCAATGGCCATCCAGCGCGAACATACCGAGCTTTTCCCCACTGCGCACCCACGCCCGGCTGCCGAAGGTCACGATGTCGTCATATTTCACCGGCAGAACGAGGTTGCCCGCATGCGCGAGAATTCCCTGCTTCTTCCCGATGAAAACAATTTCAAACGCATCGTTTTCGCGGCCTAGTGTGGGTTCGTTATACAGCGGTTCCACGATCCACTTGCCCGTCCGGTCGATGTAGCCCCATTTGTTATTTTCCCAAACCCTGACGCGCTCCCCCTCGAACATCTCGATACACCGTCCGAAACGCGGTTCGATAGCCCAAGCGCCGGTGGCATCAATGTAGCCCCACTTTCCATCACTGATGAAAGGAAAGAGAATGGGAAGCTCGGTCTTATCCCCGGCGCGTGCGACCTGACTGACTACCAGCAACAGCACGGCGAAAATCGTGTTCAGTTTCATATCTCGTGCCGTTTCTAACGAAGTTTTGCAGGGTAATCAATGGAATTAACCGTCGATCTGTTCTGATATAGGGCGTTCCGAACCTCACCGCGGCTCGCCACCGGGAAAAATTTCCGCGATGGAGTTCTCAATTTTTTGATCCATCCAGCGTTCGAGAGCGGCTTGCATCGGAGCGAGGACTTCGGGGCGCTGGCTGCCGAGTTCGTTCTCGGCGTAGCGGTCGTCAGTCATGTTGAAGAGCCCGAAATGACGGCCGCCCTGGGCGGTGGGGGTGCAGACGACTTTCCAATGGCGGGTCTTGAGGCAGCGTTGTTTCGCGTTGACGAGCACGTCGCGATATTTGTCCTTGAGCACGAACTGATAGTTGAAATCCTTTTCAATGTAGGTGAGCTCGTCCATCGCGGGGAGCTTCGGCCGCTCGACGCCGGGGACGGTGAACTGAATGAAGGGAAATCCGGTTTCGCCATAAAACGGGCGGTAAACGGGAGTCTCGGTTTTTTTGATCCATCCGGCGAAGCTCTGGCCCTGCCATGTCGGTGATTTTTCGATGCCTGTCAGATCGGCGATGGTGGGGATGACGTCGATCAGCCTGACGGTTTCCGGGATCACCCGCGGCTCGACGCCGGGGATGTGAACGATCATCGGCACGTGGTTCGCCTGGAGTCCGCCGTTGAAGGTGAGGCCGTGGCCGAGGGTGACGCCGGGTTCGTAATGGTCGTCGCCATGATCGGCGGTGACGATGACGACGGTGTTGTCCGCGAGGCCGTTGGCTTTCAGCGAGGCGAGGATCTTGTCCACGCAATCGTCGAACTGGCGGGTGCAGCCGTCGTAGAGCGCTTGGATCTGTTGGATTTCCTTGGGCGGCAGGGCCTTCCACTTGGATTCCAGATCGGTGCCGCCGATGAATTTATCGATGTCGAAGTCCACCTTGCCGCGGTTTTTTCCCTGATAGGCGGGATCGCCGAACATGGTGTTGTAGGGTTCCGCGCTGCCGTAGGGGAGGTGGTTGCAGGAATAGAAGACGTGCCAGAAAAACGGCTTCTGGCTCTTCGCGACGTCGGCGAGGCGTTTTTCCACGCGCTTGGTGACGACCTGCGGGGTGACGAACTGGGCGAAGGCTTCGAGCTGCGGGAAGAGTTTGTAGCCGACGGGATTGTCGAAATAGAGCGGCACCACGAAATGCGCCATGACCACCGCCTGGCTCATGTAGATCTTGAAGTTGTCGAAACTCGAAACAGACAGGTTTTCGAAATCCAGACCGACGACTTCGTAATATCCCGCGCACCAGTCGCCGATGGCAGTGGTGTCGTAGCCTTTTTCCCGCAGCAGGCGGGCGATGGGGACAGTGCGTTTTTTCATGGCCTCCACCGTCGGCTTGTCCGGATACATGTAGCGGATGCCATGGCTCTGCGGGTATTGCGAGGTCATCAACTGCGTGCCGGATTCCATGGTCGAGGCGATCGCGGTATAACAATTTTCAAACCGCACGGACTTCGCCGCGAGCGCGTCGATGACCGGGGAGACGCCGCCTTTCGCCAGTCCGTCCGAGCGCTGGGGGACGTACCCGGCGCAGCCCAGGCTGTCGGCGCGCAGCGAGTCCGAGCCGATGATC
>JBDSNC010000213.1:0-67159 GCA_039915545.1 Luteolibacter sp.
GCCAGTAGGTGATCCGAGCTTTCATAAGGATATTTCCATCTGCCGCAAATTTACGCCACGGCCGCGGGTTTCTCAAGGTGGAACAACTCGCGGGCGTCGGCGATGTGGCCGCTGATGGCGGCGGCGGCGACCATGACGGGTGACATCAGGACCGTGCGACCGGTCGGAGAACCTTGGCGGCCTTTGAAGTTGCGGTTCGAGGACGAGGCGCAGAGCTGGTCGCCGACGAGTTTGTCCGGGTTCATTGCAAGGCACATCGAGCATCCCGCGCCGCGCCATTCGAAGCCGGCGTCGGTGAAGATTTTCGGCAGGCCTTCTTGTTCGGCCTGGATCGCAACGACTTGCGAGCCGGGAACGACGATGGCTTGCACGCCGGGTGCGACATGGTGGCCTTGGATGTATTTCGCCACTTCGCGGAAGTCGGAGATCCGGCCGTTGGTGCAGGAGCCGATGAAGGCGACGTCGATTTTCACGCCCTTGATCGGGGTGCCGGCGGCGAGTTTCATGTAGGCGAGCGCTTCCTCGATGGAGGCTTTTTCCAGCGGAGTGGATGCCTTCGCGGGGTCCGGGATGTTTTCGGAAATGAAGATGCCGGCGTCCGGGGAAATGCCCCAGGTGACGGTCGGCTCGATTTCGGCGGCGTTGATTTTGACGATGTCGTCAAACACGGCGTCGGCGTCGGAAGCAAATGACAGCCAGCGGGATGCGGTGGCGTCGAAGTCGGACATATCGACATACGGACGGCCGTGAAGGTAGGCGATGGTCTTGGCGTCCGGATTCACATACCCGCAGCGTGCGCCACCTTCGATGGACATGTTGCAGACGGTCATGCGCTCTTCCATGGACATGCGTTCGAAAACATCGCCTGCATATTCATAAGCGTAGCCGATACCACCATTTGCGCCAAGGAGGCGGATGATGTGGAGGATGACGTCCTTCGCATAAACGCCGGGACCGAGATCGCCGGTCACCTCGATGCGGCGGACTTTCATTTCCTGAAGGGCGATGGTCTGGGTGGCGAGGACGTCGCGGACCTGGCTGGTGCCGATGCCAAAGGCAATCGCGCCGAACGCTCCGTGAGTCGCGGTGTGCGAGTCGCCGCAGGCGATCGTGGTGCCGGGCTGGGTGATCCCTTGCTCGGGCCCGACGACGTGGACGACGCCTTGTTTGCCGGAAGCGAGGTCGAAATAAGTGACACCGAAGTCATCGCAGTTCTTGCGGATGGCATCGATCATCTCAGCCGCGAGTGGATCGGCGGGCTGGTCCTGATTGATCGTCGGAACGATGTGGTCGATGGTGGCGAAGGTCCGCTGGGGAAACTTCACGCCGAGCCCGAGATCGCGGAGCATGCCGAAAGCTTGCGGTGAAGTGACCTCGTGAATGAGGTGCGTGCCGATGAAGAGTTGCGTGCGGCCGTCGGCGATGGTTCCGACGGTGTGAGCGTCCCAGACTTTTTGGAAGAGGCTTTTTCCCATGATAAGAGGTCCGCCGTGGTTCGTGGCGGGGCGGGAAATTGGCCACGCGGATTCAGAATGTCAAAGCCACATGCGATTTCCTCGGAGAAAAGGCGGCGGGCGCGGGATCAACTCAGCTCGATGATCAGGCCGGTGATGATTCCGGCGAGGGCGAGCACGCCTGCAAGCACTCCGGCGATTTTCATCCAGTTTTTGGAAGCGCCGGACTTGGCGGATTTTCCATCCACCCATTCATCCCACGTCTTCTGCGGCCTGGCCCCGCCGCGATGATAATGACGGATCTGCCCGCTGAAACGGGGTGGCTCGTCGGTCGAATTGCGGGGTTTCATGGGGGAACGGGGCCTGTCTGATGACAAATCCGCAGCATCTTGGGAAGATCTAACCCCCCAAAAGTCGCTAACAATCAATGAAAAGCGTCCTCCCGTCGAAACGGGGGGACGCATGATCATTTCCAATGAAATTCCCGGAACCCGGGGATTACTTCGAAGAGTGGTAATCGACCGTGGTAGTAGTGGTCGATTGGATCTCCTGGAATTGTGGGAGCGGGCGCAGGCCGGGTGCCTGTGGCTCACCGGTACAGCAGCAGGAAGCGGAGAGGAGCGCGAAAACCGAAGCGACGAGTGCGGTAAGAATGCGGATCATGGATCTGTGAGGTTTTATGAGGAAATGGGAATCTTGGCAGTTCTGGGTGCCGGAAATGGAAATTTGCCCGGCTCACCTCTCGGAAAGCCGGGCGGGAAAGGAATTACTTGGAAGGAGCCACGTAGGTCGGATGGCTCGGAGCAGGAGCGGCACTTGGGCAGCAGGAAGCGGCGAGAACGGCGGCCGCAGCGGCGATGAAGGCAAGTTTCATGAGTAAATGAGTTGGTTTTTGTTAAATTCCGGCATGATTCTCACACCAGTCAAGGGCGAGATTAGCGGCCGGGTCCATCCCTGCAAGGCAAAAGACGAAACGGGCAGCGAGGAATCCGGCCCCGCGCTTTTCTTACGCATCGTCTGAATGTTCCACCTTGAATCTTGGGTGGCGGCGATCGACTCTCAAACCATGCCCGACGCGCCCGAAGCCGATCCACGGTTCAACGAATTCATCATCCTCCAGGCCCAGAACGCGGGGCTGTTCCTCGGCCAGATTCCCAACCCCCACTCGGGCGAAAAACAGGTGAACATCCGTGCGGCGAAGTCGGTGATCGATTCCCTCGAAATGCTCGCTTCCAAAACCCGCGGAAATCTCACACCTTCCGAGGCGAAGCTGCTCCACACCGCGCTCGAGAACCTCCGCCCGCTCTATCAGACGGCGCGTCTCAGCGACTGATTTTCCAACACCATGACATTCGATCCCTTCAACATAGGCAACGTTCCCGTCGGCGGACCCGTCCCGTTTTTCATCCTCGGCCCCTGCGCCCTGGAATCCGAGAAATTCGCTTGGGAAATGGCGCGCTCGCTCAAGGAAATCGCCGACCGCACCGGCATCCACTTCATTTTCAAGGCGTCCTTCGACAAAGCGAACCGCACCTCCGTCGATGCCTTCCGCGGCCCCGGCGTGAGAGAGGGCTGCCGCATTCTTGGTGAAATCGGCAAGGAACTCGGCGTGCCCGTCACCACCGACATCCACACCGCCGACCAAGCGGAGATCGCCGCCGAATTCGTCGATCTGCTCCAGATCCCCGCTTTCCTCTGCCGCCAGACCGACCTGCTCGAAGCCGCCTCCAAGACCGGGCGCGCGGTGAATGTGAAAAAGGGCCAGTTTCTCGCCCCGCTCGACACCGTGAACATCGCCGGGAAAATGCGCGCTTTCGGCTGCGAACGCTTCCTCATCACCGAACGCGGCACCACCTTCGGCTACAACAACCTCGTCGTGGACATGCGCTCGCTCTATTGGATGCGCGAAGAAGGCCTGCCGATCATTTTCGACGCCACCCACTCCGTCCAGCGCCCCGGCGGACTCGGCGGTGCCACCGGCGGTGACGGCGTGCTTGCTCCCGTGCTCGCACGCGCCGCGATCGCCACCGGAGTGGACGGCTTGTTCATGGAAGTCCACTCGGATCCCGCGAACGCCATGTCCGACGGGCCGAACCAGATCCCGCTCGAATTCATCGAGGACCTGCTCATCAAGCTCATCGCCATCCATCACGCATCGCACTGAAACCGCTCGTCACAGCCTTGTTCTGCCTCGCTCCCGCCATGCTCATGGCGCAGGAGCCGGTGCCGCTGGCCCGGAAAAAAATCCCCGCCATCTCGATGCTGCCCGACGGCAGCCAGTTGATGGGCGTCATGCTTCCCCGCTACGATGTGAATCACAAGCGGGTCGGCGTGCTCAAGGCGAAGAAGATGATCCTGGTGAACGACGAGCAGATCGCCGGCGAGACGGTTTCCGTCGAGTTTTTCAATCCCGACCAAACCCCGCGCGGCCGGGTCGATCTCAAGAAAGCGATTTTCTATCAAATGAAGGGCATCCTTGAAGCGAAGGAGCCCGTCGAGATCAGCGCCGACCGCCTCAACGCCCGTGGCAGCGGGCTTTATTACGCCTTCGACCAGGCCGAGGGTTATCTCTCCGGCCCCGTCACCACCACCATCCATCCTCTCCCTGCGACCTCCATGAACACTCCCCGCAATCCGCTCCGCGCCACCGCCATGGTCGGCATGTCGCTGCTCACGCAATCCCTGATTGCCGCGCCTCCGGTGGCCGTGTTTGAGCAAAAAGAAGCGACCCAGGCGGACGCCGTGTCGAAATCCGCCGCCGCTGCGGAAGCGGGTGCGGCAACGCGCAAGGAACTCAAGACGGTGATCGAAGTTTCGCAGGCGGCTGATACCGCGGCGCAGGCTTTCCTCGTGCAGGGCGACATTCCGGTTCCCGCCGCGGACCCTCAACCCGTCGCCAATCCGCTCGACGTCAAGCCGGGTGCCGAGGACACCGTGATCAAATGCGATGGCGGCATGTATTTCGACGCTGACGAAGGCGTGCTCGTTTACCTGAAAAACGTGACCGTGACAGATCCGCGTTTGGAGCTGACAGGCGCGAACGAACTCAAGATTTTCTTCGGTAAAAAGCCCGAGGATCCGTCAAAGAAGGAAAAGCAGGATCCTTCCAAAAGCGGATTTGGAAGCGTCGGCGCGAATTTCAACGAAGTGGAGCGCATCGTAGCCACAGGTGCCGTACGGGCGATCCAGAAAAAGCCCGCCGACGGTGAGCAGCCGGTTGAGGCTAGTGGGGCCATTTTCACGTACAACGTAAAGGCTGACCAAATGATCATCTATGGTGGTTTTCCGTGGGCTAAAAGGGGTGGGATCACAGTTCGGGCCAAAACCGCTGCCCAGACTCTTAAGGTGAGCAAAAGTGGCCAATTCAGTTTTGACGGCCCCACTGAAACCATTCTTCCCACCGACGAGCTGAAACACTGATCTGCAATTTTGATTCCTCCCAGTATGATGCACATTCCCGGTTCCACCTGCTGCAACACCGAAACCGCCGTCCTCTATGCGAACGGACTCCGCAAGACCTACAGCGGCCGTGCGGTGGTCGACGGCGTTTCGATCACCGTCCAGCCGCGCGAGATCGTCGGCCTGCTCGGCCCCAACGGTGCGGGGAAAACGACTTCATTCTACATGATCGCCGGGCTGATCCCCGCCGATGCCGGCTCGGTGTGTTTCAACGGCCACGACATGTCGAAAATGCCGATGCACCGCCGCGCGCGGCTCGGGCTGGGCTATCTGCCGCAGGAAGAGTCGATTTTCCGCAAGCTCTCGGTGCTGGACAACCTGCTCGCCATTCTCGAAACCCGCCCGAATCTCAACAAGGCGGCCCGCCACGAACGTGCCCACGAACTGCTGTCCCGTTTCGGCATCGCCAAGCTCTCCAAGTCGCTCGCCATCACGCTTTCCGGCGGAGAGAAGCGCCGCCTGGCCATCGCCCGCTCGCTGTGCTCGGACCCCACGCTGCTGATGCTGGACGAGCCGTTCGCCGGTATCGATCCGATCGCCGTGGAGGACATCCAGCGCATCGTCCGCGAGCTGCGGGACCGCGACGGACTGGCCATTCTCATCACGGACCACTCGGTCCGCGAGACCCTCACCATTACGGACCGCGCCTTCCTGATTCACGACGGACGCGTGATCCTGGAAGGCGCTTCAAACGAACTGGTGGATGATCCGATCGCCCGGAAACATTACCTGGGCGAGGATTTCAGAATGTGAATTCCGCCTGCTTAGAAATTTCAGTAGGTGGTCCACAATGTGGTATTTTTGGTGATTTCCTGGCCCGTAAAGGACCTCACGGAAAAGTCCCCCAAAATTGCGTTCACGACTCCGTTCATGTGGCGTTTTTTAGCCGGAGTGGAAAGGGGCTTCACACGGCTGGTGAATTCTGCTGCGGTCTGAATATAAGCATTTCCCCCGATTGCTTCGATCATCATCATGAAATGTGGTGGATCCTTAATTTGCGAAAGGTTGTAGCCAGCGATCTTTTTTCCGGCGCTGCTGCCGGTAGGATCAGTCATTGTGTAGGCGGTCAGGGAGTTACCGTTTCCACTGATGGCATCCTTGCCTTTCAAGGCCGGACAACAGCGCATCTTGGCAAGTTCTTGGTAACCTGAGGCGTGCGTTTCGTCGCTCGACCAGTAGGTGACGTATACTGATGGATTTGTATCTCCGATCGAATTCCAGTTCCGGCATTCAACGGCACCCGAATGTTCTGCGGAATACATTCCTATGATGTTAGCCCACGAGTGCAATTGACTGATGCACTGGGTGTCAGCGGCGCGGGCCCTCATCTTTTGCGCCAGCGGAAAGCCGATCGCCGTCAGGGCCGCGATGATGACGATGACGATGAGGAGCTCGATGAGCGTGAAGCCGTCCGCGATGGAAGGTTTTTTTGAAGTAGGTTTTACATTCACGACGTAAGGATGGACCCGCTTTGTGTTTTTCACCATTAGCCCAAACGGGGGACATTTACGGCGGGCTGGTGAGCTTTGGAGATTGACCGGGCCGGGTGTCTTGGAGAGGTTGCCGGGCGTATGAAAACCCCGGTATTTTCCCATATTCCGCTCGCCATCGGGCTGGCTGCCGTCTTCTTGTCGACCTCACACGCAGAGGAGCTGCGGGTGTTTCACAGTGCGGAAGGGAAGCCGCTGAAGGCGAGTTTCGAAAGCATGTCCGGGGACAAGGTAACTTTGAAGCGCGAGGACGGGAAAAGCTTCGAGCTGCCGAAAAACAAGCTCAGCGCCGAGGACCAGAGCTACCTTTTGGAAATCGGCAAGCGCGCGGGTGATGCCGCGAAAAAGCTCAATACCGCCGCCGGTCATGACATCACGGACGGCACGGGGATTTCGACATCGAAGGCGGAATCACTCGCCCAGGCGCTCCAGCTCAGGCCGGAGTCGCAGTCAAAATACGGCCGGAGCTGGCGTTTGTATGCCGCCTACGCGAAGGACTACAAGCTGTTCGGGGCGATGCCGTATTCGGTGGCGCTCTACTCGGATCAGGCCGGGGTGGTCAGCAGTGTTTCGATTGTTTACGCAAACAAGGGCGACTTCGGCAGCACCGCCGGTTTCGCCGCGGATCATTTCAAAGGCGGCACCGCCGCCACCCCTGGCACGCTTTCCGAGGCGATGGCGAAGGACGAGGAAACCGTGGCCAAGGCGCTCACCTCCGTGCTCGGCGAGGGCAAGGTCCAGCGCTACGGCGAGGGCGCCACACGCCGCAAGATCATCCGCTGGGACTGGAACGGCAGCGCCTTCATTTTGTCCAACGAAGAAAACGAATACGTCAGCCTCGCCATCGTCCCGTCCGCCACTGCGGACAACGGCGGCAAGTCGGCGATGGTGAAGGACGGCGAGGTGAAGCAGCGCCTGCTGGCCAGCGTGGTCAAATCCGACAACGGCGACGTTTTTCTATCTGAAATCCCGATGGTGGACCAGGGGCCGAAGGGCTATTGCGCGCCCGCCACCTTCGAACGGGCGATGCGGACGATGGGCCTCGAGGCGGACATGTATTTGTTAGCGATGGTGGGCCAGAGCCAGGCGGGCGGAGGCACGTCGGTGGAGCTTCTGTTGGAAGGCGTGCGCCGCCAAGTTTACAGCAAGGGCCGCCGCACCAAGGATGAAACGCTCAAGGAACTCCGCATCCGCGAACTGAAGCGGTATCTGGACGAGGGCATTCCGGTCATGTGGACGCTGTGTTCGATGGAGGCCTACAACGAGCTCGCCGACAAGAACACCGAAGCCCGCAAATCGGTGAAGGATTGGAAGGCCTATGCCACCGAGATCGCGGCACCGGCCGGCACTCTCGCGAAATCGGCGAAGCCGGAGTCGAACCACCACATCTGCATGATCGTCGGCTACAACGAAGCGACCCAGGAGCTTGCCGTCAGCGATTCGTGGGGCCCGCGCTTCGAGCGCCGCTGGGTGCCGGTGTCCGTTGCCAACTGGGCGAGCATGGGCGGGATTTTCATGATCCTTCCCTGATTTCCAACAAGGTTTCTCCCGGAAAATCCGCGCATCCTTCCAGACGGGATGCGGAGCACGATCACGCGGTACTTGGCACGTTCACCATGAACTTGCCAAGCCTGCATGACCGCCTCCACCTCGTTCTCCGCCTTTCACCAATGGTTGCTTGCCGATCCGGATGCCGCGACGTGCGCTTGCGCCATCACGCTTCATGCCGGGCCGTCACTGCCGGGCGTTTCCATGGTCGGGGAAATCACCGATTACCTCAACGAATACGACGATGACGGGGACGGCCGCTGGCTATCCGCCACCAGCGAGCTGATAGAGAAGGTCGCCGCGGATTCGAACTACCGGCAGTTGTTGGGCATTCCGGAAAACGATCCTCCCGGGCCCGACGGATTCATGAAAACCCTCGCCGCCCTCTGCCGGCGCGGCCGCGTGGTGTTCCAGGCACCGGATGAGGCGATCGGCGATCTCGAACTCGAAAAGGCCTTCCATGCCGGCGTCGGTGACACGCCCGGTGATTTCGAGGGCTGCCACCTCATTCTCAATCCAACCCTGATCGACCGGAAATGCATGCCGCACATCATCGGCGATGTCTTTCTGGAATGGCTCCACGGTGGCTACCGCCGCAACTCCGCACTCCATGGCATGGAGTAGGATATGCGCGATTTTCGGCAATCAAGGCACAGCCATCTCCGCGTCCCGCTGTTTTCCTTTCACAACCGGAACTGCATGAACGTCCTAGCCCTCACCATCCTGATCTCCTCCTGCCTGGCGGGCATCTTCATCGCCTGCTTCGCCGCCGAGATCCGGCGCTCGCGGCGCTCCAGCCCGGAGCGGGATTCCCTGCTCCCGCTGGACCTCGAACCGGCGGTCCGGCCGAAGCCCGCCGACAAACCTCTTATCTAACATCGATCCATGACCACCACCATCACCTACGACGACAAGTCGGTCCGCCGTTTCATGATCGCCTCCATTTTCTGGGGAGTGGTCGGCATGCTCGTCGGCGTGCTGATCGCCACCCAGCTTTCCTGGTGGCAGATGAACGGGAAGTTTCTCGAAACCCTCTCGTTCGGCGCGATCAAGGCGGAGGGGATTTCCTTCCTCACCTTCGGCCGCCTCCGCCCGCTGCATACGAATGCGGTGATCTTCGCCTTCGTCGGCAACATGATGTTCGCGGGCATCTATTACTCCACCCAGCGGCTCTGCAAGGTCAGGACGGCATCGGATCTACTATCAAGCATTCATTTCTGGGGCTGGCAGCTCATCATCGTGGCCGCCGCGCTCACGCTTCCCGCAGGTTTCACCCGGGGCAAGGAATACGCCGAGCTCATCTGGCCGATCAACATCATGGTCGTCCTGATGTGGGTCACCTTCGCCATCAACTTCTTCTGGACCCTGGCGAAACGCAACGAACCCAGCCTCTACGTCGCCCTCTGGTTCTATATCTCCACGGTCATCACCATCGCGATTCTCTACATCGTCAACCACCTCTCGCTGCCCACCTCGTTCACCCATTCCTATCCGATCTTCGGCGGCTTGCAGGACGGACTGGTGCAGTGGTGGTACGGCCATAACGCGGTCGCCTTCTTTCTAACGACGCCGATCCTCGGCATCATGTATTATTTCCTGCCGAAAGCGGCGAACCGCCCGGTATATTCCTACCGGCTGTCCATCGTCCACTTCTGGTCGCTCGTTTTCCTCTACATCTGGGCCGGTCCTCACCACTTGCTCAACACTGACCTGCCGCGCTGGTTGCAGAACCTCGGCATGCTTTTTTCCCTCATGCTCTGGGCTCCCTCGTGGGGCGGCATGCTCAACGGCCTGCTGACACTCCGCGGTGCCTGGGACAAGCTCCGCACCGATCCGGTGATCAAGTTCTTCGCCGCCGGCATCACTTTCTACGGCATGGCCACCTTCGAGGGCCCGCTGCTTTCCATCCGCGCCGTCAACGCCATCTCCCACTACACGGACTGGACCATCGGTCACGTCCACGCCGGCGCGCTCGGCTGGAACGGCTTCATGGCCGCCGGCATGTTCTACTGGCTCGCCCCGCGTTTGTGGAAAACCCAGCTCTGGTCGAAGGCGCTCGCCAACATGCACTTCTGGGTCGGCATGGTCGGCATCCTCCTCTACGTCGTCGCCATGTGGTGCGCCGGCATCATGCAGGCGCTCATGCTCAACGAGGTCAATCCGGGCGGCACAACGCTCAAGTATGAGTTCCTCGAAACCCTCGACAGCATCCACATCTTCTACGGCCTCCGTTCGTTCGGTGGCTTCCTCTATCTGGTCGGCTTCATCCTCTGCGGCGTGAACATCTACATGACCGCCCGTTCCGGAAAACCCTACGACGAAACGGTCGAGGTCGCTCTGTTGGAAAAGAAGAAAAAGGACGGCATGCCATGGAGCGAGGCGCTGCTCACCGATCCGCTCGCCTACATTTTCCTCGGCATGGCCTTCACCATCCTCTGGTTCTTCCTGCCTCCACACGCGGACAAGGCGGCCCTGCTCGTCGCCATCCTGCTGGGCATCAAGGCGGTCTTCGCCTTCCGTGCCTCCAAGGAAAAGTGGACGAACTGGCACGAGCGCATCGTGGAAAACTACATGCCCTTCTCGCTGCTTGTCTTCATCGCCGTGGCCATCGGCGGCTCGGTGCAGATCATCCCTTCGCTCATCGTAAACCGTGAGAAGAACATCGAAGGCCGCCTGCAGGAAATCTACACGCCGCTCGAACTCGCCGGCCGCGACCTCTACATCACCGAGGGCTGCTATAACTGCCACTCGCAGATGATCCGCACCCTTGTGCCGGACGTCATGCGCTACGGCCGCGCCGGCATCGCCGATGACTATTCGCACCTCGGCGAGTCGCTCTTCGACCATCCCTATCAGTGGGGTTCCAAGCGCACCGGCCCCGATCTCGCGCACGAAGGCGGTCCGCCGTCCGCCGGAGCGAAATACATGCGCGTCGGCAAGCGCGGCAACGACTGGCACTTCAACCATTTCCTCAATCCCCGCCAGATCTCACCGGGCTCGAACATGCCGAACTACCCGTGGCTCTTCAGCAAGGAAACCGATGTCGCCGCCCTGCCTAACAAAATTGCCGTGCAATCCCAGCTCGGCGTCCCATGGCCCGCCATGAACCAGCACGAGATCCGCGACAAGGTCGAAACCCAGTCCCAGGAAATCGCCGCCTCGCTCGTTGCTGCGAAGGTCTATCTGCCGGATCATCCGGAGCTCCAGGGAGACGCGCTGCGCAACCACCTTGCCAAGACCCAGGTGGTCGCCCTCATCGCCTACATCCAGAAGCTCGGCGCGTATCATGAGGTCGTGAAAAAACAATCCGGTCCTCCGTCCAACCTGGATCCGGACTCCCACCGCGGCACCAGCGCCACCACCGGCCACTAACCATCCACCGCCATGTTCAGACGCGTCATCATCGAGGACTGGGTCGTTTCCGCCCCGCTCATCTCCTTCGCCATCATCGGCCTGGTCTTCATCGTCGTGACCATCCGCGCGCTGCGCATGAGCAAGGACAAGCGCGACCATCTCTCCTCCCTGCCTCTCGAGGACCACACCAAAAAAGACAGCTCCGAAAACCTCTAACGATCATGAACCAGGAACCCAAGCGCGGCCATTTCGCCAAGGAAAAGGGCGAAGTCATCCTTCGTGAACACGAATTCGACGGCATCCAGGAATACGACCAGAAACTGCCGAACTGGTGGCTCTTCACCTTTTACGGAGCCATTGTCTTCTTCATCGGCTACTGGGCGCTCTACTATCACACCTCCGGCCTCAAGACCGACCGCCAGAACATCATCGAGGCGATCACCACCGTGCAGAAGGCCAAGAACGCCGAGCTGGAGAAAACCCTCTCCTCACTCACCGATTCCAAGCTCGTCCACCAGTGGGCCACCGATCCCACCATCACCGCCGCCGGCGAGGCCACTTTCCTTACTAACTGCTCCGCCTGCCACGCCGCGGACCTCAGCGCGACCATGACCGCCGGTGGCAACAAGATCCCCCTCCCCGGTCTGCCGCTGAACGACGGTGTATGGAAATTCGGCGGCAAGCCGATGCAGATCTTCAAACTCATCAACGAAGGCTCGCCACCGGAAAGCACCGGCAACAACGGCGCTAAAATGCAGGCCTGGGGTCAGACACTCACGCCGAAACAGGTCGCCGAGCTGGTCTCTTTCATCATCTCGAAAGTTTCTAACGATTTCAAGGATATCCCAGCCGAGTAGGTTGACTCAGAGCCCGCGGATCAAGCCCGCCCAGAGTGCGAGCAGTTTCGCGTTGCGGGGGCCTTCGACTTCCAGCCGCAGGTCCGGCAGGTGATAGGCCACGGCGGTCAGGCTTCCGCCGGGCCATTCGTGGAGGGTGACGGATTCCACGCGATTTCCTCCGCCGGCCATGTGTTCGGGCGTGCCGTGTTCGATCATGATCACGCTGGACCACGGGTCGTTGGTTAGTTCGATCACCCCGGCCGGCAGGTCGTATGGCGCGATGGATTCGATCTCCCGCATCGCCAGCAGCCGCGCGCGGAATTTCTGAAGCTGACGCTCTAACGTATCCGCCGTCGCGCGATGGATTGCCAGCGGCAGCGTGTTCATCGTGAATCCGGTCCTGCCTTCCTGCGGTGGTCCGCAGCGCAGTTGTTCCACGATGGCGGCGTCCTCTCCGGAGGCCTTCATCACTGCCTGGCCCCAGCACCACGTCAGCAGGGTGGCGGGAGAAACGTGCATCGCTTCCGCCACGGATCCGAGGAGGTCGGCGGCTTCTTTTCCCAGATAGCGGATCGTTTTCGACGAGACGCAGGGGTCGGGAAAATTTGCGGCGGGTTTCAAGCCCGCGAATTCCTGTTGGAAAATCCGTTCCGCCAGTGCCTTCATCCGGTCATTCGGTGGAGTCCACGTCGTCACGGCGGAAGGCGCCGGAGCAATCCCGTCGTGCAGGCACTGGAAAAAGCCGCGCAGGATCCGCGTGATGGACCGCCCGTCCAGCAGCGCGTGATGGAAGGTCCAGATGAAACGCCGGTCACCCGGCCAATACACCGCCCGCCACGGTGCGGTGCCCGGCGCGAGCAGCGGCCGGACGCGGTCCGTCACCCGCCAGTTTTCCAACAGCAATGGCGCTGCCTCGTGGAATTGCAACGCGGCCACGTGTTCCGCTTTTTCCCAACCGAGTGGTTCCTTTCCATCGATCACGAAGGCCGTTTGCAACACCTCGGTTGCCGCGACGGTCATCGCCCACGCGGCGGCCAGCAGCTCTCCGCCCAGCGCCTCCGTGAAGACGATCTCCACCTGCTCGACATGCGCACCCGGTTCCCCGCCCGCCAGCGAATCGCGCAACATGATGAGTTGCAGCGGGGCGAGGGGTTTCACTTCGGATGGCATGGGTGAGAACAGCCCCGCCGGGGTGGCGCGTCAAACATGCAATTCGCAGCTCGACCCCATTCCCGAGGGCCGTTATAAGCTCCACGCGTGAAGGAACCCCCGCCCATCCATGCCGACCACGGCTTCAAATCCACCCCCAGCCAGGACGAAGAAGTGCCCGGCTACCACTGGTCGCTGCCCGAAGTGCGGATCGTGGTGTTTTACATCGTGATCGCCAGCATTTGGATCGTCGGTTCCGATCTCTACCTAACAAAAACGGTGGTGAGTGAAATCGAGGCGGGCATCATCCAGTCGCTCAAGGGCCTCAATTTCGTCCTCACCACCGGCATCCTGCTGTTCTTCGTCCTGCGCCGCTCATACGGCGGCTGGCGGCGCGCCGAGGAGCGGCGGCTGACGGTGGTCAGGAAGGCCCGCGAACGCTACCGCGGGCTTTGTTCGAGGGTCCAGAGCCTGCGCGAGGAGGAACGCACCCGCATCGCCCGCGAGGTGCACGACGAGCTGGGGCAGCTTCTCACCGGTATCAAGTTGGAACTGAGGATGATGGAGAACCAGCTCACCGACCGCGCGGACCGCTCGCTCAATCCGGTCATCGACAGGCTGGTGGAAACCGGGGAAATCGTGGACAGCACGATCACTTCGGTGCAGCGCATTTCCGCCGGGCTGCGGCCGAGCGCGCTCGATCACCTCGGGCTCTCCGCCGCGCTCACTGAGGAGGCCGAGCTTTTCACCCTGCGGACGGAAATCCCGTGCATTGTTGAAATTCATGATCCATTGGTACCCATGACCCCCGATGTGGACACCGCGGTTTTCCGGATTTTCCAGGAATCGCTGACCAACGTGGCACGCCACGCCCACGCGTCGAATGCGAGTGCCAGCCTCTCGACGGCGGATGGTTTCCTGAAGCTGCGCATCCTCGACGACGGTGACGGGATCAGTTCCGCCGTGGTGGACGATCCCAAGTCACTCGGACTGATAGGAATGCTGGAGAGAGCGGAGTACATCGGTGGCTGCCTGACGATACGGGGACTGCCGGAAAAGGGAACCGAAGTCACCCTCATCGTGCCGTTGCCGAAACAAACGATATTGCCATGAAAATTCTGATAGTTGATGATCACGTGCTCGTAAGGCGTGGCCTGGTGGCCATGCTGAGGGAGCACTTCAAGGGCGTGACGCTGGGTGAGGCCTGCGACGCGAGGGAGGGGCTGGCCGCGGTGATGGAGGAGGATTGGACTCTGGTGGTGGCGGACATCAGCATGCCCGGCCGCAGCGGGCTCGACCTCATCCAAGACATCAAGCGGGTGAAACCGGAGCTGCCGGTGCTCGTCATCAGCGGTCATCCGGAAAAGGACTACGCCCTGCGCGCCATCAAACTCGGCGCGGCCGGCTACGTCTCGAAACAAAGCGCGGCAGACGTGCTCGTCCTGGCGGTGAACCGTGTTCTATCAGGAAAACGCTACGTCAGCCAGGACCTCGCCGAGCACCTCGCGGGAGCTATTTCCGGCGATGCGACGGGCGACAGCCATGAGGCGCTCTCGAATCGCGAGCTGGAGGTGCTGAAGCTCATCGCGTCCGGCCAGACCATCAAGGAGATCAGCTCCGCCCTCGCGCTGAGTGAAAAAACGGTGGCCACCTACCGCAGCCGGATCGCCGAGAAAATGGGGCTTTCCTCGAACGTGGAGCTCACCCGCTACGCGATGCGCCATGGTCTGGTCGATTGAACGTTCACCGCGCTTGTGGGTCAAATTCCCTACAAAGAAATGCGAAAGTTTCCACTATCGTTTCCCGGAATCCGGGCGATACTGATCTCGTTGTCAGCATTCATTTGTTTTTCTGAGTTCCGTTAACCGGTTACGAGGAACATAGAGAGCGTCGTCTTTCCGGGGGGGAGGGCGGCGCTCGTTTGTTTTAAGGAGGTTGGTTTGTTGCCCGTGTGCGGCCCGTCCGGAGTTGCGGTTGCCGGGATAATCGGTGCGGTTGGCGGTAACATCGGTGTGGCTGGCGGTGGCACCCGTGAGGTTTCTGGCGGAACCCGTAAGGATGAAGAGCGGACGGACCCAGCGCAAAACCCGTTCACCTCCAGGCCTTCCACCTCCAAGCCTTCGGACTCCACTTTCGCCTTTCTTCGCCTGAGCCGGCCTGATTGGATAACACTCAGTTCAGTGCCAACACCTTGTCGGCAGAAAAGCTTATATCCATATTAGATGACGGGCAGCAAATCCAGTTGGGCGAGATACCTGCGCTACGTTTTACCGATTTTGTTTATCGCAAGCGTTGGGGGGATTTTGGCCACGAAGCATCAAATCAATAAGGAAGATGTAAACCTAGCCATTCCCTCGACCTCCGATAAGGGCCGGAATGCAAGGCTGCTGGAAACTCAAGGCAAGCAAGAGCGAAGAGCGGATTTAGCAAAATCGCATGGAGATTTCCCAATTTACAAGCTTCCAGAAGGACTGCGAAGAATTGTAAGTGATTTCGAAACTCGTTCCTTGTTTATGGAATCGCCCTCTGGATTCACGCATGAAACGCGACGGGTAGCAATGGACGAGTGCCGTGGAATCATTGATAAACTAACATCGAGTGAGGTTGTAGCCTTGATCGAGTACTATCGAGAATCGGCAACCAACAAGATGCCGATCAACGGAAATGAAGTGGTTGATGTGATGCTCTATGAGCAATGGGGAAAGGTCGACGGAAGAAGTGCTGCGGCATGGATCGGCGCTCAGCTGAAAGCCACAATAGAACAATCATCGACTCCCGTCGACTTGACCGATCCATTCTCGATGTCGTCGCCTGATATATCCACCGTTGTAGGCGTATTCAGAGGCTGGGCGGCAGTGAATGCTCGGGATGCTTTGTCGACATGGGAGCAGATACACGCAGATCTTAACCTAAGGGAAGGGTCAGCTTTGAACATTGCGGAACTCGACAATCAAGTCCGAAGTGCGATTGCCAAGGTGTCCCAAGGACAACCCAACTATATCAAAAATGTTCAACAAGGGGTCACTCCCAACAACTGACCAGCGCCGAGTTCCAACTCTCATGACCACTACACCCTCACCCACAATCAAAGCCGCTCCCCTGATTAGGCGCAAGAGGAATTTGACGTTGAAGGAAGGAGAAACATTGCCTTCAAGATCCGCAGCTCCTCTCCTCCGCACGAATTAACACCGAATCAATTTCACGATGCTAGAATGGTTTACTGAGACGACTGGAAGCCAGAGGCTGGTGTATGGTCTGGTAGGGATCGGGGTTTGCCTCGTCCTTTTGTTCGTTTTCGGACTGATTTGGTTTTGGCTGTGGTCGGTATCGGTGGTGCTGTTGTTTTCCTCGATGGTGGGAGAATGGAAGTAGCAGGGCCGGAATGCCGTGCGGGGGCAACGGGCATTTCTGAAGCCGGTTGAGCGGAATTCGGACTCTCCGGCCTCCCGGGGCGGCTGGGATTCCGGTTGATCGGAGATTTTCGCAATGTCCGTTTGTCACCCTTGCAGGGGGGGATTCCGGGGCATAAGGTCCGCGCCGATGACTTCCGAAGTGGCTGAAAATGAACCGACACACCGCCAGTGGGTGGGTTTCTGGTGCATGATCCTTCAGCAAACGCAGAACGCCTTCAGCGACAAACTCGCCCAGTTCACGCTCATCCCGTTAGGCGGTGCCGTCGGTTTCGCGCTGCTGATCCCGGTGGGCGCGGGCATCGAGGTGGACGTGCCGTCCGCCGCCGGCCTGCTGATGGCGCTGCCGATGGTGCTTTTCGCCCCGGTCGCCGGCTGGGTGAGCGACCGTTATTCCAAACGCGATGTGATGCTGGGCGCGGCGATCCTCCAGGCGGTGGTGCTGGCCTGCATCTGCGTGGCGGTGATGATGAAAAACATGCCGGTCGCGCTCAGCGGCTTTTTCGCGCTGGCGGTGCAGTCGGCGTTTTTCAGCCCAGCCAAGATCGGCATCAACAAGGAGCTCGTCGGCTCCAGGCATCTCGGATTCGCCGCGGGCATCCAGCAGATGGCGGCGATGCTGGCGATCCTCGCGGGCCAGATCCTTGCGGGCTGGTTGTTCGACCACCGTTACAAGGAATTCGGCGGTCATCCGAATATGGCCTGGAAAGCGGCGCTCGCTCCGCTGCTGTTGCTGGCCGGGCTTTCGGTGCCGGCGCTGGCGATGGCCTGGGCGGTGCCGCGGGTGCCGGCGCAGAATGGGCCGAAATTCACGGCGAAACTGATGGTCAGCCATTTCCTCAACCTGGCGGATCTCTGGCGCGACGGACCGTTGCGCCGCGCTTCGTTCGGCGTGGCGTTTTTCTGGGGCTTCGCGGCGTTCATCAATCTCTGGTCGGTGAAGCTGGCCAAGAACATGACCGGCGGCGGCGAGGGCTTCGGCACGCAGTCGTCGGTGTTCATGGCGGCGGCGTCGCTCGGGATGGCGGGTGGCTTCGGCTTCGCGTCGTTTCTCCTGCGGAAACGGATCGAGCTCGGCTGGGTGCCGGTCGCCGGGGTGGCGATGACATTCACGGCCGTGGCCCTCGCGTTCATGACCCCGGGCGGCTGGATTTTTCTAACGACACTGGCGCTGCTCGCGTTTTCCGCGGCGGTCTTCCTCGCGCCGCTCAGCGCGTGGATGCAGGACCGCTACCCGGCGGCGAAACGCGGCGAGCTGCAATCCGCGGTGAACCTGCAGGACTGCTTCGCGGGCATCATCGCGGTGCTGGTGATCGGGGTTTTCGAATATGCGGGAAAAGCGTTCCACATTTCCGCAGCGCTGGATTTCCGGATAGAGATCGCTTTCATCGGCGTCGTCTGCGGCCTGATGACGGTTTCCATCATTCGCCTGCTGCCGGCCGATTTCATCCGCCTGATCGGCGGGGCGGTGATCCGCTCGATCTATCGGATCCGCGTGGTCAATCCGGAAAACCTCCCGGCGAAGGGCGGCACGCTGCTGTTGCCGAACCACGTCACCTTCGCCGACGCGTTTTTCATCTCGGCCTCCTGCCCGAGACCGGTGCGTTTCGTAATGGACGAGGCGTTCATGAAGTCGCGGGCGATCCGGATTTTTGTCAGTATTTTCGACACGATGACGATCCGCCGCGACCAGCCGCTGGAGGCGATCCGCAGCATGATCAAGGCTTTGAAAAACGGCGACCTGGTCTGCTTGTTTCCCGAGGGCCAGCTCACGCGCACCGGCACGCTGAGCGAACTGCGCCGCGGCTTCGAGCTGACCGCGAAAAAGGCGGGCCATCCGCTGGTGCCGATGTGGTGTGACGGTTCGTGGGGGTCGATTTTTTCCTTCGAGCGCGGCCGTTTCATCCGCAAGCGGCCGTATCGGCTGCCCTATGGAATGACGATCGCCTTCGGGCCGG
Organism: Luteolibacter sp.; assembly: GCA_039915545.1. GTDB lineage: Bacteria > Verrucomicrobiota > Verrucomicrobiia > Verrucomicrobiales > Akkermansiaceae > Luteolibacter. Next base: position 18,662 of record JBDSNC010000213.1, read on the forward strand.
AAATCCAGCCGCGCAACGCAAGTCTGGAAGTCGTGAGGAGTGGCCTGCTGGAAGCGTCCGCCGATGCGGTTGGGAACCGTTTCCATGTGCCGGGCTGGGGCGAGCGGGTGCCGGCCGGGGCAGGGGAAAGTTTCCGCAGTTGTGGGGAAGCGAGACGCCGGAGGATGTGGGTGAACGGGCATCAGATCGGGCAGGTGAATGCGTTGCAGCGGCGCAAGTCGTTTTCGGTGCTGAGGGAGGATGTGTTGGATCTGCCGGGATTGCTGCTGACGTTTCCGGAAATGTTCGGAGCGCAGGTGGAAACGCATGACAAGCCGGGGGTCGGAATCTGGGTGGGCGGCGATCATTTGCGCGGGGTTTTGGAAAGCGCGCCGCCTGCGGGCGAGGTGGTGTTTTATGATTTCGGCAGCCGTGCCTTGGAGCCGCTGAACCTACCTGGCGTGCTGCATTTGCCCTGCCTCGCGGTGGATGGCACGGTCATTTCCATGTCGATGCCGCAGCCGCCGAAAAACGAGGATGACGATGAAATCCAGCTCGGCCACAAGCCCGGCACCTGGGGGAAACTCCTGCCCGGCTGGTATCTCAAGGGCTCCCGCGTCCACGGTCCGGCCGCTCCCGAGGAAGGGCTGGCGCTGCCTGCGGGTGGTTTCCTCGATGCGGAGGGTTTCATCGCCCGCGCCGGCGGGGTTTCCTGAACGGTTTCCGGACTTGGCAGAAGGCGGCCAGAAGTCATTCTACCGCCCGCCCCGCCCACGATGAATCCGAAACTGCTCCGCATTCTACCGATCCTGCTGCTCGCAGTATTGTGCCATTGCGGTGCGCCCCAGCCGCCCCGGATCACACGCGTGCCAATGGCCTCGCGGGTCCCGGCACCCACACTCATCGCCACCGCTAACAAGGACTGGAACATCCTCGCGAACCCGTCGCGCAAAGCCGAATGGCCCGCCGCCCGCGCGGAATACAACACCGCCGTCGCCCGGCTTTTCGACCAACTCCGCTGCGGACCCGGCGATTGGAATTCACGCGCCGCCCTGCTCGGCACCCGCGTCGCGCCGCCGGACGCATGGCAGACGGATCTTGCGAGCCTCGAAGCGGTTTTCCCCGCCGCTCAGGTGAATTGCCACAGCGTCGCCTGCCACCAGACGACGGACGGCGTCGGCGTGCCGGTCGTCGGTTGGAAAAAAACCACTCCGGTCGGCGAAAAGCGCGCGCCGTATCTCCTGCCCTCCGGCCTGCCATACAACCTCACCGTTTACCTCTCCTTCGAGCGTGGCGGCATCCCGGTCTGGCGTTTCCCGAAGCGCTGGCTTAACAACGATCTCGAAATAGGCAGCACCACCCACACTCTCGCCGCCGACTGGACCGCTCCCAACGCCTTCTTCTGGGAAATGTGCGATCTGGACAACCTCAAGATCCAGAGCGTCATCCTGCCCGAGCGCTTTTCCGAGGAAACCGGCCTCTACTTCGTGCAGCCGTACGATCCTAACAAAATCCCGCTGGTCCTCGTCCACGGTCTCGTTTCATCGCCGGACGCTTTCAAGAATGTCATCAACGCGCTCGCTCCGGAGCCGTGGTTCCGCGAGCACTATCAGATCTGGCTGTTCAACTATCCGACGGGGAATCCGTGGCTTTACAGCGGCATGAAATTCCGCGAGGAGATGCGCGCCGCCTGCGCCTACGCCCGCACCAAGGGCGACGACCGCAACCTCAACAAGATGGTCATCATCGGTCACTCGATGGGCGGTCTCGTCACGCGCTCCAGCGTCACCGCTCCCGGCACGAAATTCTACGACGCTGTTTTCAAAGTCCCCATCGACAAGCTCAAGGTCTCCGAACCCACCCGCCAGCTCATCCGCGACACCACGCTCTATCAGCCGCTGACGGAACCGAAGCGCGTCATCTTCATGGCAGTTCCCCATCAGGGCAGCCCGGTCGCCACCTTCCGCGCCGCGGTGTGGATCTCGCGCCTCATCCACCTTCCGAAAAAACTCACCGTCGAGCTGGTGGACGCCACCATCCAAGGCGTGAACGATGCCATGAAGGGAAATCAGGCCAAGCCGGACATGCCCAACTCCATCAGCAGTCTCGCTCCCAGCGACAAATCCAACATCGCGCTCACCTCGATGCCGCTGCCCAAGAACATCACCTTCCACTCCATCATCGGCGACCGTGGCAAAGGCGACACGCCGAACAGCAGCGACGGCATCGTCCCCTACTGGTCCTCCCACGTCGCCCCCGTCGCCTCCGAGCTCATCGTCCCCAGCGGCCACGGCGTCCCCGACAATGCCGAAGCCACCGCCGAAGTGAAACGCATCCTCAAGCTCCACCTGGAAGATCGTAGATAGGGGATTGTGGATCGTGGATGAAGAATCCGCGTTTTCCGCTCACCGCTCAATTTCAACTCACCCGCCATGTCTCCCGAACAACAACTTGCCCAGCTCACCGCCGGCACCGCCAAGGTCCTCTCGGAAAAGGAACTCCTCGAAAAACTCCGCCTCGGCCGCCCGCTGCGTGTGAAATTCGGACTCGATCCCACCTCCGCGGACATCCACCTCGGTCACACCGTCGTGTTTGAAAAGCTCCGCCAGTTCCAGGTGCTCGGGCACCAGGCCGTCATCATCATCGGGGACTTCACCGCCACCATCGGAGATCCTTCCGGCCGATCCGTCACCCGTCCGCCGCTCACCCGTGAGGAAGTTCTCATCAATGCCGAGACCTACACCACACAGCTTTTCAAAATCCTCGATCGTGAGCTAACGGAAATCCGTTATAATGGCGACTGGTTCCGCAAGATGACCTTCGAAGACGTCCTTCGCCTGAACGGCCGTGTCACTCTCCAACAAATGCTCCAGCGCGAGGATTTCAAGAACCGCATCGAACTGGGCCAGGAAGTCAGGCTTCACGAACTCCAATATCCCATCGTCCAAGGCTGGGATTCCGTCGAAGTCCGCGCCGACGTGGAGCTCGGCGGCACTGACCAGTTGTTCAACCTGCTGGTCGGCCGGGATCTCCAAAAGGAGGAAGGCCAGCCACAGCAGATCGTCATCACCATGCCACTGTTGGAAGGTCTCGATGGCGTGAAGAAAATGTCCAAATCCTACGGCAACTACGTTGGCGTCAATGACGCGCCGCAGGAAATGTTCGGCAAGCTCATGAGCGTTTCCGACGAGCTGATGGACCGCTACTACCTGCTCCTGCTAGGCGAGGCCCGCGATCCCGCCGGCCACCCGATGGATGCCAAGAAGTCGCTCGCCGAAAAACTCACCAGCCGCTACCACGGCTCCGAAGCCGGCCCCGCCGCCCGCGCCGATTGGGACACGCGTTTCTCGAAAAAAGACCTCGCCGCCGCCGAGCTTCCGGAAATCTCCCTCGCGGATCTTCCCGCCGATCTCACCGTGCTTTCCCTCAGCGCGTTCGCCTTCCAAACCGCTTTCGCAGTGGAGAAATCCAACGGCGAGTTGAAAATACAATTCATCACCACTGGCTCAGTCCAACTCAACGGCGAGAACCTCACCGATCCCAACGCCGCCATTTCACCGGCCGCCGGAGACGTCCTCAAGCTCTCGAAAAAGCACGCGGTGAGATTCGTGTGATCCCAACAATTGGAGCGCGGACTTCAGTCCGCGCGTGTTCCGCTGAAGGCATTTCTCTTTCGCTTCCTATTGACTGGCGGACTGAAGTCCGCGCTCCAGTTGGTTATCCCTTCAGCGCATCATCCAGCCATGCGATCAGCTTCTTTCGATAGGCTCCGTTGTCTTCGGAAAGCGCGGTGCCGTGGCGGCCGTTTTTGACTTCGAAGAGGGTTTTCGGTTGTCCGGCGGCTTCGAAGAGCTGCTTGCCTTGGGAAACAGGGACGACTTCATCGTGGTCGCCGTGGACGACGAGCAATGGCACGGGCGCGAGCTTTTTCACGAAGTCCTTCGGTGAAAGCTCGTCGGTGACGAGGCTGGCTCCGAGCTGGCCGCCGATGACTCCGGCCATTTTCTGATAGGAGGCGAACGCGCCGTCGATGATGATCGCGCGCAGTCCCTTCACCGGCGTTTCGCCGAGCGCGGTGACGGATTGCGCGCCGCCGAGGCTGTGGCCGTAGGAGATGAGGCGGGTGTGATCGACGTCCTTGCGTTTTGACGCGTAGGCGAAGGCGGCCTTCACGTCATCGATCATGCCGCGCCGATCGACGGTGCCGCCGGATTTCCCGAAGCCGCGGTAATCGTACATCAGCACGTTGTAGCCGGCTTCCGCCATCCACATGACGAAGCCCAAGTGATAGCTGATGGAGCCGGCGTTGCCGTGGGAGAAGATGACGGTGGCTTTGGGCTGCTTGCTGCGGCCGGGGATGAACCAGCCGTGGAGCGGGGTGCCGTCGCTGGATTTGAAATCGACGGGTTCGAATTTGAATCCCCACGCGGCGGGGGTCGTCGGCTCGTCGCGGGTGGGGAAATAGAAGAGCTGGTTGCCGCCCTTGTTGCCGCTGAAGTTCTGCGCGGCTTTCGCGAGATCACCATTGGGGTCTTGGAGCATCGCGCGGAGCTGGTCCGCCGTGATCGAGGCGTCTTGGGCGCTGGCGCAGGAAAGGGCTGCCAGCGAGAGGCCGAGGTGACGTGCGGTCATGGTGACTAAATCGACACCGGAATCGGCATTTGTCGAGCGAAAGACTTGGCCAGGGGCGGTGGAGGGTTCACGAACCGCCGCCCGGAGCTTGTCGGATGAGTTTTTTCGGGCAGACTGCGGACCTTAACAGCGCCATGACCGCCCCTCACACTAACAGCATTGCCCTGCTCATCGACGCCGACAACGCCCCATCGGGAAAAATCGATTTCATTCTCTCTGAACTCGCCGGCCATGGCGTGGTCAACATCCGGCGCGCGTATGGCAACTGGGCCAAGGCCGGTTTGTCCGGATGGGTCAAGGTGCTCCACGAGAACTCCATCCAGCCGATGCAGTCTTTCGATATCGTGAAAGGCAAAAATGCGACGGACATGGCGCTGCTCATCGACGCGATGGACCTGCTTTACACCAAAAAGGTGAACACCTTCTGCCTCGTTTCATCGGACTGCGATTTCACCCCGTTGATCCAGCGGCTGAGGGCCGATGGGAAGGAGGTCTTCGGGTTCGGGGAGCAGAAGACTCCGGAGCCCATGATTGCGAGTTGTACACGCTTCATCTATCTGGAAGACAAGAAGCCCGCCAAGCCGGCGAATACAACCAAGCCGAAGCCAGGCGAGGTCAAAACCGAAACCGGCTTGCAAGCGAAGCAAAATCTCAAGGGCAACACCAAGCTCATGACCACGCTCCGCAACGCCGTGAGCGCCTCCGCCGACGAGGACGGCTGGGCGAACCTTTCCAATATCGCCAACCGTATCAACAACGAAAGCCCTCTGGACCACCGCACCTACGGCTTCAAGAAACTGGTGGATCTCTTCGAAGCCATCGATCTCTTCGAAGTGAAGCGCGAAAAACTCGCCAGCCATTCCGTCATTTCCGTGCGCATCGCGAAAGTGGGCGGAAAGAAGGTGAAGGTGAAACCGATCGAGGTCTATGATGACGATGATATTCCGTTCTGACAGGGATTTGGAATGTCCGGAGAGATCCTATCAGATAAGACGCTGTTGCCGTTTCCAAAATAGATTTCCGAAACAGATAGAAACGCATGGCTTCACGCTGTCCGGAGTTCAAGGTTTACCTTGTCTCCGTGGAGCACGCTGAAGACGTGAACTCCGGACCCCCTTCCGGTGGGAGAGGCTTTCTCGATTGGTCGCAAATCTGACAGGCGGTCCGCCGTTCTTTCGCCTTACCTTGACGGGCGAAATAAATTTCGCGGTCCAGTTCAGGCCGGCACCTTGTCCAGCTGGAACGCGTCATGCACGGCGCGGGCGGCGTCTTCGATGCGGGGCTCGTCCACGGTCACGGCGATCTTGATTTCCGAAGTGGAGATCATGCCGATGTTGATGCCCGCATCGCCGAGGGCTTTGAACATGGTGGCGGCGACGCCGGAGTGCGAGCGCATGCCGATGCCGACGGCGGAGAGTTTAGCGATGCCAGCTTCGGTCTCGATCTTCGAGTTCGGTGCGAGATCGGCGAGCACGGGCTTGAGCGCGGCCTGGGCTTTTCCAAGGTCGCTGGAGTGCATCGTGAACGAGTGGCGGGCGAAGCCGTCGTGCGCGATGTTGGAGATGATCATGTCGAGGTTGATCTCCGCTTCGGCGAGGGCTCCGAGGATTTTGCCGGACATGCCGGGATGGTCGGGGATGCCGGTGATGGTGATCCGCGCCTGCGAACGCTCGATCGAGATGCCGCGGATGACGACGTTTTCCATGTTGGGATGTTCTTCTAACACAAGTGTTCCTGGGTTGTCGTTGAGTGAGGAGCGGACTTCGAAGACCACGCCGAATTTTTTCGCGAACTCGACGGAGCGCGACTGCATGACCTTTGAGCCGGACGAGGCCATTTCGAGCATTTCGTCGTAGGAAATTTCGGGGAGCTTGCGGGCGTTTTTGACGACGCGGGGATCGCAGGTGTAAACGCCGTCCACGTCGGTGAGGATCTGGCAGACGTCCGCCTTCAGCGAGGCGGCGACGGCGATGGCGGTGAGGTCCGAGCCACCGCGGCCGAGGGTGTGGATCATGCCGTCCGGGGTGACGCCTTGGAATCCGGCGACCACCAGGGTTTTGCCGTCATCAAGGAAACCCTTCATCAGCGACGGATCCATGTTCAGGATGCGGCCGCGGGTGTGGGAGCCGGTGGTGTGGATGCCGGCCTGGCCGCCGGTGATGGAGGCGGCGGGCACTCCAAGGTCCTGCAGCGCCATGGAAACAAGGGCGATCGACTGCTGCTCACCGGTGGAGAGCAGGACGTCGAGCTCGCGCTCGCTGGGGTTTTCGGAAAGTTCCTGGGCCATCTTGATGAGGCCGTCGGTGACGCCGGACATGGCGGAGACCACGGCGACGACCTGGTTGCCGTCGTCGCGGGTGCGTTTCATCCGGGCGGCGACGTTGCGGATGCGGTCGAGCGAGCCGACGGAAGTGCCGCCGTATTTTTGAACGATGAGTGCCATGGGTGGAGCGGCCCGGAGTGAAGGGGAACTTGGCAAACTTGGCAAGAAATTGAAGAGATCAGCCGGGATCGTGGGCTTGGAAAGCATCCAGCAGGCCCTGGAAGCGGAACTGGCGGTTGCGCTTCTGGCCGGTGGTTTCGCGGACGAGGCCGAGTTTTTCAAACTCCGCACAAAGTTTCCCGGCTTGGGAAAATGAGACGCCTGTTTTTTCCGACACAAAGCCCACGGTCACGGCCGGGTGATCGAACAAGAGCTCCAGCAAGGAAAGCGCGCCGGTCTTGTTCCGCAGCGCGGTGGTCACTTGTTGACGGCTGGATTCCCGCAAGGCGAGAATGCGACGGGCGGTCTCGGTGGCCTCAAGACTGACGGTGGCCACTCCGCTGAGGAAAAATTTCACCCAGCCCTCCCAATCGCCGGAGCGCCGGACAGCCATGAGACGGTCGTAATATTCCGCTCGGTGGATTTTGAAATAGTGGGAAAGATAGAGGAGCGGTTGGCGGAGAATGTCCTGTTGGCAGAGCAAAAAGGTGATCAACAGGCGGCCGACGCGACCATTGCCATCGAGAAACGGGTGAATGGTCTCAAACTGAGCATGCACGAAAGCACAGTGAATGAGTGGCGGCAAATCCCGTCCGGAGTGCATGAAATTTTCCAAATCGCCCAAGGCTCCCGTCATTTCCGGGACAGGCGGCGGCACGAAACTGGCAGTGCCCAGGGTGCAACCCGCCGGGCCGATCCAGTTTTGGGAACGGCGGAATTCACCCGGATTGCGGTGCGCTCCACGAACGCCGGAGAGCAGCTTTTCGTGGATTTCCGTGATCAGGCGCAGGCTCAACGGAAATTCATCGTCACGCAATCGGCGGAGGCCGTGATTCATCGCGGCGATGTAATTGACGACCTCCTCCACGTCTTTCGGCGTATCCGGACTGCCGGCTTCGAAATCGATGATATCCTCCAAAGTGCTTTGAGTGCCTTCGATTTGTGAAGAAAGTACCGCCTCGTAGCGGACATACATGCCGACGAAGAAGTCCGGATTCGGCAAGGTTGAGCAGACACCATCAAGCCTGCCAAGCGCGCGGTCCGCTTTGGAAAGCAGTGCGTCCATTTCCCCATCGCGCACCAGAGGTGGGATCGGCGGAAGTGGCTGCGGGATGAAAGCGGAATAATCTTCCCGTTGTTTTACAAAATAGCCGCTTTGGCGAATAAGGCTCATGACGGCTCGTTCTTATTCCAAAAGGAAGAATAAGCAACCCGGAAATGGCATCTTATTATCCAAAATGGCCAATTTGAATAATAACGAGTGGTTTTTGCCCTCCTTATTTCACGGATGGAGAATAAGAATCACCCCATCACATATTCCAGCAGCAGGCTCTGGATCGCGCAGTAGAACTTGGAACGGTAAAAAGCGGCGCGGCGGATCGGCGTGAGATTGCGGGGGTCGATTTCCTCGCTCGGGCCAAATTGAAAATGTTCTTCCAGCGAGAGCCGGGCCTGGTTGAGCGCGCTATACCAAGGAAAAGCGTCCTCAGGCGTGATCCACAGCGGTCCGGGACCTTCGCCGGCGTGGTGGGCGGCGGAATCGATGGCGGCGCCGACTTGGAACAGCTCGTCCTGGAATGCCTCGCGCAGGTCCGGCACGATGTATTCCTGCCAATCCTCCGCACCGGCGTCCTCGCTGATGAGTCCGCCGAGGCGGTCTGCGAGGTCCTTTTCGCAGCCGTTCGCATCTTCGACAATGGAGCGCAGGAGTTCCCAATCACTGGCGTCCTCTGTGTCGATCCGGAGGCCTCCTTCGAGCGTCGGCATCGCTTTCATCCGGATTTTTCCAAGGAGGTTTTGAGCTGGTGGGCCTGGAGCTGCTGGACGTAAAACTCGGCTTTTTCCCGGTCGCCGGACCAGACGACGGATTTTCCGAGCTTGTGGACCTGCATCATGAGAATGGACGCTTTTTTCTCGTCGTAGCCGAAAATTTTCATGAGCACGAGGGTCACGTAGCCCATCAGGTTCACGGGGTCGTCGTGGACAATGACGTTCCACGGCACATCGAGCTGGGTCGTCTCGCGCGTCTGGGTGAGGGTGTCGGAGTCAGCCATGGAAAAGGGTCAGGCGTCGGCGGTTGCGGGGATCGGGGCGTCCACCCACTTGCCGTGCTCGCGGATCAGGTCGATCAGGCGCTCGACCGCTTCCGCTTCCGGGATGTTGAATTTCACCGCGGTTTTGCCGACGTAGAGATTGATCTTGTTCGGCGCGCCGCCGACGTAGCCGAAGTCAGCGTCCGCCATTTCGCCGGGGCCGTTGACGATGCAACCCATCACGGCGATGCGCACGCCCTTGAGGTGGCCGGTAGCGGCGCGGATTTTCTGCGTCGTGTGCTGGAGATTGAAAAGCGTGCGGCCGCAGCTCGGGCAGGCGACGTAATCGGTTTTGAAAATGCGGGTGCCGGCGGCTTGCAGGATGTTATAGGCGAGGCGCAGCGATTGGCCGGGTGCGGTTTCGCCGCGGACGAGGATGGCAGCGCCGATGCCGTCGCTGAGTAACGAGCCGATGTTTTGCGCGGCGGGGAGAAGCGCGGTTAGGAAATTGGTGTCGCCTTGTGGTGGGTGGAGCGTGTCCTTGAGCAGGATTGGATGGCGCGGATCGACGCGGAAGGCGAGCTGGCGGAACGCGTGGATGACTTCGAGGTCGAGGCCGTCCGCGACGGTGACGAGTTTGGTTTCCGGCGAGCTGTTGATGAATGAAATGGCTGCCTGATCGCGGGGATCGATTTCCACCACGCCGGATTTTTCGAAGATGATCTCCGGCTTGAAATCGCCCATCCCGGCGATCTTGTGGGCGATGGCGTTCCAGCGTTCCTGGGTGGTGAAAACGCGGACGGTATTCTCGCCGCCGAGGTCGTGGCCCATGATCGTGAGAGGGGAGCTTGCCCGGCGCTCGTAGGAGAAGGGATCGTAGGATGGTGCCAACGTGGTTGCTGCGTCTCGCAGCAACGAATTCTTTCTCCTACTGACAAACTCAGGATAAACACACCCCATCCATTTCCACGCCTCCAATCCCGCTTTGCCGGGATTATCCAGCACATACGCCACTTGATTCCTCAAATCCTCCCCATCTCTCACGAGATGATCATAACTCTCCTTCTGCCAGATTGTCCCCGTGCTCCCCAAGCGTTCGTTCAGCTCATGCGCAGAGAAGCTTTTCCATGAATGCAGCACCTTTTCCAGCTCCTCGCCTTTCGCCAGCTTAAGAACGGCATGCACGTGATTCGGCATGACGCACCAGGCGAGAAGATCGTATCGCTTTCCGTCGAAATGGGCGATGGCTTCGGCCACGATTTTCGCGGAATCATCGTTTTTGAACAAACACGCACCATGACCGCGATCCAGTTCGGGATCGATCACCGTTGATTGAAGATTGCCTAACTCCCGCTGGAGATGGGCCAAATCTTCGGAAGCTGCCGATGAACCAAACTGTTCTTGAAGTGCAAGCCGTTCGTTTTCGTAGCGATTCAATACGGCCTGAGGAAGCGAATCCGCCAAGCGGAAGGTGACGGCGTAAGTGGCACCGTCCTGAGTCCAGTGCGGGAGGAAGGTGGCTTTGTTTTTTTCCACTTGGTCCCAGTCGATGCGGGTGGTGTGAGCGTCCACTGCGATCGCTCGTTGCGGCGAGACGCCGCAACCACGTGGATCGTTGTAGATCTCGGCTATCGCCTGAGCCACGGGGATTTCATGGATGGCGTCTTCGGTGAGGGAAACACGGATGGTGTCGCCGATGCCGTCGGCTAACAACGATCCGATGCCGATGGCGCTCTTGATGCGGCCGTCCTCGCCATCGCCGGCTTCGGTGACGCCGAGGTGGATCGGGTAGTTCCAATCCGGGCCTTCCGCATCTAACCGGGCGACCAACAAACGGTAGGCCTCGATCATCACTTTCGGATTCGACGCCTTCATCGAGAACAGGAAATTATGATAACCGTTGTCCCGCGCGATCCGGGCGAATTCCAACGCGCTCTCGCACATCCCGAGCGGCGTGTCGCCGTAGCGGTTCATGATGCGATCCGAGAGCGAGCCGTGGTTCGTCCCGATCCGCATCGCCCTGCCCAGATCCTTGCAAAGCTCCACCAGCGGGATGAATTCCTCGCGGATCCGCTCCAGCTCCTCGGCGTATTGCTCGTCGCTGTATTCGCGGATTTCGAACTTCTTCTTATCGACGAAATTCCCGGGATTCACGCGGACTTTTTCCACCCACTTCGCCGCTTCCATCGCGGCGTCCGGTTTGAAATGGATGTCGGCGACCAGCGGCACATTGCAACCGGCGGCACGCACCTCGCGGGCGATGTTTTCCAGATTGGCGGCGTAAATTCTCGTCTGCGCGGTGATCCGCACGATCTCACAACCGGCTTCCGCCAGGCCGAGCACTTCGGCGACGCAAGCCGGGGTGTCGCGGGTGTCCGAGGTGATCATCGACTGCACGCGGATCGGGTTGTCACCTCCCACGCCGACGTTTCCGACCATCACCTCGCGGGTGACGCGGCGGGAATAATTCAGCAGATCGGGGCAGTAGCGCAGCGGGTGATTCATTTCTTGGAAAACGATAAACGACAAATCGGGCTGCGGCAATGATGGCGTGATCAGGGCAGCGGCGCGAGCAGGTGGGAGAGGGTTTCGGCGTCGATTTTCAGCTTCGTGGTGTCCTCGGACAGCAGCGCCTCGACGAGCGCGGACTTGTGTTTCTGGAGATCGAGAATGCGGTCCTCGATGGTGCCGGAGCAGACGAGCTTGTGAACGAAAACCGGCTTCGTCTGGCCGATCCGATGGGCTCGGTCGGTCGCCTGGTTTTCGGCGGCGGGATTCCACCACGGATCGTAGTGAATGACGGTGTCGGCGGCGGTGAGGTTGAGGCCGGTGCCGCCGGCTTTGAGGGAAATCAGGAAAATCGGGATCTCTCCGGTCTGGAACTTTTTCACCAGGGTCGCGCGGTCCTGGGTCTGGCCGGTCAGTTTGAGATACGGGATTTTTTCCTTTTCCAGATGCGCCTCGATCAGCGCGAGCATCGAGGTGAATTGGGAAAACAGCAGGATGCGCCGGCCTTCCTCGAGCAGCGTCGGCAACAGCTCGGTGGTCAGGTATTCGAGCTTCGCGGACTCGGCGACTTCCTGTGACGCGGGCAGTTTCAAAAGCTGCGGATGGCAGCAGATCTGGCGGAGTTTCAGCAGCGCATCGAGCACGATGATGTGTGATTTCGCGAGACCTTGGGAAGCGATGGCGTCGCGCACGCGCTTGTCCATCGAGGCGCGGACCGATTCATACAGATCGGTCTGTTTCTTGTTGAGATCGATGTGGTGGATCAGCTCGGTTTTCTCGGGCAGGTCGGTGGCGACCTGGTCCTTGGTGCGGCGGAGGATGAGGGGGGAAATGCGGCGGTTGAGGGCGAGTTGGGCGTCCCGGGAGTGGTCGCGCTCGATCGATTTGCGGAATTGGGAATTGAAGGATTTTTCGTCGCCGAGGAAACCAGGCATCAGGAAACGCATCAGGCTCCAGAGCTCGCCGAGGTGGTTTTCCATCGGCGTTCCGGACAGGCAGAGGCGGTGGCTGGCCCTGAGTTTGCAGACGCTCTGGGCGATGACCGCTTTGGGATTCTTGATGTATTGCGCCTCGTCGAGCACGATCGAGTGCCAGGTTTGTTTACGCAGGATGTCGAAATCGCGGCTGATGAGCGGGTAGGAGGTGAGTACGATATCGGCGGAGGCGATTTCCGCAAAATTGTCGGCCCGGTCCTTGCCTTGGAGCGTGAGGATCCTGAGATGTGGGGTGAATTTCTCCGCTTCGGCGGTCCAGTTCGGAACGACGGACGTGGGGGCGATGACGAGCGACGGCCGGCCGGGGGATTTCGCATGCTCGGCAGCGAGGTGGGCGAGGGTCTGGATGGTTTTGCCGAGGCCCATGTCATCGGCGAGAATGCCGTGGAGGCTGTGGGTGGCGAGGAAACCGAGCCAGCGGAAGCCGTCGAGCTGGTAGGGGCGGAGCTCGGCGAGCACGGTTTCCGGGATTTCCGCAGGCGGCAGGGCGGTGATATTTTTGAGGCTGCGGCCGAGATTGGCGAGAGCGCGGGTGGTCTCGGAAGTGTCGATGGCCAGCGAATCGGCCACTCCGGCGGCGGCGAGGCGGTCGACGCGGAGTGGCCCGGCAGCGGTTTCATTGCCGTGGAAAAGGTGGCAGACCTGCTCGACGATTTCCAACAGCCTGCGCCCGGGAAACCGGATGAAACCGTCCTCGGGATTCTCGCAGGGCACGATGATGAATTCCGGCACATCGGGCGAATCCGACGCTACGAACCCCTGGCGGATGATGGTGGCGATGACAGGAATCAGGCTGAACTTTTTCCCATCCATCTCGAACTGCATGTCGAAGCGGAACCAGTCGATGCCGTGATCCGGATCCGCCTCGATGGCGGAGAAAAACCCGCCGGCGTCGTGGGCTTTGAGGCCGGCCTTGGGGTCGATCTCGATGGCCCAGCCAGCGTCGCGGAGGGTGGCGGCGGCGGGGCTGTCGAGGAACGCGAGCCAGGTGAGTTCCGGGTTGTCGGAATTTTCCGGCAGCGTGACGGCGAGTCGGGTGGTGGTATCGAGGTAGGCGGTAGGGATGACGTCAGAGAGCGGTATGAAGCCGGATTTCAGCAGCTTCTGAAGGTGGCGGGCCTCCTGTTTTGCATCGCGCGGCCAGGTGATGCGGGAGTTTTCCCGGAGGAGCGTGTGGACCGGCGCGGCCTTCGAGGCAAGTGGCGGGAGCGCCGGGCTATCGCCGTAGCGGAAGGTGGGCAGGCCGAGGATGACTTCATCGAGGACGAAAACCGGGCCGATTTTCCGCCGCGAAATGTGGAGGGTGGGGACGGGAGCGTGGGCCGGACGCGATTCAGACTTGGTCGCCACGGGGGTGGGCAGGGATTTTTCTGAAATGGAACCGAGCCGCCCCATGAGCAGCGGGATCTTGTCCGGGCGGATGGCGGGGCCTTTTTCCCAAGCGGCCAGCACGGCGGCGGGCAGCTGGCTCTCGACCGGGCCGATCCGGGCGGACGGAAGGTCGAGATACCATGGCGGTTCAAGCGGCAGGAGTTGGAGGTGCTCGCGGGAGAATCTGAGGACCGGGCGGGTGGAGTCGTCGGGCTGGGATTGCCACGCGGCCTCGATTTTTTCCGGCGGGCCGGAGGTGAGGCGGGTGATGGTGACGTTGCCGTAGCCCTGCCCGCGTTTTACATGGAAAAGTCGGCCTTCCTCGAGCGCGCCGTTGAGAAACTCCTCCATGCCCGGACCGCGCATTTTCACTCCGTAGTAGCCACCTTGTTTGCGCTCGATCTGGCGGTAGAGCGTGACGAGCCGGAGATCGGCTTCGTCCATGTATTTCGGCGGTTTGGTGATGTCCGCCGAGGCGGTGGAGCTTTCGATGGTGATGCTGCCGTCCTTGATCCGGTTGCCGACGCGCAGGACGAGGCTGGGTGCCGGTGCGTTGTCGTAGCTGTTGGACTCGATGCAGTAGGCGAGGAATTTCAGGCTCGGAGTCGCCTTTTTCACGGGAGCCGCGTGGGCGCGGACGGCGTTTTCCAGATCGCGCAGCCACGCGCTGGTGAACGGATCGAACTGGGAGTGGGCGGACAGGGATGCGGCCTGCGGGCCTTTGGCGGCTTCCGTCAGATCGTTGGAAAGCAACTTGAGAAAGGCGCAGGCGTGCTTGCAGAGATAACCGACGGGGCAGGAGCAATTGGTTTCGATCCGCCACTGCTGGTCCTTGAAAAAGAAGAAGAGCAGCGTCTCGTAGTCGCTGGTGCGGGTGCCCCGGACCCGGGCTTTCAGACCGAGCAACGCCTGGCCCTCCGGTCGGTTCTGCTGGATCCGGGTGATGAAGCGGGAATTTGCGTAATTGCCGCTGCGCTCGATCGTCAGTCGGCTGAAAACGCGCTGCCAGGTGTTTTTCGTCAGGTAGTCGGCCAGGCCCGGATAGCTCGCGATGATGGTTTCTGGAGGATCCATGAAGGGGCGGCTTTCGGGAAATACCAGAAGGGCGGGCGACGACTTTGGAAGCGGACGGGCCTGTTGGAAAGAAAAACCCCGGCAGACCTTGGGGCGAAGACTTGTGTTGTCAGAGCGTGCCGGCCCATTAGGGTCGGGGATCATGAAATGGCTGCTACCCGTCCTTTTCGCCTCGTCCGTTTCCGCCGCGCCGATCGACCGCGAGGCGCTGGTGGCGCGGCACAAGGTCACGCTCGACCATCCGGACAAGCTCGCCGCGCTGAGCGTGGGCAACGGGGATTTCGCCTTCACGGCGGACATCACCGGCCTGCAGGGGCTGGAGGAATTCCATCAGGACGGCGGCGTTCCGTTAGGCACGGAGTCGCAGTGGGCGTGGCATTCGTTTCCGAATCCGGAAAAGTTCACGCGTGAGGAAGTCGATGTCCCCTACGACGTGAACGGCCGGAAAATCCCCTATCTCGACGTGAAAACCCCGGGCGAGGATTCCCCCCGCCGCAAGGCCGCGACAGAGTGGCTGCGGGCGAATCCGCACCGGCTGGACCTCGGGCGGCTGCGTTTCGTTTCCCATCAGGAAGGTGATTCGTGGAAACCAATCGCGCTGGCGGATTTGTCGGAAACAAAGCAGTCGCTCGATCTGTGGAGCGGGATGATCGAAAGCCGGTTCAACGCTGGCGGCCACGACGTGAAGGTTTTCACCACCGCGCATCCCGAGCAGGATGCCGTGGCGGTGCGGGTGGAGTCGGAATGGTTCGCCTACAAGCTGCCGCTCGCCATCGAGCTTTGGTTCCCGCCGCCGAGCGACCAATGGCGCGGCGGTCCCGGCAGTCCGTCCAATCACCAGACGCGGATGTCGGCGGTGGATCACGGCGCGGTTTTCGAGCGGACGATGGATGCGGACGGATACGTCGCGCGGCTCGGCTGGACCGGCGATGCGGGGGTGAGGGAAATCGCGCCGCACCACTTTGTTTTGCAAGCGGCGCCGGGCGCGAAGAGCATCGAATTTGTCCTGCGGTTCACGCCGAAGAATGATCCGCTCGAGCTGCCGGATTTTGCAAAAACCAAAGACGCAGCCGCCGCACACTGGAAGGATTTCTGGCAGAAAGGCGGGGTGATCGATTTGTCCGGCAGCAAGGACAAGCGCTGGTCCGAGCTGGAACGGCGGATCGTGCTTTCCCAATACCTGACCGCCATCCAGTGCGCCGGCAGCCTGCCGCCGCAGGAAACCGGGCTGACGCTGAACTCGTGGTATGGAAAATTCCACATGGAGATGTATCCGCTGCATGCCGCGCAGTTCGCGCTCTATCAGCATCCGGACCTGCTCGCGAAGAGCCTCGGCTACTACGAGCACATCCTGCCGAAAGCCCGCGCGAACGCCGGGCGGCAGGGATTCGCCGGAGCGCGTTGGACGAAGATGACCGATCCTAACGGCGACGACAGCCCGAGCGAGATCGGCGTTTACCTCATTTGGCAGCAACCGCACCCGATCCTGCTGGCGGAGCTGCTCTATCGGGCGAATCCATCGCCGGAGATTTTGAAAAAATACGCGACCGTGATCAACGAGACCGCCACCTTCATGGCGAGCTATCCGACGTGGGACGAGGCGGCGAAGCGCTACAACCTCGGCCCCGTGCTGATTCCCGCCCAGGAGAGCTACGGCAGATACCGCACCACGGTGCTCAACCCGACCTACGAACTCGCCTACTGGCATTGGGCGCTGAAAATGGCACAAACGTGGCGCGAGCGTCTCGGCCAGGCCCGCGAGCCGTTGTGGGACAAGGTTGCGGATCAGCTCGCCCGCCCGGCAGTTAGAGACGGGCATTATCTTGCGATCGAGACCGAGCCTTATCTTATCCGCGAGGATCATCCGTCGCTGCTGATGGCCTACGGTTGGACGCCGCCAACGCCGTTGATCGACCGCGCGATCATGGACAAGACCTTCGACGACACGCTCGCCTCGTGGGACTGGCAGTCCACCTGGGGCTGGGATTGCCCGGTCGTCGCCATGACCGCCGCGCGCCTCGGCCGGCCGAAGGACGCCGTGGATTTCCTGCTGCGCGACACGCCGAAAAACGGCTTCCTGCCGAACGGCCACAACTGGCAGGACAAGCGCCTGCCGATCTATCTGCCCGGCAACGGTTCGCTGTTGTACGCCGCCGCGATGATGGCCGCCGGCTGGGACGGCGCGCCGAAAACAGACGCGCCCGGATTCCCGAGCGACGGATCATGGACGGTCCGTCATGAGGGCGTGATCGCCGTTCCGTGAAATTTCGCTGCCCAAACTCCGGTAACCCCTGCCGAACCTCATTCATGAAATCCACCTGCCATCTGCTGACCCTCGCCGCCGTTTTGTCCGCCTCGTTTTCCGCGCTGGGAGACGAACTGCTCGACCGCATTCCGAAAGTTTTCGAGCGGGCGGAATCGCAATACACCGGCATGCTGAAAACGCTGGGGGAAAACCCGCAGTTTCCCCGCACGATCAAGCCGGACGGCTCGCTGGTGACGGTGAAGGTGGACGACTGGACCACCGGATTTTTTCCCGGCTCGTTGTGGTTTCTCTATGAATACAGCGGCTCGGAGGATTGGAATAAGAAGGCCGTGGATTACACGAACCGGCTCGAAAGCATCCGTCATTTTTCCGGACACCATGACACCGGCTTCATGCTAGGCAGCAGTTACGGCAACGCCCTGCGACTCAGTCCGGACGACTCCACCCGCGCCGTCCTGCACGATGGTGCCGACGCGCTTGCCAAACGTTACTATCCGAAAATCGGCATGATCCGTTCATGGGACGACAAGGCTTACACCTGCCCGGTCATCATCGACAACATGATGAACCTGGAGCTTCTGAGCTGGGCGGCGAAAAACGGCGGCGATCCGAAGCTGCGCGAAATCGCCGTCAGCCACGCGGATCACACGCTGAAAAACCATTTCCGCCCGGACGGTACGGCCTATCACATCGTGGACTACAACCCGGAAACCGCCGCGATCCGCGCGATCCATGCCGGCCAGGGAGGCGACGTCCGCACCGCGTGGGCGCGCGGCCAAGGCTGGGCGATTTATGGATTCACCATGATGCACCGGGAGACGAAGAAGCCGGAATATCTGGAGAAGGCTGTGACTGTGGCGGAGGCCGTGATGGCGCATCCGAACCTGCCCTCGGACAAGGTGCCATATTGGGATTTCGGCGCGAAGCCGGGCGACTCGACTCCGCGCGATGCGTCGTCAGCCGCAGTCATGGCGTCGGCGCTGGTGGAGCTCAGTCAGGCAGTGGGTGGCGAAAAAGGCGCGAAGTTCCTCGAGTTCGCCCGTGCGCAGATGCTCAGTCTTTCCACTCCGGCCTACCTCGCGGAGCCGGGCACCAACGGTGGCTTCCTGCTGGCCCATTCGACGGGCCACCTGCCTGGGAAATCCGAGATCAACGTACCGCTGAATTACGCGGATTACTACTATCTGGAGGCGCTTCTGCGCTACCGGGCGGTGGTCACGAAGAAGGACCGGCCGTCGTTCGGCGAGGTGCGATAGGGCAAAGGTGGCGTCCCGTCAGTAAGTCTCGACCGGTGGCTTGCCGGTTTTCAACAAGGCTTCGAACCAGACTTTCGAGCGTTGTTGAAAAGGGGCCTGCTTGCCTCCGTTGCCGTGGTGGTCGGATTCCGGCATCATCACCCTTTCCACCGGGCCGCCGAGTTCGTTCATCATCACGCTCACTCCGGAAGCGGTGGCGGTCCGGTCCAGCAGGCCATAGGCGACCATTGCCGGGCACTTGATGCGTGAAGCGAAATTCACTCCATCGAAGTAGCCACAGGTGGAGATGAGAGTCTCGCGGTTTTTTCCAGGGATCTCCTTCAGCCAGTAGGGCCACGGCATGGCACGACCGGCCAGCGGCGCGGTGTCATCGCAGCCCGCCGGGACATTGACGACCATGGCGGTGACTTTCGGGTTCAGGCCGGCGGCGACGATCGATTGCAATCCGCCCTGGCTGGTCCCGGTGACGACGAGGGTGCGGCCGTCCCAGTCCTGGCGGCTGGCCAAGTAGTCGACGGCACGCGAACAGGCGAGAAACATGCGGAGGAAATAGCTCTTCTCCCGGTCGTCATTGCCGATGGCGACGTAGTCCTTGAGCGGGCCTTCGGCTTGTTCTTTGTAAAACTCCGGTGACTCGTTCAGCGGCAGTTCGTGAGGGTTGACGTTGAGCACCAGCCAGCCTTGTGCGGCCTTGGAAAGCACGTTGGCCGGAGGAAGTTGATAGACACCGGCATATTGGAAAATGATCATGGCGGGCAGCTTGCCCTCCTTCTCGGGACGGGCGAGCTGCGCGAGCATTTTGCGGCCCCGGGGAAGGTCCATCGCCACATTCCAATGGAGGACATCGGGTCTTTCCTTGGTGCCCTCGGTGAGCACGGCATTGGCTGGGGTGTTGGCGAGTTCGTCGAGATGGGATTTCCAAAACGCGTCGAAATCCGCCGGCCGTGGTGCCGAGCGTGGAATCTTTTCCGGCTCGACGGCGGCACCGCCGGTGGCGTTGAGTTTCGGTTGGTCGCCACCGCCGGCATTCAGCTCCACCAGCAGAACTCCGGGTGTGTCGGAAGCGACGGTGATTTCGGAGGTTCCGTCTTTTAGATCAACACTTCCCTGGCGCACCAACTGGCCGCCGTCCTGCTTGATGGCGTAGCTGACGTTCGTGATTTTTCCGGAAGGAGCATCGGTCAGGGTGACCTTCCAGGTGATGGTCTCGCCCTTCGTGTAGATCCCGTCAGGCTTGGAAGGGAGGACGGTCAGGGCACCGTGCGAGAGTGCGGAAAGGAGCAGGCACAGACCGGTGATCGGGAAGGCGAGACAGGATTTCGGATGCATTGCATTTCGGATACCCGTGTCGCCGGGTGGTAGTTTCATGAAGTGGACTTCGTTTTTCCAGAATGGGATGCGATGGGACCGGAGTCTGTGGTAATAAAGTAAAGTTTACAAAATCCACTTGCAGGCGGGTCAATTTGCGGTATCCAGACTCTCGATGAAACTTACCTTCTTGCTCACCGTTGCCACCGCCGGAATGCTCCTCAGCTCCTGCAACACCTTCATCGGTCTCGGCCGTGACATGCGGATCGGAGGCGAAGCCATGGAAAAAACCGCGACCAAAGGCTCCGGCGGCGACAGTGGAGGTGGCGACACTTCCGGTGCCCCGGTTTACTAACTGCTTTCAAAAAAAGGCGCCCTCTCGTGAATCACGGGAGGACGCCGGTTTTTGAAATTTCCGTTCAATACGCCCGCCAGTAGGCGAAGGCGCAGACGAGGACCGCGACTCCATAGGCAAGGCCCGCTCCCGTCACGATGGTCCAGCGTTTTTGCTCCGCCGTCACCCAAGTGACCGCGTCGCGGAAGAGGTAAGGCATGCCGACGAAAAACAACGAGGCGGTGAGCATGGCGTAGGCGTAGATTGGAACGAGCAGGCGCGATTGCGGGTCCTTCAGAAACGCCGCGCCGAGCAGCGGAGCGGCGGCCATCAGCCCGACAAGACCGAGCGCGCGGACGGCGAGGAAGTCCCGCACGCTGATGGTGACGAGGATGAGGGAAGCCGGGACGAGGATGCGGAGCAGGCCCTTCGCGGCGTTGAACTCGCCGAGATCCATGGCGAGTGCGCTGAGCTTGCCGAGGCCGGTCGGTGCGATGAGCAGCCAGAACCAGGCGAGGCCGATGCCTAGCAGGATCTGGCCGAAAAACTGGTTGCGCGGAAATCGTTTCAGGAAATCCTGCGCTTCCTTCGGTTTTGCCAGCATGAACGCGTGGCTGGCGATGAGGAGAACGGCCAGGACCAAGCCCGTGGTGAACAGGGACAAGGTTTGATAAGGGTGCATCAGATCCATGCGGCCCCGGAACTACGGCCACGGGCGGCAACATTCAAGCGCCATCTGCGTGGCAGGTTTCACGGGATTCTCACGTATTCCGCATCAGCGGTTCACAAAGGACTGCTTTGATCCGCGCCATGAACCTCCGCCCACTCATCCAGCCCGAGGCGGATTGGCTCGACTCCCCGACACCGGGGCGGGTCGCCGGAGTGGCGCTCACGGCTTTCGTCGGGCTGGCGTTCTACGGATTCAGCGTCGGCTACTGGCGGGACCCCATCATGGGTGCCTACGTGGCGGTGAAAATGCCGCTGCTCGTGCTGCTCACGCTGGGGTGCAACGGACTGCTGAACGGGTTGCTCGGGTTGTTGCTCGGGACGGGGTTGGGGTTCCGGCAATCGCTGCTGGCACTACTCAGTTCATTCGCCCTCGCTGCGTTGATCCTCGGATCGCTCGCGCCGATCACGTTTTTCCTCGCCTGGAATGCGCCGTCGCCGCAATCGCCCGGCGCGACCACGGCCCACGCGGCCTACCTCGTCACCCACACCTTTCTCATCGGCTTCGCGGGCATCACGGCGAATCTCCACCTCCACAAGCTGCTCGCGGCGAAGGCCCCCACGCCCGCCGCCGCGACGGCCACCTTGCTCGCCTGGCTGGGCGGAAACGGATTTCTCGGCGCGCAGTTTTCCTGGATCCTGCGGCCGTTTTTCGGCAGCCCGTCGCTGAAAGTCGAGTTCCTCCGCCCTGATCCGCTGAACGGGAATTTCTACGTCACGATCTGGAAATCCATCGACAGGGCCACCGGCGGCAACGGTTTTCCCGCTCTCGCCGTCATCCTCATCATTCTCATCGGACCCATCGCCCGTGCCATCCAACAGAACCATAAAACCGCCCCACGACCATGAACACGCCTGACATCCAACCACCGCCGCTGGAAGCCCCGCTTCCGGAAAAACTCGACCTGAAAACCCTCTTCGAAGCGCTCCTCCGCCGGCCACACGCGCTCGTCGCCCGCCTTGCCGAGGCGAACCACCACGCTACCGGGCGATTCGCGTTGATGGCCGTCGTTTCCATCGCGCTCTTCGGCTTCGTGCTCGGCTGCTTCGCAAAACACGAACAACTCTGGGCGGCTCCCGCGAAAATCACGGCAGGGCTCGTATTCTCCGGGCTGATCTGTTTTCCCAGCCTCTACATCTTCTCCACGCTGGCCGGCGCGCGGGTCAGCATTTCCCAGCTCGCCGCCTGCCTCGCCGGGGCGCTGGCGCTGGCCGGACTGCTGCTGCTCGGCTTCGCGCCCGCCGTGTGGATCTTCGCGGAATCGACGGACTCGTTCGGTTTCATGGGCGCGCTGGCGATCGGCTCGTGGATCATCGCCGTTTTCTTCGCCCTTCGGTTTTTGAAGTCGGTCATCTTCGCCACTGGCGGCACGCAGAAAGGGCCGCTGTTCATCTGGAGCGTCGTTTTCCTGCTCGTCACCCTGCAGATGACCACCTCGCTCCGCCCCATCCTCGGCCGCTCGGACGCCCTGCTCACCCAGGAGAAAAAATTCTTCATGCAGCATTGGTATGACACCTTCGGCACCTCGCTCCCGGGCCAAGCCCAGGCGGCAATCGAGCCCGCCGCTCCGGCTCCAACCGCGCCTGCCGACCGCTCACAGAATCCCTACAACCGCTGAGATGATCCATGAAAACCACCATCGACCTCCCTCCGGATCTGCTCCGCTCGGCCTCCCATGTGGAAATCGACCTGCCAGATCTCATCGTGCGACTGCTCCGCCGCCATCTCCGGAAGATTTCCAAAAAATCCGAGCCGGAAACCCCAACCGACGAGCACCGCGACTGGCGGGAGGAGCTGCTTTGATCCCGCCACTTTGTCCTACCAGACGGTTTTGAGCTTGGGATACTGACGGATTTTCTCGTCCGGTGTGAGAAGGGAGAAGCCTTGAGTGATCGCGGTGGCGACCAGAAGCCGGTCGAACGGGTCCTTGTGCAAGCGGGGCAGGGCGGCCGCCGTCAGAGCCGCCTCCGCCGACAAGGGAATCACCTCCAAGCCATGAAGTGCGCAGGCCCGGGGAAACCAGATGGCGGGCTTCAGCTTCAACTTGAGTTTCCCCGAAGCTGCCTTTTGACCGATCTCGAAAGCGGAAATCGCCGAAACATAAAGCTGCCCGACGTGGTCTTGCAGGCAGAGTTTCGCCTGCTCGCTCAATCCGGACTGATCCATCGTCAGCCAAAGCAGGGCGCAGGTATCGAGCAGGATCATCGGTTCTCCTCCGGCCACTCGTTTTCATCCGCCGCCTCGGTCGGATCGTAGAGAATTTTTCCGGCAAGCTCGGGGTGAACCGCAAGAGGGTCGAGCCCGGCGTGGCGGGCGGCAGGCCGCAGCTCGCCAATCGGCTTTCCATACCGGCAGATCAAAAACGACTCGCCGTCACTCTCCACTTTGGCGAGCAAGGCCGACAATTGGGTCTTCGCCTCATGAACATTGATCGACTTCATAGTGGAGCCAAGTTAGTTCACATTGGCCTCCGTAGCAATCCGCAAAGCTACGATTTTCTACTCGTAGGAAGTGTAGGACGCGATCATCCGGTCGTTCTTGTCATAGACGACCTCCAGCGGCTGGGTCCAGAAAAGCAGGTATTGGATCATTTTGTCGCCGTCCTGCATGGGGTGATTGCGACCCCATCCCGATTGCGCCGGTTGGATTTCCCTCATGGTGCAAAGCGACAGGTAGGACTCCATTTCCACGCGGGTCTTCGGATGGGCAGCCGTCCATTTCGCCTCCAAGTGGCCTGCCCAGAAATAGGGAACCACATTCACGAGATAAAACGTGATTCCTAACGAGAGCACGATCCCCAGCAAGGTCAGGCCGCCTTTGATCCAGCCGGCTTTCACGATCCGGGCGAGGTAAAACACCGCAGAAACGAACGCGACCGGCAGAACCACGAAGAGAAGGATCACCAGGAAGGATTCGGTGAAATGGCCCATGGATTCCATCACGGCGGATACGATTGTAGCATGAGTGTTTTCTCATCACTCCTCCCGCTTGGTCCAATCCGCTGCCGCCCGTCTATTTCCGTAATTGGCACGTCCCGCGCTTCGTATGGATGAAGTCCGCGACAAATCCGACACCTGCAACTTCTTGCCGGGGTGCCTGCCCATCGCTTCGCATCCATCCACACACTCATGCAAAAACCCGTCCGCCTCGCCCTGCTGGCCATCGCCGCACTTTTCCTCACCCCGCTGCTCCACGCCGCCGGGCCGCTGAAATTCGTTTCCTGGAACCTCGAATGGTTTCCCGGCCACCGCCCGACCGCTTCCGCCGCCGAGGCCGACGCCCACATGAAGGCCGCGCAGGAAGCGTTGAAGAAAATCAATCCGGACATTTTTGTCGGCGTCGAGATCCACGACTGGGCGGCGTTTGACGAACTCGTCTCCGCCGTTCCCGGGCTCAACTGCCATGTCGTCAGCAGCTTCTGCGATCCAGTCACCGGCGAACTCCGCCCGCAGCAGATCGGAATCGCCTCCAAGCTAAAATGCCACGCCGCGCAGTGGGAAAACTGGGCCGCCAACGTGCCGGAAATGTCCCGTGGATTCTCCTTCGCCGCGCTGGAAGTGCCGGATTCCGGACTGCTGATGGTTTACGGCAACCACCTCAAGAGCAACCGCGGCAGCGACGACGAAGCCGGCGCGAAAAACGTCGCCGACATGCGCAACGACCAAGCGAAACAGCTCCTCGCCCACCGCGAGAAAATCAAGAAAGCCTTCGCCAAGGAAACCATCTTCGGCTGGATCGCATCCGGCGATTTCAACACCAACCACGACGGCCAGTTCCCGCTCTGCCAAGCCGTGAAAATCATCACAGACGGCGGCTACTTCAACACCTGGGCCAACACCCCCAAGGAAAAGCGCCTCACCTGGCACCCCGATGCCAAAAGCAAGTTCCAGCCCACCACCTTCGACTACATTTTCACCGACGGCCTCAAACAAACCGACGCCGTCATGCTCAAGGTCCCGGACGGAGTCTCCGACCACTCTCCGGTCAGCATCACCGTCGAGAAGCCGTGAACTGATCTATCAAAAATATCCGGCTTGAAGCCGCATTCCGTTCGCGCATCTTTGTCGGATGAACAGGTTGGAAAGTAGGATCGGAATGCCCCACCTCTGGACACGGCGGAAACTCATCGGCACCATGGCGCTCGCGCTGTCCGCGCCCGGAGCGTTTGCCGAGCAGCTCCTGCTCACCCCGAAGCAGACCGAGGGTCCGTTTTACCCGGACCATCTACCGCTTGATACCGACAACGACCTGCTCGTCGTCAACGACAGCCTATCCGCCGCCGTCGGCGAGATCACCCACCTGTCAGGTCGGTTGCTGGACGCGAAGGGCGATCCGATCCGCAATGCCGTCGTCGAGATCTGGCAGGTCGACGGCCACGGTGTCTATCTTCACTCCGGGAGCGATGACGGGGCGAAGCGCGACACGAATTTCCAAGGCTTCGGCCGTTTTCTCACCGGAGCCACCGGTGAATACTATTTCCGCACCATCAAACCCGTCGCCTATCCCGGTCGCACGCCGCACATCCACTTCGCCGTGAAGATGAAGGGTCGCGAAAAATGGACCACGCAATGTTACGTGCGGGGCGAGCCGCGAAACGACAAGGACGGCGTGCTCCTCGGCATAGAAGACAAGCAGGCCCGCGAGTCCGTCATCGCGGATTTCGCGGCGGTCAAAGAGTCTAGGATCGGAGAACTCGCCGCGAAGTTCGACATCGTCATGGGTTTCACTCCGACGGACATCGGGCACTGAGCCGTGATACAGACCTTGATAAGTGGACTTGAAATCAAATGTTAGCGGTTTGGTTTACGAGCTTTTCCCGGTGACGAAGACGCAGCCAGCGGATTGAAGCTTGATCATGACTCTCTGCGGGTTTTGGAGAGAACCATCACGACAAAACCCGTCCGCCCGCAAGCCGAAGTGGCTGCTCAGGCGGATGGCGTGGCTGGAGGTGATCTTACGTTCGCCAAGCACGAGCATCGGGCCGATCGGCAGCGACTTGCCAAGGATCCGTGAGAGGTCAGCACCAGAAAGACCGTGCTCGTTGAGTAGGTACTTGATAAAATCGAGCGAGAGACAGGTATCGATATTGTTGATAGGTCGCAGCCGGAATCAGCCCCTTTATGAAACCAGAGGCTGGACCCTTGCCCGGATGGCCGCCGCTTGCCGGATCTGCACGAGGCGCAGGTCATAACGGCTTTGAAGGTTGATCCAGAATTGAGGGCGTTCAGTGATCTAACTATCACGACAAAAACACATCCGGGCGCAAGCCGAAGTGGCTGCCCAGGCGGACGGCGTGGCTGGCGGTGATCTTGCGTTCACCACGCAGGATCATCGGGCCGAGCGGCAGCGACTTGCCGAGGATGCGTGAGAGGTCGGCTCCGGAAAGGCCGTGCTCGCTGAGCAAGTGCTTGAGGAGGTCGAGCGCCCGGAGCATTGACGGACGGACGATTGCCTTATCGCGTTTCTCGATGAGATCGCAGAGAAGATCGAAATAATCGTGCTGATCTTCAGTCATCTCGTCCTCGAAACCCGCGAAGGCGTCGGCGATTTCAACCGTGTTTTCGTAGCCGACCTTGTCATGGATGGGCCGGGGAAGGAACAGGCTGCAAAGCCCCGCATAGTCCTTGGGCATCGCGTGGAAGTTGTGATTCTGTTTTGTGTTCATAGTTCCTTTTTCCACTTGTTCTTGTCGTATTCCGCGTGAGTCAGGAATCGCAGGGTGTAAACGCGTTGTTTGTCGTAGTGAATGGCGGTGAGCAGGCGGTAATCGTTTCCGCAGACGTTGAAAACGGTGACGGACCTGCCGCTTTCGATTTTCACGAAATCGGCGGAGAGATAGGTTTTGCGCACATCGCCGATGCTTCCCCACCCGGCGGCTCTTACGGCAATCCGCCAAGCTTCCAGCCATTTGCCCGCCTTTGAGCCAGACGGAACCGCTTCCTTGAGAAAGTGTTCTTTGATGATGCGCAACCAATACAAATTGTATTGGTTGGAATGATTGGTCAAACGGAAAATTCGGGCGGACATGTGCAGCTTCGTTCCTTGCCTTGATCCGCCGCTTCTGTTTCACTGACCCATGCGCTTTCTCCCTCTCCTCCCCGCCATCATTGTCCCGCTCCTCCTCAACAGTTGCGGCGGCGGATACGGCCGCGTGGGGCTCGATGCCGCGCCGAAGATCGTCAACGTTTCCTCCTACGACCCCAAGGAAAAGCAGCGCTCCGGCGATTCCTTTTCCCCCACCGATGTTTCCGCCCTCAGGCGCAATGGCGCGCACGGCCTCATCGCGCGCTGCGGCAAAGGCCTCGTGATCGATGACAAATGCGCGGATTTCCTCAACTCCGCCAACCGCGAGGGCCTCAAGCTCGGCACCTATTATTACGTCCTGAAAACCTCCAGCCCGGTCGCCCAGGCCGATCAATACATCGACCGCCTCCGCCAGATCGCGCCGGGGAGAAAAGTCCTGCTCGTCGGCGATTTCGACACAAAATCCAGCTCCGCCGATCTTGTCGCCTTCATCAACCGCGTCGAGCAGCGCACCGGCGTGCTGCCCGTCATCTATCTGGAAAACAGCGACCGCCTCCGCAACACGCTTTGCTGCGCCACGCCTTCCCAGAAAAACCGCATCCGCCAGTGCCCCTACTGGATCGCTCTCTACGGACCCACCGGCAGCTTCGAAACCCCGAAAAAGCTGATGGACGCCTACGGAGTCTGGGACGATTGGGCGATGTGGCAATACGCCGGCGTCGAGTGGTCCGGCCGCTCCGTTTCCAAGCATTACCATCACGGCCCCTGGAAATCCCCCGCCTACTTCGGCTCCATGGACCGCCCGCTGGAACACAACGCCTTCAATGGCGATCTCGACGACCTGAACGAGTTCTGGGACGAGCACTCGTGGGTGGTTCGATAGATTTCGTCTTGTCCGCTCAAAGAAACCCGCCACTTTTCAGCCATGGCCACTTCCCCAAACCTCGTCACGATCAATCCGTATTTCAAAGCCCACGCCGGAAAGCTCGAAGAGTTTCATGCCCTGATGCGTGAGTTCGTGGAAAAGACCCGCCCGGAGGAAACCTGCTATTTCTACGAATTCACCATTCTCGATGACCGCTCGTTCTGCCGGGAAGGCTACGAAGGCGCGGCCGGGGTGTTCGCGCACTTGGAAAACCTCGGCGAGCTGCTCGGGCGGATGGAAAAAATCGCCGATCTCGTCCAACTTCAATTCCACGGACCGGCGGAGGAAATCGACAAACTGCGCGAACCGCTCGCGCACCTGCCCGCCGAGTTCTTCGTGTTGCATTGCGGTATTGATCAATAAGGAAAGTGTCCCGGCTGTCTCAGCCGGGGTCCGGGATTTTGTTTCCGGCTGAGACAGCCGGAACACATTGCTTTCATGGCCTTGCACGGCGGCCACGGACTCTCTAGAAATCGCCTCCCGTGGCTGACGCATCCCTGACACACCACCCGAAACGCTGGAAATGGCGGCTGGAGTGGCTTGCGCAGACGGGGATGGAAAAGGCCGTGAGCCTGCTGCCCGGACCGGTGGCATTCCGGCTGGGCGAGAAGCTCGGCGGGTTGGTCTGGCATTTCATGAGCGGCCGCCGGAAAACCGTTCTGCGCAATTTGCGGATCGCGCTGCATGGCGAATACGACCTGCCGGCATTGGAAAAGATGGCCCGCGAGTCGTTCCGGCGGACGGGCGCAAACCTGGTTTCCGCCGCGCACACGGCGCGGTTGCCGATGGAGAAAATCGGGGAAATCCTGTCGGTCGAGAATCCGGAACTCATTGAAGATGCGGTGGCGGGCGGCAAAGGCCTGGTCCTGATGCCGCCGCACATGGGGAACTGGGAAATCCTCACGCGCATGAACCGCTTTTTCCCGCCCGGGCACGCGAGCGGCGCGTTTTACCGACCGCTAAACAACCCGATTCTCGACGAACAACTCCTCGCCCAGCGCGAGGCGGACGGGACGCGGTTGTTTTCCAAGCGAGACAGCTTCCATCTCGTCACCGGCTTCATTCGGGACGGCGGGATCGTGGGGATTTTGGCCGACCAGCGCGTGGGCGGCAGCGGCGAACTGGTGCGGTTTTTCGGCAGGCTCACGCGGGCGAGTCCGCTGCCAAGTTTGATCGCGCGGCGGAGCAAAAGTCAGGTTTTCTCGATGTCGGTGATCACGGAGGAGCCGGGAAAATGGAAGATCCGCTATCACGCGCTCGACGGGCCGATTTCCACGGAGAACTGCATGAAGGCGCTGGAAAAGGCAATGAAGGCCAGCCCGCTGGACGTCTTCTGGCTGCAGGACCGGTGGAAACTTTACATCAAGGACCGCTGGCCGCTCACCGATTGGCTCGGACAGGACGCGCATGGCGAAGGCACGCCGCACCGCGCGCTGCTTTGGCTGCCCGGGACGCCGCCGGACTGGAAGGTGCCGGAAAACTGGACCCACCCGGACGTGCCGTATGAAATCATTGCAAGCGACAGGGAACTCCCCGGTAGTGACCGTGATTCCCTGCAACGATTCCTCGCTGAAATCGACCGCGCGAAACCGCTGCCCATCGATTTCATCCTCACCTGCAACGCCTCGAAGGCCCTCGTCAAAGCCGCGAAACGCGCAGGCATTCCATTGATCTCTCTCAAGCCGCAGCCATGAAAGTCATCCAAATTCTCCCCGAGCTGAATGCCGGCGGCGTCGAGCGCGGCACATTGGAAGTCGCCGCTCACTTGGTGTCGCTTGGTCACGAATCGCTCGTCATTTCCAATGGCGGCAGCATGGTGGCGGAGTTGGAAAACGGCGGCTCGCGGCACATTACGATGCCGGTCCACCGCAAGGCGCTGGCGTCGCTCGCACAGATTTCCAAGCTGCGGAAAATTTTCATCCAGGAGAAACCGGACCTCATCCACCTCCGCTCGCGGATGCCGGCTTGGCTGGCATTTCTGGCGTGGAAAACGTTGGATAAACGCACGCGGCCACGGCTCGTCACGACGGTGCACGGTTTCTATTCCGTGAACGCCTACTCGGCGGTGATGACCAAGGGTGAGTCCGTGATCGCCGTGTCCGAAAGCGTGCGGGATTACATTTTGAAAAACTACCCGGCGACCGATGCCGGGAAACTCCGCGTGATCCATCGCGGCGTGGACGAGGCGCTTTATCCGGTCGGCTTCGTGCCGTCGGGTGAATGGCTCGCGCGGTGGAAGGCGGCGCAGCCGGAGTTGGAAGGGCGGATTCCGCTGCTATTGCCGGGTCGGCTCACCCGTTGGAAGGGCCAGCAGGATTTCATCAAAATGGTCGCGAAATTGATCGGGGCGGGCGAGCCGGTCCAAGGCCTGATCGTCGGCGGCCCGCACCCGAAGAAGGTGGCGTTTCTCGACGAACTCAAGGCGCTGGCCGCCAGCCTCGGCATCGCGGACCGCATTTCGTTTCTCGGCCACCGCACGGATCTGAAAGAGATCATGGCGGTTTCCACGGTCGTCTATTCACTATCGCTCGATCCCGAGGCATTCGGCCGGGTTTCGCTGGAGGCGCTCGCGTTGGGCAAGCCGGTCATCGGTTACGATCACGGTGGCGTCGCGGAGCAGTTACGGGCGATTTTTCCGCAGGGCCTCGTAAAAACCGGCGACGTGGACCGGGCCATTGACTTGACCCGCGAAATTCTGAAAAGTTGCCCCTGCCCCTTGTCCATCGAGGCTTTCACGCTCCGGCGCATGCTCGAATCCACCTTCGATGTGTATCAAACTCTCCTCGCCAAACCCCGCTCCTAGCCGCTCGTGAAACAAGTCATCTGCATGAAATGGGGCACGGTTTACGGGCCGGAATACGTGAATATCATGTGGGCGATGTGCCGCCGGAACATCACCGGGGATTTCACGCTCATCTGCTTCACCGACGACACCACCGGCGTCCGCCCCGAGGTGAAATGCCTGCCGCTGCCCTCGCTCGGCTGCGAGATCCCGCCCGACGTCCCCGGAAAATGGCCGAAAATCGCGCTCTGGGGCCGCGATCTTGCTGGCCTCACCGGCACCGCGCTTTTCATCGATCTGGACTCGGTCATCGTCTCAAACATCGACGACTATTTCACCTACGGCGATCCGTCCGAAGTCTACGTGGCGCGGAACTGGGTGCGCCTGTTCGGCAAACACGGCCAGACCTCAGTCTTCCGTTTCCCCATCGGCGGGAACCCCTACATGCTGGAAAACCTCCAGGCGGACTCGGCGGTCATCTCGCGGAAATACCGTTTCGAGCAGAACTACGTCACCGCCAACGTGAAGAGTGGCATCAAGTTCTGGCCGGAATCGTGGACCAAACATTTCAGCAAACACTGCATGGGCATCTGGCCGCTGCGCTACCTGCGCCCGCCGGTGAAACCGGAAGGCGTGAAGATCGTCACTTTCCCCGGCCACCCGAAACCGCCCGATGGCGCGCTCGGCCAATGGTCCGAGGAAAAACCGCACCGCCCGCGCCTGGAGCACCTCAAGTGGGTCTTCAGCCAGCGCAAGACCGACCGCCGCTGGCGCCGCCACATTTCCCGCTACCTCATGCCCGCGAAATGGGTGGCCGACAACTGGCGCGAGTGAAATCAAACTGGAGCGCGGAATTTATTCCGCCAGTATCGCCGCAGAGAAGACTTGCGGAATAAATTCCGCGCTCCAATCGCCCCATGACCGCCAAACGCACCATCTGGATCATCAGCGAGGGCAGTCCCGGCCACGTCAGCCAATCGACCGGCCTCGCCGCCGCGCTGGCGGAGAAATTCCCCGTGCAGACCCGCCAGTTCGAGTGCCGACCTAAGATCAACGGCTTCGTCCGCCACATGATCCGGCTCATCGGGATGAGGAAAAGCGGACGCCCGCTTCCCGATTCCGTGCTTTACGGACCGATCGGTCTGGAACGCCCGAAACCCGATGAACCCCCACCGGACCTCATCATCTCCAGCGGTGGACGTAGTGTTTTCGCCGCCCGGACGTTGGCGGTGAAACACGGCGTGCCCTTCGTTTTCCTCGGCGAACGGAAGCCTTACCCGCCGGAATGGTTCCACACGGTTTTCACTCCCTCCTCGCTGGAAACCGCCCCAAATGACCTGCGGATGGACGTTATTCCCACCAAGATCACCCCGGAAATCGTCAACCGAGCGGCGGCGGATTGGGCCGATAAACCGAGCGACCGACTTTGGGGCATGCTGGTCGGGGGGAAATCGCGCAGCCATGGTTTCCAGGACGCCGATTGGGAAAAACTCGCCGTCGGCATGACCGAGCTCGCGAAACGCGAAGGCATCCGCTGGCTGGTGACGACATCCCGCCGCACCGGCAAGGAAGTGGAAGCGCGTTTACAAAGTCTGATCCCGCCGGAAATCATCGCCGACGCCGTCTGGTGGTGCCATCAGCCGGACAAGAAATTCAACGCCTATCTCGGCGCGGCGGAGGTGATCTGGGTCACGCAGGACAGCGTTTCCATGGTGACAGAAGCGGTGGCGACCGATAAACCCGTCGTAGTGATCCAGCCCGCGCATACGCCGTTCCCCGCCACCAGTTTCATGCCGGGCTATCTCTCGAATCTCGAATCACTCGGCCTGATTTCCCGCCTGCCGATCGCCCGGCTGACCGAGGTGAACCGGGATTTCCTCAAAAACCCGCGGCCGACGATCAACGTCACCGAGATCATGGCGGAGCAATTGTGCCAACGGCTGACGTGGAATTGAAACGCATGGATTTCAACGAGTTGCAGCCCATATTCGCCGGTCGCCGCGTCGCCCTCGTCGGCAATGCGCAGAGCATTTTCGGGAAAAACCACGGCGCGGAAATCGACGCGCACGACGTGGTGATGCGTTTCAATTACGGCGAAATCAAATCCCCGCGCGACCAGGGCAGCCGCACCGATGTTTACGGACTCTCGGACGCCCGTATCGATTGGCCCTACATCGAAACGAATTTCCACCCGCGCGTCGCCATCTGGCTGACGCCGAAACCGCTCTCTGAAAAACTCTCTGTCCCGCACAAAATCCCGCTTTTCCGCACGCCGGAAACCGTGGCGGAGGCGCTCGCCGTGAAGACCGCGCCGGGGCGGCCGTCGTCCGGCCTGATCGCCAGCAGCCTCGTTTTCCAAGAGTGCGGAGCGGCGGCGGTGGACCTCTACGGCTTCGATTTTTTCGAGACCCGCACGTTTTATCATGGCATTCGCTGGCGATTCTGGCGCAAACGGCGCATGCCGCACGTCGGTTCGTCCGAGCGGCAGGTGATCGAATCCATGGGGATCGCGATCCACTGACATCATTTTAGGAATCATGAAAAAGCCAACGGTCGCCCTCATCAACGACACCAGCATCTACCAGTCGCACTTCGGCTGCCGGCTGGTTTGTCAGACCTTTCGCGAGCAGTTCGCACGCACCGGGCTGGAGCTGAAAGTCTCGCTGAAGCGCGATTTCAACGTCGCGGACTATCAGAAGCAGCTGGAGGGCGTCGATCTGGTGGTCATCAACGGCGAGGGCTCGATCCATCACGACAAGCACCGCCACCTCGTCGATCTGGCCGGGAAATTTCCCTCCGTCCTGATGAACTGCGTCTATCAGGAAAACTCGCCGCACCCGGATCTGGAGAAATTCCTCTTCATCTCCGCCCGCGAATCCACCAGCACCGCCGCGGTGAACGCCGCCGGCGCGAAGTGCATCACCGTGCCGGACGCGATGTTTGCTTCCTCATTTTTGCGCTCCTTCCAAAAGCCCGCACCCACCGAGGAATATGGCGAGACCGACAACGTGCTGCGCCAATACATGAACATCGGCCCGCTGAAAGTGCGGTGGAAAATCGGCTTCACCACGCGCTACCCGACCGTTTCCGGCTACCTGAACAAACTCTGTTCCTACCGCCGCCTCTGCATCGGCCGCTTCCACGCGGCGGTCGCGAGTTCGGTGTTGGAAATCCCGTATTCCACTTGGGATTCGAACACATGGAAGACCGAAGCGATGATGAAGGACATGGGCGTGCCGCACCTGCACTTCGATTCCTACAAGGCGGCCAAGGAAAACGTGCCCAAGGTTTTCCCCGAGGAAATCCGCAAATTCGCCACCGAAGCGAAAGGCCGCGTCGAAGCCGCCTTCGACCGCATCGCGCAAATCGCCCGCGAGCGCGCCAACTAACTACTGATGGAAATCCCCATCCATTCTTTCGAAAAAGCGCGGCTCTTCATGGGCTGGTTCTTTTGCGACGGCCGGGTGATGAAGGCGATGGCCGGAGCGTGGAATTTCTACGTCCCCGCGCTCAACCTCAAGCTGGCCTATCCGAAAAATGGCAACATCCACTGCCTGCGCCCGGTCACCCCGGCGTTCGACGTGCTGATGTCCGGCGCGCTCGATGACGAAAAAATCGGCCGCTATTCCGCCGGTGATTGGAAGCAGGCGCTCACCAAAAGCACCCGCCGCCGCGCCGCCGAGAACTACATTTCCGCCTCCCGCCTGCACGCCGCCGGGCTCGGGCCGAAACCGCTGGGCATCTGTTACGTGAGGAATTTTTCCTACAAACTGTTCGGCCCATCGAGCGAAACGGCGGGCATCCTGATCGAGGACATCAACCAGCTCCCGCAGAAAACCAACGCGACGGAGGAGGAAATCATCGCCGCCGGTGTCACTTTGGATCGCATCAAGAGCTGCGTCCGCCAGCAGATCAAAGGCTACGTCAGCGATCTCAACTCCGTCGTCGGCGTGATGCCGGTGGATGCAGAGGATGAAATCGAAGCGATTTTGAGGCAGCTTGCGGATCGGGTGGGTGGGTGAGAACTGGAGCGCGGAATCCAGAGTCTGCGATCGCAGACCTTCATTCAAAAGGCGTAGCCCGGCCCGGCTGGCCCATAGGCAATTCATTCCGCCAGCAGCATCCATCGCCTCACTGGCGGAATAAATTCCGCGCTCCAATTGAAGAGTCATCTCCCGCACAAATCCCACTCATCTTGGCGTCCCTTTGCGACCTCCGCGCCTTTGCGGTAAATTCTGAATCCGGGTTCCCCCCGCCATTATGAATGGGATTGCCAACGGGTGGGTGCTTGGTAGGTTTTCCGTCCCTTGAGCATCCAAAATTCTCCCAAAAAGATCCTCGTCACCGGGGGCGCGGGCTTCATCGGCTCCCACCTGAGCGAGGCCTTGGTGGCGGCGGGGCATGAGGTGGTGATCCTCGATGATTTCAACGATTACTACGATCCGGCGGTGAAGGAGAACAACCTCGCCAGCCTGCGCGGGAAGGTGGAAATCGTCCGTGGTGACATCAGCGACGACGCGGTGGTGGTGGAGGTTTTCGCGCGCCACCGGTTCGACGGAGTTTTCCATCTGGCGGCCAGAGCGGGCGTGCGGCCATCGATCGCGAACCCGCGGCTGTATTTCAGCACGAACATGGATGGCACGCTGAATCTGCTGGAAGCGTGCCGTCACAACGGCGTGAAGTTTTTCGTATTCGCTTCATCGTCATCGGTTTACGGCGTGAATAAGAAGGTGCCCTTCGCGGAAACGGACCCCATCGAGCGCACTATCTCGCCCTACGCGGCGACCAAACTGGCGGGCGAGCAGATGTGTTCGAACTACTCGCACCTCTTCGGGCTGCGCTGCGCCTGCCTGCGGTTTTTCACGGTTTATGGACCCAGGCAAAGGCCGGATCTGGCGATTTCCAAATTCACCTCGGCGCTGCTGCACGACCGTTCCATCGATCGCTACGGCAACGGCAGCACCGCGCGGGACTACACCTACGTCGAGGACATCGTCAGCGGCATCCTCGCGGCGGCGGAATACACGGAGAAATCGCCATTTGAAATTTTCAACCTCGGCGGCGCGGCTACCACCACACTCAACGAGTTGATCGGGATCGTGGAAGCTGCGGTCGGCAAGAAAGCGGTGATCAACGACCTGCCCGACCAACCCGGCGACGTCCCGAAAACCTACGCCGATGTGGCGAAGGCGGAAAAAATCCTCGGCTACCACCCGATGACACCGATCCGCGAGGGAATTGTGAAATACGTGGAGTGGCAGCGTAAGATGCAGGAATGAGTTGGATCGTGGGGTGGCCTGAAAACATGGGGAAATCCCACTTCACTCATGAAAAAACGCGGCAGGAAAATTCTGAAGTTCATCGGCATCGCCGTTCTTCTGCTGGCGGTTCTCATCGCGTTCAAGCTCCCGGCGGTTGGTGCGGCGCTGATCCTGCACCCTCTGCATCGTCCGGTGACCGTCGGACCGCCGCCGATGTGCGAAAAGGTGACATTCAGCGGTGCAGGAGCGACGCTTCAGGGATGGCGCGGGCCGGGTGTTGGGAATCACCGCGGAACGGTGATCTATCTACACGGCGTCGCCGACAACCGGGCGAGCGGAGCGGGAGTGATGGAGCGTTTCCGCAAGCGGGGATTCGACGTAATCGCCTACGACAGCCGCGCTCATGGCGAATCCGGAGGTGAGGCATGCACTTACGGATTTTATGAAAAGGAGGACCTGCGCCGGGTGTTGGATACGGTTGCTCCCGGTCCCATCGTGATGATCGGAAGTTCGCTCGGCGGAGCGGTGGCATTGCAACTGGCGGCCACGGACCCACGGATTTCCGCAGTGGTCGCCGCGGAATCATTTTCGGATTTTCGCACGGTGGCGACCGAACGTGCGCCATTTGTCTTCACGCAGGCGATCATTGAAAAAGCCTTCAAGCTGGCGGAAGAGGAGGGTCATTTTCAAATCGATGCCGCGAGTCCGGTTGTGGCTGCCAGAGCGATCACGGTTCCCGTGCTGGTCATCCACGGAGCGGCCGATACCGACACTCCGCCCGCCCATTCACAACGCATTCTCGAAGCCTTGGCCGGACCGAAGCGTTTGATCCTTGTTCCGGGCGCGGGGCATAATCATTCTCTTCAAGGTCGTGAAGTCTGGGAGGAAATCGAGCAGTGGATCGACTCGATCATTGCGCTAAAATGAACCAAGCGAGCTACCAAAACACCATGAGCAGCGAAGTTTCCAAATCCGAATACCTCGTCATCTCCCGCGGCCAATGGGACGAGGCCGTGCCGCAGGAGCAGATCCAGCAGGCGATCGACCGGTTTTACGGCTGGCTGGACCAGCTGGTGGACGAGGGAAAAATGAAAACCGGGCAGCGGCTCGGCACGGGTGGCGCGACGGTTTCCCGAAAAGGCGTGATGACGGACGGGCCGTTCGGTGAGACCAAGGAAGTGATCGGCGGATACTGGTTTATCCTGGCAGGCAGTCTCGAGGAGGCGGCGGAGATCGCGGCGGGAAATCCCTGTCTGGCGTGCGGGTTGTTTTATGAAATCCGGCCGATCGATCCGGTGCCAGCGTCAGCTTTCGACGTGACGAACGAAACCCCGGTCCGCCCATGACGAGCGACGATCCATCCGACGAAGACCGCATTGATTACCATAAGGGAGGCACCGTGAAGGCGAAGGGAAAAACCCGCGCCGGGGTGCTGAATGGATATTGGGAATGGTTCCGCAAGGATGGCACCATGCTGCGGTCCGGATATTTTGAAAATGGCGAACAGGTCGGCGAGTGGATCACTTACGATGCGGAGGGAAATCCGTACAAAGTGACCCGGATGCGGCCAGCGCGCCCGGATTGAGGCTGGTTTCCATCGCGCATGAATTGGCTCGCCCACCTCCATCTGTCAGATCCTTCGCCGGCGGCGCGGATCGGGAACCTGCTTCCCGACATCCTCCGCGGCCCGGAGCTGGCGTTGGTGCCGGACGAGTTCGCCGCTGGGATCCGTCACCACCGGGCGATCGACGCTTTCACGGACAGCCATCCGGTTTTCCGTACGAGCACGCGCCGGATCGATCCACCGCTGCGGCGGTACGGGGCGATCCTGGTGGACGTGTTCTACGATCATTTCCTGGCCTGCAATTGGTCGGACTATTCGCCCGTTCCGTTGGAGGTGTTCGTGGACGATTTCCACGCGAGCATTGACGGGTTTCGGGACCGGCTGCCAGAGCAGGCATACGAACGGCTTGCGGGAATCCGTGACGAGGGGTTGCTGCTTTCCTACCGGCGGATCGACGGGATCCGGTTGGCATTGGACCGGATCAGTGGAAGGCTGCGCAGGCCGGTGGATCTGACTCCGGCCGTGGAAATGTTGTTGGCCGGACATGAGGAATTCGCGGGGGATTTCCGGACGTTTTATCCTCTCCTGGCGTCGCAGGTCACAGGCTGAATCACCCCCGTCAGGCATCCGGCAATTTGCCCGACGAGGCCTTTTTTCCTTGCCGCACCCGGTCAGTGTGGTTTGGTCGGCGGGAATTCGGAAAAACCGAGTTTATAAAAATCCCGGTTTCCGGCACGCAAAACGCTGGTCGCCAACCAACCCAACCCACTTTCCCGACATGCTTTTCCCAAACGAGCCCGCCACCACGACTCCTTTTTCAGCGCTGCCGACCGATCGTCGGCGCGTGATCAGCACTCTCGGACTGGCCGGTCTCGGGCTCGTAACTTCCTCAATCACAGCGAAAGCCGATATCACGCCACGGGTGAACGTGCAGACGAATTCCCGCACCGCGCCGCCACTGGTGCAAGCAGCGGGTAGGATCGACCTGACCGAACTGCCATCGGAGTGGGCACACAGCCAGGGATCGGTGCTTCCCGAATACACCCGCTATCTTTCCACGCTGAAGCTCCAGAATATTTCGGTGGCACAGGTGATCGAGGCCCACGCGAAAGCAAAGGGCTCCGTCTGGAACATCCTTCCGCCGAAAGTCTGGTGGGCCCGCATGGGATACACCCTCCGCGTGGCGGACCGGGTGGCCATGGAAATGGGAGTGCGCCAGGTCGAGATCGTTTCCGCCTACCGCTGCCCTGCCTACAATGCCCATTGCGAAGGCGCGAAAGCCGGCTCATGGCATCAGGCGAACGTGGCCGTGGACGTGAAATTCCCGATCGCCGCCTCACAAGTCACCAAAACCGCCCGCGAGCTGCGCGACCTCGGACTTTTCCGCGGTGGTGTGGGTGGTTACTCCGATTTCACGCACATCGACAGCCGCGGCCAGAACGTCAATTGGCACGGCTGATCCAAGGATTCCTGACTTCCGGTCGCCCAGGCCAAAGAAGATCCGTTGGCGGCGGTCTCACCTCACTCATTGAGCCTTCATTGACATCGGCGGACGGATTCCGCCGATCCTCGTTTTTCAAGCCGTCACAGAAGCGCTCCGCCGATCCGGAAAACCAGCGGCGACTCAGAGAGACGCGCAGGCAGCTTGATCCGCAACGCGCTGTCATTCTGCGTGAAATCAATCTTCCCGCCCGATCCCAGCAACTCAACACGGCCCGCTTTCCCGCCACCGAGCGCCTTGATTTCAAGGTCGCCCGGCTTGCCCGTCAGAATCGCGTAAAGCACATCGCCCTTCGTGGTGAACCGCACGTTGCCCTCGCCGAATTGCCTCCAAGGGCGTGTCCCGTAAATCGCCTCGCCATTCACATCGAGCCATCTGCCAATCGCTAACAACGTATCCTGCTGCGCTTTCGGAATCGTGCCATCCGCCATCGGGGAAAGATTGAGCAGGAAATTCCCGCCCTTGCTCACCGTGTCGACCAACTTGGGAATGATCGAATCCGCCTTCGAAACAGTCATGCCCTCGGTGTAGCCCCAGGTGCTGCCGATCGGATGATCCACCTGCCACGGCCCGGGCCGGATGCCCGGTGGCGAGCGGGTGCCGATTTTCTCGAAGTCGATGATCGAGCCGACCTGTTTGAAATTGTCACCGCTCGGAGCGTACGCCAGCCCCTTGGTGCTGATGGAAACCTCCTTTTTCCACTCGATGGCCCGGTTGTAATAATGCGCGGCCACGCGGAGTTTCAGCGGATCCAGCTCACGGTCTTTCGCTCCGTTCACGCCGTTGTCGAACCACAGCATGTCGGGCTGATACTTGTCGATGAGCTCGATGTTCCGCTCCACCCAGTCGGTGAGAAATTCCGTGAGGGCCGCTTCGCTGCGGTCGGCGTAGTGATAGATATCCTTCCAGTCGGGATCGAAGAGATCGACCTTCGCAGTCTTCAGCCGGTCGCTGACGGCCTTGGACGGGTTGATGAAGGTGAAGTTCTCGATGCCATGGTTCGAGACGCCGAACTTCAACCCCTGCTTGCGCGTCGCAACGCACAGCTCGCCGATCAGATCGCGTTTCGGCCCCATGTCCTTCGCACCGATCTTCGTCAGCTTGCTGTCCCACATCGCGAAGTTGTCATGATGCTGCGCGGTGGGCATCACGTATTTCGCCCCCGCTTTCCGGAAGAGCGTGGCCCACTCGTCGCCACTGAATTTCTCGCACGTGAACTTCGGGATGAAATCCTTGTAGCCGAATTTTTCGAGAGGCCCGTATTTTTCCTCCTGCCACTTCAGCTCTGCGCCATACATGTGCTTTTCAAACCATTCATTGTGCTTCGCCGGCACCGCGTAGAGGCCCCAGTGCAGGAAAATTCCGAACTTCGCGTCAGCGAACCAGGAAGGCGTTTTGTAATTCTTTCCAACGGAATCCCAAGTCGCCGCGAAGGGTCCTGGCGCGAGCGGCATCCGGACTTTCGCCACCGCCGCCTCCGAAATGGCCACCGCCGCGGGCGGTCCCATCACGCCGGGATCGAAGTGTTTCGTGTAGTCGTCCTGCGCCCGGACCGATGCGGGAACGAGTGCGAGCGAGAGGATGAGTTTGAAATGCTTCAAGGACATGATTCGCTCATTTTTCACAAGTGCGTGCGGGGAGTCATTCTGAAAATGACGCGCTTTCG
Source organism: Luteolibacter sp. (assembly GCA_039915545.1). Lineage (GTDB taxonomy): Bacteria > Verrucomicrobiota > Verrucomicrobiia > Verrucomicrobiales > Akkermansiaceae > Luteolibacter. The sequence continues at coordinate 59,350 of JBDSNC010000213.1, forward strand.
GAGTATGAAAGATCGGTTTCGAAACCGCGTAAAACGGCCCGCGCGGTCCGCGGCTGTGTTAGAGGCCGTCTGAAAAATGGCAGGGACCGTTCTCCGCAACGGTCCAGCGAATGATAAGAAAACGGTCCTGACCATCAGATGCTTGAAAATCAAAACATGGCCGACCGTTCACTTCCCATTCTCGCGGACCACCCGGAATGCAGAGCGAGCGCTAGCGAGATCCTATCAACCGCGAAGCGCCATCCGCATGGCCGGAGGCAATTCGATCCCTGCCTATGCGCATTTTTAAGACAGCCTCTTAGGATGCCGGCTTGTCCCCCTTCCGTTTCGCTTCCGCGAGATCGGTGTATTCCTTGCGGATCCTGTCGAGTTCCTCTTCGGACAAGTCCTCGAGGTTCAGCAGCGAATTGTTGGCCTGCTTCTGCACGCGGATGAGTTCGTCGAGCTTGATCTGCAGCGCCTCCGAATCACGGTTCTGGGAATTCTGGATCAGGAACACCATCAGGAAAGTGATGATCGTGGTGCTGGTGTTGATGACGAGCTGCCACGTATCGCTGTAGCCGAACAGCGGCCCGGAAACCGCCCAGACGACGATGATCAGGAACGCGATGAAGAAGGTGGTCGGCTTTCCCGCCTGGCAGGAGGTCTTCTTGGCAAAACGGGCGAACAGTGAGTTTTTCGAGTCAGACATGGATCGCACAAAATCGTCCGTTTTCCGCGCATCGCAACCGGATTTGGTAGTGAAGGCGCGCCTGGAAGTCCATGCGCTTGGACCGTAGTCGGCGTAATACAGGCATTCCTGCCTGTTCTTCCCAGCGATAAGCAGACCCGCAGAAAGCCAGCACCCGCCGTGGCCCGCTGTTGTTTCACAAGCTTCGTCCACCCTCCGCAGGAACAGGCAGGAATACCCGTATCACGCCACCCTCCGCCTCCGCAGCAACCTCACCCGAGAAAACGACAACCAACCCGAAGAGCCCGCATCAACGGATGTTCTGTTACCCGGGTCTGGCCAAGGCTGCTCAAGCGCGGGCGACACCAGCTTGCGAGCTTCCTGCCTGATGCAGGGATTCCGGTAATTGCCGCGATCCGATAATGCCGAAATTTACTGATCACTCCCCTGCGCCGCACACTTTTACAAAAGGTTTCGACGTCCGAATGAACGGTTTGCAGGTTCCATTGAGCCATGATGGAGGGACTTTTGACGGGGAAAGGTGAAGTGCTGAGGGCGGAAATTGACGGGACGACTCCGGCCAAAGAAGACCGGCTCTGCGGAAAAACCCAAATCCCGCAGCGGCCATTGATGATAGCAGAAAAATCAGTTCTTGCGCCTCCTCCGAAGCAAACCGGCCGTGATCAACAATCCGGCCAGCGCGCTGGTAGGTTCCGGGACGGCCGTCCAGGTGAGCGAAGTACCTGAAATAGTGAACGTACCAATCCCGCTCAGTCCCGATCCAACCACTTGGAGATTGCTGCTATCAAAACCACCCACCACCGTCCCGAAGCCACTGAAAATATTGTCCCAAGTGCGTGTCGCGTTCGGAGTATTCCAGAAGCCATCTTCCGCATCCACGCCGCTACCGAGGATCACCCGGAATATCGTCCCGGTGTCAGCGGTTTCATTCACCGTCAGAGTTCCGCTGCCAATGATTTGGTCAAAGACATAGGGAGATTCCATGGTCCCCGCTCCTTCTTGGGTTTTCGTGTTGCCATTGATGTCCCACTCGAAGATGGAACCTGCGGCGTAGGTCAGGCTTGTGGTGGCCTCCGCCGGTTTGTCGAAGGTCTGAATGCCGACCTTGTCAACAGTCACTCCTCCGGCGGAATGAATGGCGCCGGTGCTGATCGTGGTGTTACCCCCGATGGTTCCCGTGCCGCCCAAACGGGTTCCGGCACCGCTGATACTCACGTTTCCGGTGGCAGCGGAGCCATTCCCGGTGGCGATCAATGTGCCGACACCGACCGAGGTGGGCCCGGTATAGCTGCTCGCACCTTCCAAGACCAGCGTGCCTGCCCCGGTTTTGTTGATGCCACCGGTTCCAATCACGCCGTTGGAAAAAGTCATCGTCCCTGCCAGATTGATCGTCAGGCTTCCGGAAGTTTCGTTAGAGGTGTTGAGAATCGCGCCGACCATCGTTGCTCCGGTTCCGTTGTCACTGAGGGATGCGTTCGCTCCGGGAGCGAAACTACCCGTGGTGGCAGCAGTTCCCGTCACACTGACACCCCACCCGGAAAGAGTGGCCATGCCACCTCCTGAGAAATCCGCGACCAGCAGGGATACCCGGTTGCTGGCAAAAGTGGCTCCCTCCAAAGTCGTCAGAGAGTTGGACCCTCCGGTAAAAGCCACTCCAGCCGCGTTTGGATCCACACCAAGTCTGCCATCCGAGTTGTAGGTTCCAGTCGTCGTGGTCGCCCCCCAGACATTGGTGCCTATGGCGGAGTCATCCAGTGTAACGTTCAACGAGGAGAAATCGCTTCCAAAGGGATGGGTGTCGTCGCGGCCCGGTCGATTCAACAACACCGCAGTCTTCTGGGTCTCTCCGGTTTGCCCGAAGGTGAGGCTGGAGTAGAGATCTCCCAGATACATTGGATTTCCCGCAGTGCCTGTTGTCAGGTTCAACCGGGTGACCACTTGATCGATGTCCGCCAGACCGGAAAGGCCCCCCAGGATCTTCACATCCGAAAGTTGGCCGAAACCATCCGGCACCACGTTTCCATTCCCGAAATCGTAGTGAATCGTGAGGTCAGCGGGAGAACTCGCGGTGCAGACGAAGGTGATCAGCGCGACGACCGGAAGCAGTTTTTTCAATTTCATTGAAGAGGGTGTGGGGGAAAGAAGTTAGCGGGTGGCGCGGAAGAACAGGCTGCCCCATGCGGCGGCATGGTCACCCGGCGTGGTGAACGTGGCGTTGAAGGTCCCGGTGGAGCCGGTGGAAACAGATAGCGGGGGATCGCTCCAAGTGCTCATATCCGTGGAATACTGGATCTGGTAGGTCTGGCCCGGAACCCCAGCGAACTCGACGGTGACGCTGGTATTCGTGCTATCGAACGCCGCCGGAGTGACCACCCGGAGGATGCTGAGGGTGAATGGCGCAGCGGCGGCGGTGGAAACCGTCACCGTGCCGGTGGCTGTTTTGGTGCCATCGCTCAAGGTGTAGGTAAACGTATCGGTCGCACTGGCGGACGGCGTGAAGAAGACAAACGCACCACTCACCGTCACAGTCGCGGTCCCGCTGGTGACACCTGAAACGCTCAAGCCTGTAGTTAGCAGCGTGCCCGAATCGTCAATGCGCTTGTCATTCGCCAGCAAAGTCGCCACCGGGATTTTGAACGGAGCCGTATTCGAAGACTTCGTCACGCTGTCACTGACCGCAATCGGACCAGCAATGAAGTAGTCTTGTGAAGATCCTCCAGCATAGTTAGAATCGCTCGAAGTGGCCGTGACCGTGTAGTATCCAGGGGCCGTGGGCGCGGTGCTTGAGGAATAAGTCGTGCCGGAACGACCAGTATAATTATAGGTGAACCCGCTAACTCCCGGCGAACTCGCAGTGTAAGCTCCGTTGCCGTCAGGTGTGAACGTCACCGCGAGTGGATCAACCGCCGCTTGGGTGATATTGGACGTGAGGCCGGTGGGCTGTGTGACGCTGTAGTTCGCCGATGGCGCGGTGTAACCCGTGACGGTGATGGCCTTGGCTGTGCCGACATTGGCATCGGCAAAAGTGGCTGCCGGTGTGCCCGATACCGTGAACGTTTGGCCATTGACCAAGCCGCTGTAGACAGAAGTGCCCGACAGGGTGGCCGTCGTGGTGCCGTCATAGACCTTATTCACACCGGACAGACCGGTGATGGTCAAGGCCTTGGCTGTCACCGTGTTGCCGCTGGCGGCGGTGGCGATGTTGACGGTAGTTGCACCCGTGCTGGACAGGGTGATGTTCTGAGAATTGTAGGAACCCGTTACTGCTGCCGTTGCCGCTAGGCGGATTCGCAGTAACCCGCTAGCGATACCGCTGACCGGCACAAACGAAGCCGTGGTGCCGTAGCTAATTCCTTCCGCTGAAACCTCGTAACCAGTCGGAGCATTGGCTACCAAGTTAACACCAAGACCAGTTGCTGAGACGTTAAATGTCTGAACGTCCGAAGACGTTCCGTATGTCGTTGTGAATGCGGTGGCTGTGGCTGCGCCAGTAATGACTGGAGTTAGCTTATAAAGCGTGATATTTGTTAGCGAATTTGTATAACAAGCAAAACGAGTTGAGCCTGAATTATATTGTAGGTATCGCGTAGAATCCGCGACATTAATAAAGGTAAATAAATTGGAGGAGGCGGCAATAGTCCAACGCTCTGTATTTCCGGTTACTGAGCTGGATACTTGGGCCGCATTACCACCGCCAGTATATGAAACATACCCGGAAATCGCTTCATTAAATATAATTTTACCTCCACCATTTGCTTGAATTCTCCAGACAATCGAAGTGGCGGGGTTAGTTATTTTATTGGCGTTCACTGAGATTGAACTCTGACTAAAAAAAGTGGTAATTGTATTGTTCATTGCATTGGTGGTTGACCCCGCAAGTATGTAGAACCCATCTGTAACATCAGCAGTCGCGACAATTTTATTAAACTCACCGGTCCCTGCATACCCGGCAGCGGTGACTGTGACGCTGGCTGTGGTCGATGCGGTGTTATAGTTTGTAGTGTCCGTTGGATTAAAAATAACACCTTGGCTCGACGTTCCGACGCTTGGCGTTGTGGCAGGTGTAGTGAAGGCAAATGCTCCTGACAAAGCTCCGCCAACACCATTTGCGACACCGCCTGACAAGGTGGACGATGCCAGCGTCTGGGCACTGTTAATCGACGTAGCGGTCGGAGGCGTGGCAATCGTGGGAGTTGCCTTGGTGATATTCGCCGTCAGACCGCTGGGCTGAGTAATGGTGTAGTTCGTATTTGGAGCCGTGTAGCCCGTGACCGTGATCGCCTTTGCTGTTCCCACAGTCGCATTTGCGAAAGTTGCGGTGGGTGAGCCTGTAACAGCAAATACTTCGCTATTAACCAAACCGGAATAAGCAGATGTTCCAGACAAGGTGGCGGAGGTCGTGCCGTCGTAAATTTTATTGGCTCCAGACAATCCGGTGATCGTGAGGGGCACAGCCGTGATATTGGCGGACAATGTCGGCTGGGTGACGGAGTAATTGCTCGATGGGGCGGCGTAGCCAGTTACCGTGATCGAAACTGCCGTTCCAACATTCGCGCTCGCAAAAGTGGCACTGGGAGTGCCCGTCACCGTAAAAGTCTCGCCGTTAACCAAGCCTGAGTAACTCGCCGTGCCAGTTAATGTGGCCGTCGTCAGACCATTGTAGGGGCGTGCTGACACTGAAACTCCGGTGATTGTCAATGCCTTGGTTGTGATGTCGGCCGATAGACCAGTGGGTTGGCTGACCGTGTAATTCGCCGAGGGAGCGGTGTAGCCTGTCACGGTGATCGGTTTAGCAGTGCCTACCGTTACAGTGGCAAAATTGGCGGTTGGCGTGCCAGTGACAGAGAATGACTCGCTATTGACCAAGCCCACGTAAGTTGCCGTGCCAGACAACGTGGCGCTGGTCAATCCAGTGTAGGCACGACTTACGCCGGAGACACCCGTAATCGCCAGCGGAATCGTCGCGATATTAGCCGTTAAGCTGGTAGCGGCCAAAGTGTAGTTGGCCGATGGCGCCGTGTAGCCGGAGACAGTGATCGTTTTTCCGTTTCCTGCGCCTGCTGTAGCGAAGGCGGCAACCGGGGTGCCAGAGACGGTGAAAGTCTCGGAATTCTCTAAACCAGCGTAGGCGGGAGTTCCGGTGAAAGTAGCACTGGTATTGCCATCGTAGGGTTTATCCACCCCGGTGAGGCCAGTAATGGTGATTGCTTTTTGCGCGACTGTGCTGGAAGTGGTTGCAACGTCCACGGTGGCGGCTCCGCCGCCGGAAATGCTGACGTTGCCTGTGTAGCTTCCGGCTGCCGCGGTCGCAGCGAGACGGACATAGATTGTGGTCGTCGCGACGGTGCCACTTGTCGCGGTCAAAGTTAAACTCGTGGCGTAGCCGCTGCCAGCAGATGTAGAGACTTCAAAACCCGTCGGAGCCGAGACAGTTAAATCTCCCGAAAGCACCGTCCCTGAAGTGGTAAATGTTCTCGTGGTGGAAGCCGTTCCATAAGTAGTGGTTACAGCAGCCAACGTCGCTGGAGAGGCGACAATACTTGGTGTATTCGGAGCCACAGGGGTACCATTAACCGAAGTGGAAACCGCACCGTCGCCTGCGGCATTCACTGCGCGAATCTGGACACTATACGTTGTGCCGTTGGTCAGACCCGTAATTATAAACGGGCTAGATGTGGTGGCAGCAGAAATAAAGGGCGCACCATTTAGGGAGTATTTGTAATCCGTAATAGCCGATCCCCCTGTTGTTCCTGCGGTAAAAGCCACACTTAGTTGGCTGTCGCCTGGGGTAATCGAGTTGATCGTTGGCGCCCCTGGTGTCGTGTAGGGAGTCACACTACTGGAAGCGCCGCTTGCGGCACTCGTGCCGACTGAGTTAGTGGCAGTGACAGTGAATGTGTAAGCCGTCCCATTTGTGAGGCCCGATACGGGAATCGTTCCGCTCCCCGCTTGGACCAATGTGCCCGTGATGTTGCCCGGAGACGAAGTGGCGATGTAGCTCGAAATGGTCGCGCCTCCGTTTGAGACAGGTGCAGTAAATGCGACCGATGCGCTTCCGCTAACGCCTGCGACCGATGCGGTTCCGATGGTTGGTGCTCCTGGGGCAGTTGCGGGGGATGTTGGAGTGCCAGAAACATTGACTGCGGCAGAATAGTTGTAGGCTTTGTCGTAGGTATAGATGCGGTAAAAATACTGAGTCCCGCCTGTAAGACTGGTGTCAACGAAGCTCGTGCCCGTGCCGTTATAGACCACAATCTGGCCAAAATCCACGGCGTTCCCCGCCGCGTAAATACCATTAGCGTTTGGAGCAGTAGTTGGGTCTGTGGTGCCCCGGACAACCAAGTATCCACCGTTGTCGACACCACCGCTGGCAGCAGTCCAGCTTACGGTTAGCTGAGAAGTTCCGACAGTAGCGCTCGGGCTTGTCGGGGCGTTGGGTGCCGTGTTATCAACTGCTGTGTCGGCGTAAATACAGAAATCATCAACAAAAAAGTCACCCCCCGTTCCGGCAGCCTTATTCCCAATTACGCCAGTTACGGTTGTTACAGTAGTAACAGCAGTAGGTGCATAAGTCACTTTTTCCCATGTGTTAGTAGATGATACGACTGCATAAGATCCATTGAGTTGTTCCGTTCCTCCACGAATCAGCCCCAATTGCGGGCTTTGGGTATTTGTTGTGCTTGCCGACCTTCTGTAATACTGAATGAAAAACTTCGATGAGGTGGAAGTAATTGTGAAAGATGGAGACCAGACGCGAGCTAGAGATGTGCTGGTTCCACTGATTTTCATCGCTTTGCTACCACTGCGAGTTGTGGTTGTCTCTGATGCAATCGCCGACTGGGTTGCACTTGATCCCTGAGTGGTCCATTTACCATTCCCAGCTGAAGGCGCAGACGCACTGAACGTGCCGTCAATCGTAGCCGTTCCCTCAAATCCGCCATCGAGCCCCAAATAACTCTGCCCCCACCCCGTCTGCGCCGTCGCAAAAACCGCCACGAGCAAAAAGAGAAAGGAACGAAGGAAGCGGGAAGAGAAACTTGAAGGCTGAGTGGAAGCGGAAGCGGAAGCGGAAGCGGAAGCGGAAGCGGAAGCGGAAGCGGAAGCGGAAGCGGAAGCGGA